>JAEDMP010000037.1 GCA_016302965.1 Bacteroidaceae bacterium
CTCAGAGAATTGTAATGAATAGAACCTACCTAAATAGCGAACATCAACAAACGATGACTAAAACATCTTTCGACCAATCATGATTTCCTGTATGATGAGAAAATTTTCTCGATAAAGTGCTTGTTTTTCATCATAAACTTGTATCTTTGCAAGACAAACTACAACCTCATCAAGAAATGAAAAAAAAACTATTCCTCCTTCTCGCATGCATGGCCTCTCTCGCTACCAAGGCACAGATGAAGACTTGGTGGTTTTTCGGCTATGAGCGGACGACCAAAGAGGGCATCGTGGCAGACATCAAGGCGCTGAAAGATGCCGGGTTTGCCGGTGTGGTGTATTACGACCAAAACCATGCAAAAGACGCACGGAGCAATGGGGCTGAAGAGGGATTCTCCTCCGAGTGGTGGCAACATATCAAGTTTGCCGCACAAGAGGCCAAGCGTGCTGACATGTCTTTTGAAATCAACATCTCCAATGGTTATGTGGCTGGAGGCACGTGGATCGATGCAAGCCATGCGATGCAAAGAGTGGTCTCGGCTGATACGATTATCTCCTCGGCCGGTCATCAACGTTTCGTTATGCCACATATTTCCGGACGCGATGGTTATGTAAAAGACATTGCCGTGCTCGCCATCCCTTGTCGCAAGGACGGACTCATGAGGCACATCACGGCGCAATATCCCGCCAAGGGAAAAGGAAGAAACGGGGCGATGCAGATTCCGGGTGAGTCGGAAACATTTATGGGGGCAAAATTCCATGCCATGCCCGACATAGGCACCCTGCAAGTAAGCGATGACAGTCTGTCGTGGCGCGACGTGGTGACATTGGAGAATATGTATAGCAGCCAGGGAGGATACTATACCCGCACAAACGCATTTCCTGCCACAAGAGGCAAATACTGGAGAATAAACTATAAGGGCAACCTTAGACTCAAAAACTGGCACGTGGGTGACGAAGCCCTTGTGGACAGATGGCAGGAGAAGGCTGCATTGCATAGCGACTTTATGGAGGAGCGATGTCATGTGGCTTATTCTGCTGACGAGATGATTGATCCCGAAAGCATCATTGACCTTACCGAAAGGCTTGGTGATGATGGCTACGTGGAATGGGAAGTGCCAGAAGGTCAGTGGAGAATCATACGCTTCGCTTCTGTACTTACCGGCGCGAGAACCAAGCACGGCAGGCAGAACCTTTTAGGCTACGAGTGTGACAAACTGTCGCGGGAGGCGGCGGAACTGCACTGGAATAGTTATGCACAAGTGATCATTGATTCGCTCAACACCTTAGGACAGCGTTTGGTGGACGGGGTTGCCCTGGACTCCCATGAGGGAGGGTCGCAAAACTGGACTCCATGGATGTTGGAAGAGTTTAAGCAAAGGCGTGGCTATGACCTCCAACCTTACCTTCCTGTTTTGGCAGGATTTGTAGTGGAGTCACAGGAAAAGACTGAAGCGGTGTTGAGGGACTTGCGTATGACAATCAGTGATTGTATGCGCGACAATTATTATGCCACCTTCCAAAGAAAAGCAGCCGAGAATGGCCTGCATTTCACGGCTCAGGCCATCGGCAATGCGCTGTGCATCACGGGGGATGCCATCAGTGTCAAGGCGGCTGTTGAGAAACCGCAAGGCGAATTCTGGGCTTACCAGCAAACAGGCGCTTACGACGTAAAGGACTGTTCGTCGGCAGCACATCTTTACGGAAAGAAGATTGCGTCGGCAGAGGCAATGACTGATGCCGAATATCAGCACTCACCCCTCGACCTGAAACGTGTCGCCGACATCGCATTCTCTATGGGAGCGCAGGAATTTGTGGTTTGTGCCACTCCTCACATTCCTGACAGCCGTGCTGTCAGATATGTCGCCGGACGAGAGTATGCCATTAACCGCAGCAATCCTCAGTGGGAGAATTTCAAGCCTATATGGCAAGAAATCAACAAGAGTATGGATATGCTCCGCAAGGGGAAGGCCGCTCCAGATGTGCTCATCTTCCTCGGCGATGACGTGCCCGTCAAGACGCTCACTCACCGACTTCCCAAAAACATCGATGGACTTGACTGGGACGTGTGCACCGGCGACGCCTTGCAAAACAGGATTTCCGCCACCGCAGATGGACTTCTGACCACCCCCGACACCATCCTCTACAAGGCTCTCATCATAGAGGAGGGGGTATATATCTCGCCTGAGTCACAACGGAAAATCGAACAGTTGAGGTCAGCAGGAGTCCGCGTATTAAGGGATGGGGCCTCTGTTGTCCGTCCACTGCAAATAGCTGAAGGCCGAGAATCCGTTGTGCATACCCATAGGATTGTCGATGGCAAGGATGTGTTCTTTATCGCGAATATCACCACCGAACCCGTGACAATCAGATATAGCTTCGAAGGCAAAAAGAAAAGGCATCAACTCCATCTACAACCAGGGGAGTCCCTTTTCGTTGCACATCCTTGCAAAGAAAAACATAACTAACTACCGATCTATGCCATCAAGGGATTGGTATAGAATCCTGATTCTGTCTATTTCAAATCCAGAACTTTTCCGTCTCTTTGATGATGTCAATACTGGGTATATCCATATCGGCAACCCGTTCGTAGATTAGGCTTGCATAAACCACATCATGGAGGGCTAAACCATAGTTGTAGTCAATGATGCGTTGTGCTTGCCCTCTTCGTCCGGGATCACGGCCGGCAAGAACTTCACCAATCTCGTTGTAGTCGTTAAACTGGTTGAAATACTTGAAACTCTTGACATGAGCCGTGTCGTCACCGAACACTCTGTCGAAAGTGGTATCACAGTTTTGAAGCCCGCGCATGTGAACAGGTATCACCGTAACTCCCGGTTGGAAATGGCTTTCATCTTCGACAAGCAAACCGTTTGCACTGGTGATGCAACTGAAGAACACATCGACACTACGTGCCAATTCATTGATGTCATCAACGATCTCAAAGGAGACATTGTCGTAACTTCCAAATCTTTTGATGAATGGTTCAGCTTGGTCTTTATATCTGAAAAGCTTGACGTGAAAATGCCTTTCGGGCTCCGCTTCAAGGACACAGAGCAAAGTGGCTCGAGCCGTGTTTCCCAAACCGACAAAGCCATAACTTCTTGCATCGTCACGCCGAAGCGCTTTTGCTGAGACTGCAGCAACGGCACCTGTACGCATAGTGGTAATCCAGTCACAGTCAACCAATGCAATCAATTCGCCTGTCTTGGCATCATAGAGCATCATGTCACTGCCAAGCGAGGGAACGGCACCCTCTATCCGATGAACTTCTTTTATGCCGAAGTACCGGGCATGATTTGCCCCTACGGGAGGAAGCAAGCATGGCATGGAAGTGAAGAAATCGTAGTCTGCAGGGTGTACACTTACCTTGGCAGGAAGCTGTGCTTCATGCTTCATGGCGAAACTTTTGTATATCCATGCGACACATTCTTTTGGAGTAATTCCCAATGAGCGTATCAATTGTTCTGAAATAATTTTCATTGTAAACCTAAATTCTACAATTCATAATTTTACATCATTCTACAGTACTTAGAGTGACTGAAATGCATATTTGACATGGCAAAGGTACAACAAAAATCAGAGAAAATCACGGCTTTTGATGGATTATTTTTTATCTCGGATAAATTTGTCTCTATGCTGTCCCGTGAAAGAACTGTTACCCCTGCCTCCTATCCGCCTCCGTTGTGCCTCGTATTTTCAAAGCGTGAAATGCCGATGTACAACCGCTGCGTCTGAAGATTCCGCCGAAAATATACAAATATTATTGTAGTAATTATTCGCTCTCAGACCACAGATGGTTTTTATAGACCACAGATTTGCACAGATTAAGAGCCAAAGGCTCGGATTGGATTGATTATTGATTTCTAAGATTCCACAGCATTGGGGTATTCACATGTAAATCTGCAATTATTCGGAGAAATGTTTGGAGGAATGGAAAATAGTTTGTATCTTTACGGCGTTGTTACATAATATGCAGATTAAATTTGAATTATGCCTACATTGTTTATAATATTTGGTTTTAGATTTATGTTCTATTCTAACGACCACACTCCCATCCATATACATGTTATAAAAGATGGGTGTGAAGCGAAATATAACGTTGAGCCTGTAGAACTTGTATTTAACCATGGGTTCAAAAGACATGATTTGTCTTTAATTGAGTCTATAGTTTTAGAAAACAAAGAAATCATCATTGAAAGATGGCATAGTTATTTCAATAAATAAACAGGAGGACCACATAATGAAAAGATTTTATATTGATAAAGTATGGATAGATGACACTTGTCTTTGGATTGAAACCAAAGATGGGCGCAAGGTGTGTACACCGTTTTCTAAGTGGAAGCGCTTGGAGAATGCAACAAAAGCCCAACGTGACGATTTTATACTTGGATATACTGGAATACATTGGCCAAGTTTAGATGAAGACCTCGGATATGAAGGTCTTTTTGTGGATGCAGGATTGTGTGAGGCAACTCCAGAGGAATGCAGTGTTGTTTGTGAACCATAATAACGTTTTGTGAAAATTTTGTTTCTCGTCATCCAAAACGAACATTCAATAGTGTCGATAACGTTGGCAGGCAACATTACGTCTTTAATATTAAAGGCAATGATTATCGACTGGTTGTTGTTATATAGGAGTTTGCACCTAAACGTGTGTATATCCGATTTGTGGGAAGTCATGCAGAATATGATAGAATCAAGGACATACAAAATTTGTAAAATATGGCACAGATAAAGAATGAGGCGGCTTATAGGGTCGCATTACAGAGAATAGACGAATTGTTGTCGTTGGTCAAACCTTCCAAGCGGAGTCATAGACAACGGACTCTCTTGAATGGCAGAAAAACAGGGAATCATTTGGAGGAACAGAAAAATGTTCGTATATTTGTGGCATCAATTTCTATGATTGATTCTCAAGAATTTACCGAAACGATAGTAAATCATCAAATGAAGAAAATCAGAAACGCGGTACGTGAGGCCATACCCGCCTCATGGAAGAGTACAAAATGGCTGCTGAAACTCATGATTCCCATCTCATTGGGAGTGACACTCATGCAGTATTCCGGACTGCTCGCATGGATGGCTGAGTGGATCAATCCCGTGTTCGTCCATTTCGGACTGCCCGGCGAGTCGGCTGTGGCATTCATCTCTGGTGCTACGGCAGGCACTTACGCGGGCATCGCTGTCATGATGGCCATCCCGCTGACCATGAAACAGGCCTCCATATTGGCACTGATGATTGCCCTGTGCCATGCCCTTCCGATGGAATGTGCCGTAAACCGCAAGACCGGATCTTCTTTCTGGACCATGGGGCTCATCCGCATCGTCATGGCTTTCGTCTGTGCACTCGTACTCAACGTGTTGTTGCCCGACATGCCGGGAGCCTATATCTATCTCGGTGCAGCGGCCGACAGTAGTCTGGCCGAGGTGATGGCCACCTGGGTGGTGTCGCAGGTGAAGATGTCGCTGATGGTGGTCATGATCATCTTCACGTTGATGGTTGTCCAGCGGATGCTCGAGGCATACGGCCTGCTTGATCCCTTGTCGCGCTTGCTCTCCCCTCTGATGAAGGTGTTCGGACTGCCGAGAAAGGCATCGTATATGTGGCTCGTAGGCAATGTCTTGGGCATCAGTTACGGTTCGGCGGTGATGGTCGAACTCGAAGAGAAAGGTGTCGTGACAAGGGAGGAGGCCAACGATGTGAACTACCATCTCATCATGAACCACTCCATGCTCGAAGACACCATCGTCTTTGCTGCCACGGGCATCTCAGCCCTGCTGCTCATCACCACCCGCATGGCCTTCGCCCTGCTCTTGGTGTGGGGAAGGAAAATAGTCAGGTTGCAGACCGTCAGTAGAGCGTGATGTATTCGTAGGTATTGCCTACCGTCTGGAGGTAACGCTCGAAATCCTCTCGGCGGATGACTACCGTGCCGCGGCAGTCGTTCGGATGGAAGGAGAGGGTAGGGGCATCGCGCAGATGGCTGTCGAGAAAGAGGTGGACATGATGGTCGGCATCATTGATGAGACCGAAGGGGGATACGCTTCCCGGTTCCAGTCCCAGATAGCGCAGCATACGCTCGGGAGAGGCAAAGGAGAGTTTGCCGCAGGAAGGTAGCCCCTGGGCCTGGAGCGATGCCTTGAGGCGTTGCTCCAGGTCATGGATGGCCAGGTCGTGGTCGCAGTGGAAACAGACGAGATAATGCTTGTTGCCCTTGTGGTTGCGGAAGAAAAGGTTCTTGCAGTGTACACTGCCGTCATCCTTCCACCAGCGTTTGGCTTCCTCGATGGTTTTGCCCTCGGGATGATTGTAACAGCTATAGGGGATATGATGCTCGTCGAGATAGTGGAGCACGGTTTCTTCTCTTGTCATGGGTTGTTCGATGATGATGGTTATTCGATGATGATGGTTTTCAGCCAGTCTTTCAGCTTGCCTTTATACTGGTTTTGGGAGTCGCAGATGAGCACCAACAACTGGCGTCCGTCGCTGAGTTTGGGACCGAGACACAGGCCCTCGTAATTGGCAAAGTCGGTCTTCAAACCCGTCATCTGTGTCTTGAACTCCGTCAGCAGCGTTTTTTCCAAGGGTTTCTTTTCGCCTCCCGTCCATCGTTTGTCGGCGGTGGGGTGAACCACGTAGAGTTTGATGACCACAAACGACCCGAACTTCAGCGCTGGGGCATAGAGTTCGCGTTCCATCACGATGAGGCGGCCATCGTCGAGGGCGCATACATCGCTCACGCCGAGGCAGTAGTTGTCGGCAGTCTTCGACTTCAGTTCGGGCATGTCCATCTCATAGAAATACTGGGCTGAGAGCTGAAGGCCCTCGTCGAAGGAGAGCAGACGTAGCTGGTTCTTCTTCTTGTCGGATGGGGTGGCAGGAGTGCCGTCGATGGGCAGGGTACTCTCGCTCACGGTCCAGAAGAGATGGGTGGCGGCATTATAGGAGAGCGACTCAAAACCATAGTTGGGGGCACTGTGGCTGAGGCTGTCGGGAATCTCCAGTCGTCGTCCCGTGCGTTTGCCGGTCGTGAGTTTGTACTCCATAATCTGGTTGTCGGCCTCACCTGCAATGAAGATGGTGGTGTCTTTGGGGAAGAAAGCAATGCCCTCCATGTCGCGGTTGGGTCGGTCGGCATGGCGGAACTCATCGCTGTAGGCATGAGAGATGAGGCCTACATCCGGGTCGGTGTTGATGTGGAAGATGAAGAAACCGTCGGCCCGTGCCTTGTCGTTCACCACGGCATACTCGTTGTTGCCGAGCCAAGTGATACCGCTGTAATGGCCGGGGGCGATGGTTTGTTGGAAATGGGTCTGTTTGTTCAGGGTGGCTTTCAATGCCACGGGGGCATCCTGTGCCTGGGCGCTGATCGTGAGACAGGCTGTAGCCCATGTTAGAATCATTTTGTTCATTGCGTTTCTTTTTTTATGTTGGGGCATTCATTTGAAATAATGCTGTTGAGGAAACTCTTTGTCAGTTATCTGTCGGCATGGCGCTGATAGATGCGCAGTCCGAAGTCGTCGACAGCGGCATAGATGAGTTCGAGAATCTCGTCTTTGTGATTCTCGTAGGGTTTCCACTCCTTCTGTTTGAGGAAGAAGTAGAACTCCAGTGGAAGACCGGTGGGCGTAGCGGGCAGCTGCCGAACCATATAGAGCATCTCGCTGTTCACATCCCCGTGCGAGGCCAGCAACCGGTCGGTATAACATCTGAACAGACTCAGATTGACGGGATGATGCTCAGCATCCTCGGCTGTGAGCAATCCTTGGGGGCCGATATACCCTTTCTGGGCAAGCGACTGCAACATCGGACGGTCGATACGGCGGATGCTCTGGAAGTCGATATAGATACACCGGGTCACCCGGCGGCCATCTCCCTCCTGCATGGATTTCCAGTTCTGGAAGGAGCCGTCGACCAGGGTCTGGGGAGTGATGGTGACGATGGTATTGTCATAGTTGCGCACCTTGACTGTGGTGAGGGTAATCTCCTCGACAACACCGTTCACCCCCGATTTCTCTACCGTAATCCAGTCGCCCTTGTGAAGCATGTCATTGCTGGTGAGGCGGATGCCGGCCACCAGTCCGGAGATGGTATCCTTGAACACCAGCATCAGGATGGCCGAGGTGGCACCGAGACCGGCCAGCAGCGTGAGGGGGCTGCGATTGATGAGGATGGCTATCACAGCGATAGCAGCGAGAAAGATCACCGCAATCTTCAATACCCCGCAGAAAGTGTGGAGATATTGGTGGCGTGCCGACTGAAGGTCGGAGTCGAGCATCTTCAGGGAATTGGTCAAGCCAAGAGCAAGTTTTGTCGAGGCCAGGGTGATATAGATAGCGGTGATACGCTCAAGCACCATCTCCAATTCGGGCAGGCGGAAAAAGATATGAGGGATAAACATCCAGATGACAATCGCCGGAGCAATCATGCAGGCTTTGCGCATGTTCGTTTTGCTGAGCAGGATGTCATCCCATTCAATGGTGGTGCGCTCGGTCAGTTTGGTCGTGAGCGGGATGACCAGCCGGTGGCATATCACATAGGAGAGCCAGGACAGCAAGAGGGTGATGATGACCAGCAGGGTGTCGGTAAAATAGACAGCACCGGTAGATTCAAATCCTATGCCATGTGCCATTTGTTCTATCCAAATACGTAATTCTTCCATCATTTTGTTACTAATTAGTTAAATAATGTTACAAATAATCACTTTTTTGCCTGATTTGCTTGCATGTTCAAAAATAACTTCATACCTTTGCAACGTGTTTTTCATAGTATTAGATTTAAGGTTAACAAAGGTTGGAGTACAGCGGTACTCCTTTTTTTTGTCCCTATGCGAAACATACACCTTATTTTATATATAGTTGACGCATGGCTTAGAGACTGATTTCACCCCGGATGCTGCGGAGCATATAGTTGCGCACCTGGTGGTAGTCGGAGTAGCGGGCCTGCAGATACATCAGTTTGGTGACGGCACTCTCAACAGTACTGTCGTAACCGCTGATGACTCCTGCCGATTTCAGTTGGTAGCCCGTGTCATAACGGCTCATCTCGACGGTGCCAGCCATGCACTGGCTGATGTTGACGATAATCTTGCCGCCTGCAGTAGCAGATTTCAGCGCATTGATGAGCCACGGTTTCTGTGGGGCATTGCCACTGCCGTAGGTGCGCATCACGATGGCACGCAGGTTGGGGGTAGCGATGATATGGCGCACCAAATCTTCGCGGATGCCAGGAAAGAGCGTGAAGACAATCACATTGTTGTCAAGCTGGAAATGGGGAATCATCGGCTTGCTGAAGTCGGGTTTCAGAATTCGCTCTTCGTGATAGCTGATGGTAACGCCAGCCTCAGCCAGATGGTCATAGTTGAAACTCTCGAAGGCGTTGAACTCGTCGGCACTCTGCTTTGTGGTTCGGTTGCCGCGCAGCAGATGACCATTGAAATAGATGCCCACCTCGGGCACCATAGCCGTGCCGTCGTGGTGTTTGGCAGATGCCATCTCGATGCTGGTGATGAGATTCTCCTTGCCATCTGTGCGCAATTGGCCGATAGGCAATTGGCTGCCCGTGAGAATGACCGGCTTGGTGAGGTTTTCAAACATGTAGCTCAGTGCCGATGCTGTGTAGGCCATCGTGTCTGTGCCGTGCAGGATGACAAAGCCGTCATATTTATCGTAGTTGTTGGCGATGATATGGGCAAGATCCATCCACAGGCCAGGAGACATGTCGCTACTGTCAATAGGTGGATTGAACTGGTAGGTGGAGATATGGGTCGACACCTGTTGCAGTTCGGGTACGTTGCTCAGAAGGTGCTCAAAGTTGAGCGGTTCCAAGGCTCCGGTGAGCGGATTGCGGCTCATGCCGATGGTTCCGCCCGTATAAATGATAAGAACTTGGCTTTCGTACGTCATCGTTTACGTGATTTTTGCTGCAAAAATACGTAAAAAAAATGAGATATCTCAATTATTTTTCTTATTTTTGCAGTCAAACAAGTAATAACCTACTAATTTATACATATTATGAAACAATTCAATGACGAGAACTTCCTGCTCGACACCGAGGTTGCACAAGACCTTTTCCATAACCATGCGGCTAAAATGCCCATTATCGACTACCACTGCCATCTGATACCTGAGATGGTGGCCAACGACCACAAATTCAAGAGCATCACAGAATTGTGGCTGGGTGGCGACCACTACAAGTGGCGTGCCATGCGTACCAATGGAGTGGATGAGAAATACTGTACTGGAAAGGATACCTCTGATTGGGAGAAGTTTGAGAAGTGGGCGGAAACCGTTCCCTATACTTTCCGTAACCCTCTCTACCACTGGACACATCTGGAGCTGAAAACCGCTTTCGGCATCACCAAGCAGCTCAGTCCCAAGACTGCCCGCGAGATTTTCGACGAGTGTAACGAGAAACTCCAGCAGCCCGAGTTCTCTGCCCGTGGACTTATGCGCCATTACAATGTGGAGTGTGTATGCACCACCGACGATCCCGTTGACGACCTGCGCTATCACAAGCAGACACGCGAGAGCGGTTTCGAAATCAAGATGATTCCTGCATGGCGTCCTGACAAGGCCATGAACATTGAGAAGCCCGAGTTTGCTGCCTACGTCAACCAGTTGGGCGAGGTGGCAGGAGTGACCATCACCACTTTCCAGGATATGGTGGATGCCCTGCAGAAGCGCCACGACTTCTTTGCCGAAAACGGTTGCCGTCTGAGCGACCATGGTATTGAGGAGTTCTACGACGAGGAATACACCGACTCGCAGATTGAGACCATCTTTGCCAAGGCCATGAGCGGACAACAGCTCTCGGAATACGAAGTGCGTCAGTATAAGAACTGCTTCCTCACACGTATGGCAGAGATGGATGCCGAGGCCGACTGGACCCAGCAGTTCCATTATGGAGCCATCCGCGACAACAATACCCTCATGTACAACAAGCTGGGTGCAGATACCGGATTCGACAGCATCGGTGAATTCACTACTGCCAAGGCCATGAGCAAGTTCCTCAACAAACTCAATATGGAGGGCAAACTCACCCGCACCATCCTCTACACGCTCAACCCTTGTGCCAATGAGGTGATTGCTACCATGCTCGGCAATTTCCAGGGAGGATGTCCTGGAAAGATTCAGTTCGGTTCGGGATGGTGGTTCAACGACCAGCTCGATGGCATGACACGCCAGATGAATGCCCTCTCTGTGCTGGGCCTGCTCAGCCGCTTTGTGGGTATGCTCACCGACTCGCGCTCGTTCCTCAGCTATCCCCGTCATGAGTATTTCCGCCGCCTGCTCTGCAATATCCTCGGAAATGATGTGGAGAAAGGATTGCTGCCCAACGACCATGAGATTCTCTCCAGAATGGTGGAGGATATCTCATACAACAATGCCAAGAACTATTTCAAGTTCTATTGATAGGCATCTTGATGAAGGACCCAATCCATCCAAAATAACCCAAAAGAGAGTAGCAACAACGCCTGCTGCTCTCTTTTTTCATCTTTTCTTCATGATTGCATGTTAAAATAGGGCTTGTTTCTTGGTCAATTGAAAATTATCATGTAAATTTGCACACGTTTAATTGAACGATAAAAATAGAACATTATGTCAATTCTCAAAAAACTGATGACACCGCTTGCCTTTGCGGCTGTGGTGATGTGCTTGGACAGTTGCTCAAGCACCAAGAATGTAGCTTATTTCCAGAATGCACAGACTGTCAATCTTGAGGCTTCCAAAACCCTCTATGACGCACGCATCATGCCTAAGGATATTCTGACTATCACCGTAAGTACGGTGGGTGACGATGCTGCCGTTCCCTTTAACCTCACGGTGCCCACACCTTTCACCCAGGGACAGCAAAGTGCCTATTCCCAGGCTATACTGCAGAATTATCTGGTAGACAATGAGGGTAACATCGATTTCCCGAAGGTGGGCAAACTCCATCTTGGTGGACTCACCAAAGCACAAGCCGAACAGTTGATTCACGATAGAATCAAACCGTATATGAGCGAGTTGGAATCGCCTATCGTTACCGTACGTATGGCGAACTACAAGATTTCGGTGCTCGGTGAAGTTAACCATTCGGGTATGTATAATGTGAGCAACGAGAAGGTGAGCATCCTTGAGGCACTGGCTATGGCAGGCGATCTGACCATCTATGGTATGCGCGACTGTGTGCAGCTCATCAGAGAGGACTCTACCGGACAGAAATCCATCCATATCCTCGACCTCAACGATGCCAATCTCATCAATTCACCCTATTATTATCTCCAGCAGAACGATATCGTTTATGTTGTGCCCAACAAGGTGAAGGCGCAGAACTCCAGTGTGGGTAGCATGACCACCCTCTGGTTCTCGGCTACCTCTATCCTCATCTCGCTCACCTCACTGTTGTATAACATCCTGAACTAATCGTTACGAAACATGTGTGGAATAGTAGGATATATCGGTAACAAAGAGGCGTTTCCCATCCTCATCAAGGGATTGCGCAGGCTGGAATACCGTGGGTATGACAGTGCTGGCGTGGCCATGGTGAATGATAATGGAGAACTGAGCGTGATGAAAACCAAGGGAAAGGTGGATGATTTGGTCAGTTTCTGCAGCGACAAGGATGTGACGGGCACCATCGGTATAGCCCATACCAGATGGGCCACTCACGGTGAACCTTCATCGCAGAACGCCCATCCACATTATTCGCAATCCATGAATCTGGCTATCATCCATAATGGAATCATTGAGAATTATGCTACGCTTAAGAGCAAGCTCATTGAGAAGGGGATGAAGTTCAGATCGGATACCGATACCGAGGTGCTTGTACAGTTGATTGAGTATATCCAGCAGGAGAAGAACCTCGACCTGCTCACTGCTGTTCAGCTTGCGCTGCACGAGGTGATTGGTGCTTATGCCATCGCAGTCATTGACAAACGGGACCCCAACCAGATTATTGCGGCACGCAAACAGAGTCCGCTCGTGGTGGGTATCGGCGAAGGTGAATTCTTCCTTGCCTCCGATGCCAGTCCCATTGTGGAGTATACTGACCAGGTGGTTTATCTCGAAGATGGCAATATCGCTGTCATCAGGCGTGACGAGCCGCTCAAGGTTGTCAATATCCTCAACCGGAAACTCAATCCGGAAATCCAGACCGTGGATATCAACCTCGGACAGTTGGAGAAAGGCGGCTATCCCCATTTCATGCTCAAAGAGATTTTTGAGCAGCCCGATTGTCTTACCAACTGCATGAGGGGTAGGGTGAATATCGACAAGGACAATGTGGTGCTCAGCGCTGTGATTGACCATAAGCAACAGTTGCTCAATGCCAAACGCTTCATCATCGTGGCCTGTGGGACATCCTGGCATGCCGGACTTATCGGCAAACAGATGATTGAGAGTCTCTGCCGTATTCCCGTAGAGGTGGAGTATGCATCGGAGTTCAGATACAGAAACCCTGTCATCTCAAAAGAAGATGTGGTGATTGCCATCTCGCAGAGCGGTGAAACCGCCGACACGCTGGCTGCAGTCAAATTGGCAAAAGATAACGGAGCTTTTATCTATGGCATCTGCAATGCCATCGGGTCGAGTATTCCCAGAGCTACTGATACTGGGTCGTATATTCATGTAGGACCTGAGATTGGTGTGGCCTCTACCAAGGCTTTTACAGGACAGGTGACTGTGCTCTCGATGCTGGCGCTTGCGATGGCCAAAGAGAAAGGTACCATCGCCGATGACGATTATCTGCGCATCGTCAGAGAACTGCATGATATCCCCGGCAAGATGGAAGAGGTTCTCAAACTGAACAACCGGATTGCCGACCTCAGCCGGATGTTTACGTACGCGCGCAATTTCCTTTATCTCGGACGCGGATATAACTATCCCGTGGCGCTCGAAGGTGCCTTGAAACTGAAGGAAATCAGCTATATTCATGCAGAGGGATATCCCGCTGCAGAGATGAAACATGGACCTATCGCACTCATCGACTCTGATATGCCCGTGGTGGTTATTGCCACGCACAACGCCATGTATGAGAAGGTGCTGAGCAATATCCAGGAAGTGAAGGCCAGAAAGGGAAAGGTCATCGCCATTGTCTCCAAAGGTGATGAGACCATCAGCAGGATTGCTGACGAGGTCATTGAATTGCCCGATACCATCGAATGTCTCGAACCGCTGTTGGCCACTATACCTCTGCAATTGTTGGCCTATCATGTTGCCGTCTGCAAAGGCAAGGATGTTGACCAACCTCGTAATCTCGCCAAGTCTGTGACCGTTGAATAATTCAATATCATGAAAAAAAGGTGACGGACTCTGGAGTGAAGATATGATTTATATATAACAACACATATTCACACAATCAATTAACAGCCAAAGTCCTTCACCTTTTTTATTGGTGATAAACCAGGGGAAGGGGGGGCTGCGGCGGCAGTAACACAAACAATGGAGCAGTTAAAGCATGAATGCGGTATTGCAATGATCAGATTGCTGAAGCCGCTGGAGTATTATCAGCAGAAGTATGGGACCTGGATGTACGGGTTGAACAAACTCTATCTGATGATGGAGAAGCAACACAACCGCGGCCAAGAAGGAGCCGGAATGGCTTGTGTGAAACTCCATACCCAACCCGGCAATGAATACATGTTTCGTGAAAAGGCAGAAGGAGCCAATGCCATTACTGAGATTTTCAGAACGGTGCAGGAAGGATTCATAAACCTTGATGAAGGACAACTTGCCGATGCACATTTTGCCGACAAGAACCTCTCGTTTGCAGGACAGCTTTACATGGGGCACCTCAGATACTCCACAACCGGCAAGAGCGGGCTGAAATATGTACATCCCTTCCTGAGAAGAAACAACTGGAAAGCAAAAAACCTCTGCCTTTGTGGAAACTTCAACATGACGAACATCGACGAGGTGTTCGACAAGATTACAGCACAAGGACAGTGTCCGCGAATCTTCAGCGACAGTTACATCATGCTTGAATGGATGGGACACCGTCTCGACAGAGAGGTGGAACGCATTTTCCAGGAAGCGCAAGCCAAAGGACTCCATGGGACAGACATCACCGACTACATCGACAACCATGTGAACATGGGTAATGTGCTCAGAACGACCATGCCCGATTTTGACGGGGGATATGTTGTATGTGGACTGACTGGAAGCGGTGAGATGTTTTCCATGCGTGACCCTTGGGGAATTCGCCCCGCCTTCTATTATCAGAACGACGAGATTGTGGCGGTAGCCAGCGAAAGACCGGTATTGCAAACCACTTTTGACCTGCAGTGTGATGATATCCGGGAACTGAAGCCAGGAGAGGCAATCATGGTGACCAAAAATGGTGAGTGTCTTATCCAACAGGTTCTCGCACCCAAAGGAGATTCGGCCTGCTCATTTGAACGAATCTATTTCAGCAGAGGTTCTGACAGAGACATCTATGGCGAAAGAAGAAAACTCGGGGAGCTGCTGCTCAAGCCCATTCTCAAGGCTATCGGCAATGAGGTGGAGAATACCGTATTCTCCTTTATTCCCAACACCGCTGAGGTGGCTTACTATGGAATGCTCCGCGGATTCAAAAAATACCTCAATGAACAGAAGGTTAAGGCCATAGAAAACCTGAACAGAATACCCTCGCATGAGGAACTCGTGCGTATTCTCAATCAATATGTCAGATCGGAGAAGATTGCCTGGAAGGATATCAAACTGCGTACCTTCATTACCGAAGGAAACTCTCGTAACGACCTCGCTTCGCATGTCTATGACATCACATACGAATCGCTCAGACCAGGCATTGACAATCTGGTTGTCATAGATGACAGTATCGTCAGAGGTACTACACTCAAAGAGAGCATCATCAAGATTCTTGACCGCTTGAAGCCAAAGAAAATGGTTATTGTCAGCTCATCGCCCCAAATCCGTTATCCCGACTATTACGGTATCGACATGGCAAGACTTGAAGAGTTTATTGCCTTCAGGGCCTGTATCGAACTCTTGAAGAAGAGGGGGATGCATGGCGTAATCGAGGAAACCTACCGCCAGTGTGTGGCAGAACTCAAGAAACCGAAAGAAGAGATGTCTTGTTGTGTAAAACAGCTCTACAAGCATTTTTCCGTTGATGAACTGAACAGACAGATGGTGGAAATGCTACGCCCCATGGGGGTAACCACGCCTATTGAACTTGTGTTTCAAAGTATCGAAGGGCTGCACGAGGCTATCCCCAACCATAAGGGCGACTGGTATTTCACTGGTGACTATCCCACACCAGGAGGGGTGAAACTGGCCAACCAGGCTTTTGTCAATTATGTGGAGAAATGTTATCTCTATGAACAGAAGTTCTGATGCAGGACAATCCTTTTTTTTGAAAAAGACTAATCATAAACAGCATAAGGTAAATAGATTTCATATCATGAAGAAAGTAACGTTAGTGCTCGAAGACGGGACCAAATTTTATGGCAAATCATTTGGTTATGAACAACCCGTAGCAGGAGAAGTGGTATTCAATACGGCCATGATGGGATATCCGGAGAGTCTGACTGACCCCTCCTATGCGGGACAGATGATGACGCTCACCTATCCGCTTGTGGGAAACTATGGAGTTCCGCCATTCACTGTGGAACCAGATGGGATTGCCACCTTCATGGAGAGCGACAGGATTCATGCGTCGGCCATCATCGTAGCCGACTACAGTGAGGAATACTCTCATTGGAACGCCAAGGAGAGTCTGGCTGAATGGCTCAAAAGGGAAAAAGTGCCTGGCATTACCGGCATTGACACCCGCCAACTCACCAAGGTGCTCAGAGAGCACGGTGTGATGATGGGAAAAATCCTCTTCGACGACCAGCCCGACAACATCCCGCAGGCCGACTATGAGGGCGTGAACTTTGTGGACAAGGTGAGCTGCAAGGAGATAATCAGATATAACGAAGGAGCTGGAAAAAAGGTGGTATTGGTAGATTGCGGTGTCAAGAACAATATCATCAGATGTCTGGTCAATAGGGGAGTGGAGGTAATCCGTGTACCTTGGAACTACGACTATACCGACATGGAGTTTGACGGACTCTTCTTGGGGAACGGCCCTGGAGATCCCGATATGTGCGAGGAGGCCGTGAGCGTCATCCGCAAGCAGATGGGCCTCTCAAGAAAACCAATCTGTGGTATTTGTATGGGAAACCAACTGCTGGCTAAGGCAGGTGGAGCCAGAATTTACAAACTGAAATACGGACACCGCTCCCACAACCAGCCGGTAAGAGAGGTGGGAACCAACCGCTGTTATGTCACCAGCCAGAATCATGGCTATGCCGTCGACGCATCCACGCTGGGCAAGGAATGGCGTGAACTCTTTGTCAACATGAACGACGGCTCCAATGAGGGTATCTGCCATGTGGAGAATCCTTGGTTCACCAGCCAGTTCCATCCTGAAGCATGCTCCGGACCTGTAGATACTGAGTTTATGTTCAATCGCTTCATAGAGAAACTCACCACCTGTTAATATTAGTTCATGGATGACAGGTCAGGAAGGAATAATATCGACAGGACCTATCGTTAAACGAAAGAAAGAAACAAACAATGAAAGACGACAATATCAAGAAAGTGCTCCTGCTGGGGTCGGGAGCCTTGAAAATCGGAGAGGCCGGTGAGTTTGACTACTCCGGCTCACAGGCACTGAAAGCACTCCGTGAAGAGGGTGTATACACTGTGCTCATCAACCCCAATATCGCCACGGTGCAGACCTCTGATGGGGTGGCCGACCAAATCTATTTCCTCCCCGTACAGCCCTATTTCGTGGAGAGGGTAATCGAGAAGGAAAGACCTGACGGCATCCTGCTCGCCTTCGGGGGACAGACGGCGCTGAACTGCGGCGTGGAACTCTATCAGAGCGGGGTATTGGAGAAGTATCAGGTCAAGGTGCTCGGTACACCTGTCCAGGCTATCATGGATACAGAAGACCGCGAACTATTCGTGCAGAAACTCAATGAAATCGACGTGAAGACCATCAAGAGCGAAGCTTGCGAGACGATAGAGCAGGCGAGGGCTGCCGCAGCGCAACTGGGCTATCCTGTCATCCTGCGTGCAGCATACGCACTCGGAGGTCTCGGAAGCGGATTCTGTGATAATGAGGAGGAACTCGACAAACTGGCCGAAAAGGCTTTCTCCTTCTCGCCACAGGTGCTCGTAGAGAAGAGTCTCAAGGGATGGAAGGAGATAGAATATGAGGTGGTGCGCGACCGCTATGACAATTGTATTACGGTCTGCAATATGGAAAATTTCGACCCCCTCGGCATCCATACCGGAGAGAGTATCGTCATTGCTCCCTCACAGACCCTCACCAACAGCGAATACCACAAACTCCGCGCACTCTCCATAAAAATTATCCGTCATATCGGTATTGTGGGCGAGTGTAATGTGCAATATGCATTCGATCCGAAAAGCGAAGACTATCGCGTCATCGAGGTGAATGCACGACTGAGTCGCTCCTCTGCCTTGGCTTCCAAGGCCACGGGCTATCCCCTGGCTTTCGTGGCTGCCAAACTGGGCATGGGCTATGGACTATTCGAACTCAAAAACTCCGTAACGAAGACGACATCCGCCTTCTTCGAACCCGCTCTTGACTATGTGGTCTGCAAGATTCCGCGCTGGGACCTCTCCAAGTTCCGCGGTGTTGACAAGGAATTGGGATCGTCCATGAAGTCGGTGGGTGAGGTCATGTCCATCGGACGCAATTTCGAGGAAGCTATCCAGAAGGGATTGCGCATGATTGGTCAGGGTATGCACGGATTTGTGGAGAATAAGGAACTGGAGATTGAGGATATCGACGCTGCACTGCGCGAACCTACAGACAAGCGCGTGTTTATCATCTCTAAAGCCATGCACAAGGGCTATACTGTCGACCAGATTCATGAACTGACAAAAATCGACAAGTGGTTCCTGGAGAAACTTAAGCATATCATCGATATCGACGAACGGATGAAGGCACTCAAGAGTATCAACAACCTTGACAAAGAGATGCTCAGAGAGGCCAAGGTATATGGATTCACTGATTTCCAAATTGCACGTGCCGTGGGACTGGAGGCTGAACTCAAGAGTATGGCCAAGGCCGGACTGGTGGTACGGAACCTCAGAAAGAGCTATGGCATCCTGCCCGTCGTGAAACAGATTGATACGCTGGCTGCCGAATATCCCGCCCAGACCAACTATCTGTATGTGACCTATGCTGGCGTGGAGAGTGACATCTCTTTTGTCAATGACAAACGCTCCATCATTGTCTTGGGTTCGGGTGCCTATCGCATCGGTTCCTCTGTAGAGTTCGACTGGTGCGGTGTGCAGGCTCTCAACACCATCCGTAAGGAGGGCTATCGTTCGGTCATGATTAACTATAATCCTGAAACGGTTTCAACCGACTATGATATGTGTGACCGCCTCTATTTTGATGAACTCACCTTTGAGCGAGTGATGGATATCATCGAAATGGAGTCTCCTATGGGTGTCATCGTTTCCACTGGCGGACAGATTCCTAACAATCTTGCCATCCGTCTCGATGAACAGCATGTGCCTATCCTCGGCACATCAGCCAAGGATATCGACAATGCCGAAGACAGAGCCAAATTCTCTTCCATGCTCACCCGAAATGGTATCGACCAACCGGCATGGAGTGCTCTCACTTCGATGGACGACATCAATCATTTTATAGATAAGGTGGGATTCCCTGTTCTTGTACGCCCGTCATACGTGCTCTCTGGAGCCGCCATGAACGTGTGCTCCAACTGGGATGAGCTCGAACGCTTCCTGAAATTGGCAGCTAATGTGAGCGAAGACCATCCTGTCGTCGTAAGTCAGTTCATTGAACATGCCAAGGAAGTAGAGATGGATGCTGTGGCCAAAAACGGTGAAATCATTGCTTATGCCATCAGTGAGCACATCGAGTTTGCAGGTGTACACTCCGGAGATGCCACCATCCAGTTCCCGCCCCAAAAGCTCTATTGCGAGACTATCAGGAGAATCAAGCGCGTGAGCAAGCGCATCGCTGAGGAACTCCACATCAGCGGTCCTTTCAATATTCAATTCCTCGCACGCGAGAATGACATCAAGGTGATTGAATGTAACCTCAGAGCCTCACGTTCCTTCCCATTCGTGAGCAAGGTGCTGAAGATTAATCTCATTGAACTGGCAACCAAAGTCATGCTCGGACTGCCGGTGGAGAAACCGCACAAGAGTCTCTTCGACCTTGACTATGTGGGTATCAAAGCCAGTCAGTTCTCCTTCAACCGACTGCAGAAGGCCGACCCTGTACTCGGTGTGGATATGGCTTCTACCGGTGAGGTGGGATGTCTGGGAGATGACACCAGTACGGCATTGCTCACGAGTATGCTCTCAGTTGGTCACCGCATTCCCAAACATACGGTGCTCTTGTCTACCGGTAGTGCCAAACAAAAAGCAGCCATGCTCGATGCCGCCAAGACGCTGGTCGCACATGGCTATGAACTGTATGCTACCGGAGGCACATCCAAATATCTCTCGGATAATGGCGTGGAGAACAAACTGGTCTACTGGCCATCCGAAGAGGGCCAACCGCAGGCACTCGACATGCTCCACAATCATGAAATAGATATGGTGGTCAACATTCCCAAAAACCTAACCGCAGGAGAATTGTCCAACGGATACAAGATTCGACGCGCTGCCATCGACCTGAATGTACCGCTGATTACCAACGCACGACTGGCTTCGGCATTTATCCATGCTTTCTGCCATGTCAATCTCGATGATATCGATATCAAGAGCTGGGCAGAATACAAATAAGGGTGCAGCGATGAAATGATGGCAAAGTACGGCTATTTTCTCGAATTAACGCCTATTTTTGTAAGGAAACAAGAAAATATTGCGGTTTTTTGAAAATTTCTTCTGAAAAAGTTTGGTAGTTCAGAAAATAGTCGTACCTTTGCACTCGCTTTCGCCGCTAAAACAACAACGGCAAGCAAACGAGACAAGAGTTCTTTGAAAGATTTACATAAACAGAGAAGTAGTAGTAC
>JAEDMP010000003.1 GCA_016302965.1 Bacteroidaceae bacterium
CGTGAGAATGAAAAGAAAGCCACAATCAAGAGGTTGTTGGCATCCGGCGCATCTGTAGATATTATTGCCATAGCTACAGGCATGACCGAAGCCGATGTAAAACTCCTTATTGACGAGATTTCAAAAGCATGATGTAATTATACAGGGAATCACACGGACAGGTACCACTGATTCGCAATAAACTAACGAACCAACGTCAGTGTCCTGCGGAAAAGCCTCGTCTCGCCCCTAGCCTCAGAAAAATGGGTAGGACACTGACTGACACCAACACACAGCAGCCATGGGGCAGAAAGCTCCCCTACCTCAGCGAGATACCCATCCTGCCTTCATGACCCACCGTGAGGTCGAGCAGATAATAAGAGGAGGGGTTGTCAGGAGTGGTGACACGGGCATCGAAATGGAAGCCCTTGCCGTCTACCTTAGCAAAGCTGACATTGCCCAAGACGGATTGCTCCAGAAAAGCCTTGGGCACATAGCGTACAAAAGCATGCTTGTCGACATTGCTGGAGAAGAGCTTGCGGTTACCCTGATAGACGCTCAGGTGGACGATGTTGTCGTAGAAGACATTCGACATGGCCATGCCCGCGTCATTATAAGAGGTGGTGATGACCTTATAGTTGGTGGGGTTGATCGTGACATAGCAGTGATAGCGTTCCGACTGATACGTCACCACGGTATCCCTTTTCACCAACTGGCCCACAAGAATAGGATCGGGGGTACGACGGGTGAAATAGAGCGAGTCGGCCGCACTGTCGCTCTTTGCCAGTTTGACAAAGTCGCCATTCTGGTTGCGGAACCAGAAGAGATGCTCCGTCTGCTTCTCAATCATATACCGCACCTCATGCTTGGCCCCCACGCACAAGGTATCACCCACCACCTTGAAATAGGCGGGCATACTGGTGGTATCGGGATAGAAGATGGTATCGCCGCGCACCATCAGACTGACGTTCTCGGTCTCGGCATCCACCCAGATGCCCTGAAGCAAACGCTTGGCCTCCGAATTTTCGGTGGCAGCGGCAACGGGTTGCCTGGAGGGAGCGCCCCCACAAGCTACCATCAGCCAACAGCCCAGGACAAGCGACAAGACCAAGGCCACATCAATCTTCGGGAATCTCTGTACAGACATGTTCTTATTCAAAACGGTAGGTGTCTTTCAGCCAGAGTCCCTTCAGGTCTTTCTCACTGGTGAGGAACGGTTGGTCCATCTCGGGCCACGCCACAGCCACCTCGGGGTCATCGTAGCGCAGACAGCCCTCGGCCTGGGGGCAATAGACATTGTCCACCTTATAGGTGAAGACGGCCTCGTCACTGAGCACGAGGAAACCATGGGCAAAACCGCGGGGGATGAAGAACTGGCGTTTGTTCTCGCCCGACAGTTCCGCCATCACATACTTGCCAAAGGTGGGGCTGCTGGCCCTGAGGTCGACGGCCACATCCACCACCGTGCCCTTGACCACTCTGACAAGCTTGGCCTGCGAGGCATCGCCCTTCTGGAAATGAAGCCCCCGGAGCACGCCTTTCGACGAGCACGACTCATTGTCTTGAACAAAGTTTACGGGACCTATATTCCGCTCAAATTCCTCTTGCTTGAATGATTCGAAGAAATAGCCGCGGGCATCAGGAAACACCTTGGGTTCTATGATATAGACACCTTCAATCGCAGTCTTGATATACTCCATTTGCTGATAATATTGATATAACAACAGTTTTTCGTTGCAAAAGTAAACATAAATATCGGTTTTGAAGAATCTTTTATCATTTTTTTACCTTTCACAGCAAAAAAAAATCTTTGAGCAGAAAAATACACCTTTTTATTTGTCTATATCCGAAAATAGTCGTAACTTTGCACACATGATTGAACTGGAAAGACATATCGAGATACTGCTTCTCAACAATGATTGCGTAATCGTGCCGGGTATCGGCGGGTTCATGGCCTATCATGTTGAGGCACGCTACGATGAGAGTGACCACACGTTTCTCCCACCGTTGCGCGCTCTTGGGTTCAATCCTCAGCTGACCTCGCTCAACGATTCGCTGCTGGCCCAATCCTACGTAGAGGCATACGACATCAGCTACCCCGAAGCCACCCGACGCATCGAGGCGGAGGTCAAAGAGGTGAGACAAGCCCTCGACACCCACAGAAGCTACGAGCTGCACAATATCGGCACCTTATATATAAATGAGGAGGGAAAAATGGAGTTCTCGCCCTGCGAGGCTGGCATCCTCTCGCCCTCGCTCTACGGACTGAACTCGTTGGAGATGGAGAAGTTGCCCAGCGCAACGGCCATCCAGGAACAGCCCGTTGCCACCACCCCCAAGCGCGAGAGCATCCGCAACCCCCATACGGCTGCAGAACAGCCCCAGCAGCTTGCTGCTGCCAGCGCCGATCCCGTGGGCGACCCCACGATTCACATCAAGGTATCGTGGCTGCGCAACTTTGCCGCCGCGGCAGCTGCCGTTGTGACATTCCTCTGCCTGTCGGTACCCGTCAAGAACAGCCAGCCGAATCTGAACATCAGCAAATCGCCCAATGAGACGATGATGGAACTGGTTTCTACGGCACAGGCTTTTGCCCAAAAGCAAGTACAGGAAACCCCAAGTACAAACGAAGAGCAACAGGCTGTTGAGGAGGTGACACTCGACAACGTAAGGAAAACGGAACAGCCGGCAACCGATGCAGCTCAGGCAGAAACCGCCACTTCCGCCAAAGAAGCTGCAACAGCCACTGCAAACAAGGAAGCAGCCACTGCATCCAAGGAACCAGCCGCAGCATCCAAGGCAAGCAGCGAGGAGCCAGCCGCCAAACATTCCTATTATATTGTTCTGGCCAGCCGCGTGTCGAAGGTCAATGCCGAGTACTTCATTGGCAAACTCCACCAGAAAGGACTCGACAAAGCCGCTCTCTACACCCACAACCATATCAACCGGGTGGTCTATGGCAGCTATGCCACCGAGACCGAAGCGCACAATGCACTCAGACAGCTGCGCGACCTCGAGGAATTTGAACAGGCCTGGGTCTATCAGGAAAAGTAAACACCAAGAGATGACAAGCGCCAGAAGATGAAAAGAGTAAAATGCCCCAAATGTGACAACTACATCACATTTGACGAGAAGAAATATGAGAACGGCCAGTCGCTCGTCTTCGAATGCCCGCAATGCAACAAGCAGTTTGGCATCCGTATCGGCGTGTCGAAACTGCGCCCCACGCAGAAGGAGGAGAACGTCGACGAGAGCATCGGGGGCAACACCATCGGCTCCATCGTGGTCATCGAAAACGTGTTCCACTACAAGCAGGTACTGCCCCTGCAGATGGGTGACAACGTCATCGGACGATACATGAAGGGCAGCGGCATCAACACCCCCATCGAGACCAACGACCCCAGCATCGACATCACCCACTGCGTCATCAACGTGAGCCGCGACAAGAAGGGACAACTCAAATACGTGCTGCGCGACGGCCCCAGCTATACGGGCACCTTCGTCGACAACGAGATTCTCGGCGACCGTGAACGGCGCGTCATCTACAACGGCTCCCTCTTCACCATCGGTGCCACCAGCATCATCCTCAAGACCCCCGAGGAGGACAAGGAACAGGCCGCAGATTAGCAAACCCAAACCAACACCAAAATAAGATGAAACCAACAGCTATCCTACTATTGCACTGCCCTGACCAACCGGGTATCATCACAGAGATTACCAAGTTCATCACCGACAACCAGGGCAACATCGTGTATCTCGACCAGTATGTAGACCGCCAGGACGGCATGTTCTTCATGCGACTGGAGTGGGAACTGGAGAACTTCCTCATCCCCCGCGACAAGATTCACGAGTATTTTGAAACCCTCTACGCACGCCGTTACAACATGGTGTGCAATCTTTATTTTAGCGACATCCGTCCGCGCATGGCCATCTTCGTGAGCAAGATGAGCCACTGCCTCTACGACCTGCTGGCCCGCTGGAAGGCCGGCGAATATGACGTGGACATCCCCTGCATCGTGAGCAATCACGAGGACCTGAGATATGTGGCCGAACAGTTTGGCATCCCCTACTACGTATGGAGCATCAAGAAAGACCACAGCAACAAGGCCGAAGTGGAACAGGCAGAGATGGAACTGCTGGCCAACGAGAAGGTGACCTTCATCGTGCTGGCCCGCTACATGCAGATCATCAGCGATGAGATGATCCAGACCTACCCTAACCACATCATCAATATCCACCACTCGTTCCTGCCCGCCTTCGTGGGAGCCAAACCCTACCATCAGGCCTGGGAGCGCGGCGTGAAAATCATCGGTGCCACCAGCCACTACGTGACCGCAGAACTGGATGCCGGACCCATCATCGAGCAGGACGTGACCCGCATTACTCACAAGGACACGCCCGAGAGCCTGGTACTCAAAGGCAAGGACCTGGAGAAAATCGTACTCTCAAGGGCCGTGCGCAAGCACATCGAGCGCAAGGTGCTCACCTATCACAACAAGACCATCATCTTCAACTGACCCCCACAGATGAACATCGCAATCGTCAAATACAACGCCGGCAACATCTACTCGGTCGTGAACGCACTGAAACGACTCGGCATCGACCCGCTGCTCACCGACAACCCGGAGGAGCTGAGAAGGGCCGACAAGGTGCTCTTTCCCGGACAGGGCGAGGCACGCGGAGCCATGGACTATCTGCGCCAGCGGGGTCTCGACCAGGTGATACGCCAACTCACCCAACCCGTACTCGGCATCTGCATCGGACAGCAACTGCTCTGCCGCCACTCCGAAGAGGGTGACACCGACTGCATCGGTGTATTCGACAGCCCGGTGATGCGCTTCCGTCCCCACAGCCACGCCGACAAGGTGCCCGCCATGGGCTGGAACCGGATAGGCCAACTGAAGAGCAAACTGATGGAGGG
The DNA here is from genome assembly GCA_016302965.1 of Bacteroidaceae bacterium. Lineage (GTDB taxonomy): Bacteria > Bacteroidota > Bacteroidia > Bacteroidales > Bacteroidaceae > Prevotella. The sequence continues at coordinate 4,901 of JAEDMP010000003.1, forward strand.
ACTGACCGCTGCCGACGGCACCGACCCCTACGTCTATTTCGTACACAGCTACTACGTGCCGCTCTGTGAGCACACCATCGCCACCGCCGACTATATCCTGCCCTACAGCGCCGCGCTGAACAAGGACAACTTCTACGCCACCCAGTTCCATCCCGAAAAGAGCGGCGACACCGGCGAGCGCATACTGGAAAACTTCATCAAACTCTGACCCATCAACGAGAGACCACAGACATGATTGAACTCATACCCGCCATAGACATCATCGACGGCAAATGCGTGAGACTGACCAAAGGTGACTACGCTCAGAAGACCGTCTACAACGACAATCCTGCCGATGTGGCACGCGAACTGGAAGCCCTGGGTTTCAAGCGCCTGCACGTGGTGGACCTCGACGGTGCCAAGCAGAAACACATCGTCAACGAACGGGTGCTCAGCGACATCACCGCAGCCACCCGGCTGACCGTCGACTTCGGGGGTGGCATCAAGAGCGATGCCGACATCGAGAAGGCTTTCGGCCATGGCGCGGCCATGGTGACGGTGGGCTCAGTGGCAGTGACCGAGAAGGAACTGTTCTGCTCCTGGCTCCAGCGCTACGGGGCCGACCGCATCATCCTCGGGGCCGACGTGAGGGCAGGCAAGGTGTCGATCAACGGATGGAAAGAAGACTCCGACAACGACTTGCTGCCCTTCCTCGCCTACTATGTGGAACGCGGAGTGAAGCATGTGCTCTGCACCGAAATCTCCAAAGACGGGACACTCAGTGGCCCCGCCACCGACCTATATAAAGAGGTGTTGGCCGCCTATCCCTCACTCCACCTCATCGCCAGCGGCGGGGTGTCGTGCAACGACGACATCGTGGAACTGCAGCGCGAGGGGATTCCCGCCGTCGTCTTCGGCAAAGCCTACTACGAGGGCAGAATCAGGCTCGATGAACTGCGCCGCCAACTGGCACAGCAGACTGCAGATGCCCAATAACCATCACTATCCGAAACGAAAATCAAAAGAATCTCACGACCATGGGACTTGCCAAACGAATCATACCCTGTCTCGACGTCAAGGACGGACAGACCGTGAAAGGAACCAACTTCGTGGACCTGCGCCAGGCGGGCGACCCCGTAGCCCTGGGCAAGGCCTACAGCAAGGCTGGTGCCGACGAACTGGTGTTCCTCGACATCACAGCCAGCTTTGAGGGCCGCAAGACCTTCACCGAGATGGTGACCAAAGTGGCACAGGAAATCAATATCCCCTTCACCGTGGGCGGCGGCATCAACGAACTGGCCGATGTGGAACGCCTGCTCTATGCCGGTGCCGACAAGGTGAGTGTGAACAGCGCCGCCCTCAGACATCCCGAACTCATCGAAGAGATAGCCCGCCGCTTTGGCAGCCAGGTGTGTGTCTGTGCCATCGACGCCCGCCTCGATGCCGACGGATGGCACTGCTACCTCAAGGGCGGACGCGAGCGCACCGACCGCCAACTGCTCGAATGGGCCAAGGAGGCACAGGAGAGGGGGGCAGGAGAGATTCTCTTCACCAGCATGAACCACGACGGCGTGAAGAACGGCTATGCCAACGAGGCACTGCGCATGCTCGCCGACCATCTGTCGATACCCGTCATCGCCAGCGGTGGCGCAGGCTGCCGCGAGCACTTCCTCGACGTGTTCACCCAAGGACATGCCGATGCCGCCCTCGCCGCCAGCGTGTTCCACTTCGGAGAGATACCCATACCCGAACTGAAGGCCTACCTCAAGGCCGAGGGGGTGAACGTAAGAATATGAAACAACCAACAAAACGAAAAGCGATATGCAAATAGACTTTGAAAAAGGAGGAGGACTCGTTCCTGCCATCATCCAAGACCCCACCACGGGGAAAGTGCTCATGTTAGGCTACATGAACCAGGAAGCCTACGAGAAAACCATGGCCACCGGCAAGGTGACTTTCTACAGCCGCAGCCGCCAGTGCCTGTGGACCAAGGGGGAGACCTCGGGCAATTACCTCCATCTGGTGTCCATCAGCGTGGACTGTGACAACGACACCCTGCTCGTGAAAGCCACGCCCGACGGACCCACCTGCCACACCGGAACCGACACCTGCTGGGGCGAGAAAAACGAGACCAACCCACTGCTCTTCCTCAGCGAACTGCAGGACTTCATCATCAAGCGCCACGAAGAGATGCCCGAGGGCAGCTACACCACATCGCTCTTCAAGGACGGACTGAACCGCATGGCCCAGAAGGTGGGCGAAGAGGCGCTCGAACTGGTGATCGAGGCCGTCAACGGCACCAACGACCGACTCATCTATGAGGGATCGGACATGCTCTACCACCTCATCGTGCTGCTCACCTCCAAAGGACTGCGCATCGAGGATATGGCACGCGAACTGCAGGAACGCCACAACCCCAACTGGCACAAGCATTAAGCCGCGCCCCCGGCAAGCAACCGAAATTAATGAAGATATAAAAAAAACAATAAAAGTACCATGCTGATCGACTATCAAAAGGTGAACATTAGCCAAGCGGACGACAAACAGGTGTTGCGCGATGTGACATTCCATGTGGATGAAGGAGAGTTCATCTACATCATCGGACGGGTGGGTTCCGGCAAGTCATCACTGCTGAAAACCCTCTACTTCGAGCTGGATGTGACAGAGGCCGACCAAGCCATGGTACTCAGCCATAGCATCCTGAAACTCAAGCGGAAATATATACCGGCCTTGCGCCGGCAGATGGGCATCATCTTCCAGGACTTCCAGCTGCTGGGCGACCGCACGGTCTATCAGAACCTGCGCTTTGTGCTCAAGGCGACGGGATGGAAAGACAAGAAGGAGATAGAAAACCGCATACAGGAAGTGCTGGCCGATGTGGAGATGAGCGAGAAACGGGATGCCTTCCCCCACGAACTCTCGGGAGGCGAGCAGCAGCGCATCGCCATCGCAAGAGCCATGCTGAACAAGCCCAAAATCATCATCGCCGATGAACCGACGGGCAACCTCGACCCCGAGACAGCCGAGGGCATCATTCGCCTGCTGCGCGAGCTGTCACAAACGGGAGCCGCCGTCATCATGACCACCCACAACCTGTCCCTGCTCGACAAGTATCCCGGCATCGTCTACCGTTGTGCCGACCACCAGTTGGAGGAGGTGACACAGCACTACCGCGACTATCTCGCCGACGAGAATCCCGAAGGATAAGCACCTGACAGAAGAATCCCCCTATCCCAATAAGAAACAAAAAAAAGAAAAACAGATAAAAGCCTTATGAAAGTAATGAAATTCGGCGGCACCTCGGTGGGTACACCGAACCGCATGAAAGAAGTAAGCAAGCTGGTGACTGCTTCAAACCAGCCCGTCGTAGTGGTTCTCTCAGCCATGTCGGGAACAACCAATTCACTGGTTGAAATCTCCAACTACCTCTACAAGAAGAACCATGACGGTGCCCACGAGGTCATCAACAAGCTGGAGGAGAAGTATATGCAGCACGTGGAAGAGCTCTACTCCACCGACGAGTGGAAGAACAAGACCCGCCAGTTCCTGCATGAGATTTTCGACTATCTGCGATCCTTCACCAAAGAGCTGTTCACCAGCTTCGAGGAGAAGAACATCGTGGCCCAGGGAGAAATCATGAGCACCAACATGGTCATCAACTACCTGAAGGAACAGGGCGTCAAGGCCACCCTTCTCTCGGCTCTCGACTTCATGCGCACCGACAAGAACGCCGAACCCGACCCCCGCTATATCAAGGAGAAACTGTCCGAGATTCTCGAACAGAATCCCGGACAGCAGGTCTACCTCACCCAAGGCTTTATCTGCCGCAATGCCTACGGAGAGATTGACAACCTGCAGCGCGGAGGCAGCGACTATACCGCCTCGCTCATCGGTGCCGCCATCAATGCCGAGGAAATCCAGATCTGGACCGACATCGACGGCATGCACAACAATGACCCCCGCGTGGTGGACGGCACCTCGCCCGTTCATCAGCTGCACTTCGAGGAGGCTGCCGAGCTGGCCTACTTCGGTGCCAAGATTCTGCACCCCACCTGCATCCAGCCCGCCAAGTATGCCGGCATCCCCGTGAAACTGCTCAACACCATGGCTCCCGAAGCCGAGGGTACCACCATCAGCAACAACACGGAGCGGGGCAAAATCAAGGCCGTGGCAGCCAAAGACAACATCACCGCCATCAAGATCAAGAGCAGCCGCATGCTGCTCGCCACGGGATTCCTGCGCAAGGTGTTCGAAATCTTTGAGAGCAACCAGACCGCCATCGATATGGTGTGCACCTCGGAGGTGGGCGTGAGCATGAGTATCGACAACGATGCCCATCTCAACGACATCATCGACGAACTGAAGAAATACGGAACCGTGACCGTCGACCGCGACATGTGCATCATCTGCGTGGTGGGCGACCTCGACTGGAGCAACGTGGGCTTCGAGACCCTCGCCACCGAGGCCATGAAGAATATCCCCGTGCGCATGATCTCCTACGGCGGCTCCAACTACAACATCTCCTTCCTCATCAAGGAGAGCGACAAGAAGCGCGCGCTGCAGAGCCTGAGCGACACCTTGTTCAAATAAACACCTGTTTTTTTTAGATAACCCGACAACACGACACATATCAAGTAGCTGAAATCATGAAAGGAACATTTCCCATAGAGAAGTTCAAGGAGCTGCAGACTCCCTTCTATTACTACGATGCCGACCTGCTCCGCGAGACGCTTAAAGTGCTCACCGCGGAGGCAGGCAAGCACGAAAACTTTGTGGTGCACTATGCCGTGAAGGCCAATGCCAACCCCAAGGTGCTCAATATCATTCACAATGCCGGACTGGGTGCCGACTGCGTGAGCGGAGGCGAAATCAACGCCGCTCTCAAGGCCGGATTCCCCGCTTCGGGCATCGTCTATGCCGGTGTGGGCAAGAGCGACCGGGAGATTGAACTCGGTCTCTCGAAGGGAATCTTCTGCTTCAACGTGGAGAGCGAGGCCGAACTGGAGGTCATCCAGGAGATTGCCGCCCGCATGGACAAGACAGCCCAGGTGGCATTGCGCATTAACCCCAACATCGGCGCCCACACCCATGCCAATATCACCACGGGACTGGCCGAGAACAAGTTCGGCATTGCCATGGAAGACATGGAACGCATCATCGAGAGAGCCCAAGAGATGAGCCATATCCAACTCATCGGACTCCACTTCCACATCGGTTCACAGATACTTGATATGGGCGACTTCGAAGCCCTCTGCAACCGCATCAATGAGCTTCAGGACCAGTTGGAACGCTGCCATATCCAGCTGCCCAACATCAACGTGGGCGGTGGACTGGGCATCGACTACCAGCATCCCAACCGCGTGAGCATCCCCGACTTCAAAGCCTACTTCGACACCTACGCCAAGCGACTGAAGCTGCGTCCGGGACAGAAGCTGCACTTCGAACTGGGACGTGCCGTGGTGGCACAATGCGGCTCGCTCATCACCCGCACTCTCTACGTGAAGCAGGGCGTAGCCAAGCAGTTTGCCATCGTCGATGCCGGCATGACCGAACTCATCCGCCCCGCCCTCTACCAGGCCTACCACAAGATTGAGAACATCAGCAGCGAAGAGCCCGTACGTCCCTACGACGTGGTGGGTCCCATCTGCGAGTCGAGCGACGTCTTCGGCAAGCAGATTGACCTCAACGCCACCCGTCGCGGCGACCTCATCGCCCTGCGCTCGGCTGGTGCCTACGGCGAAATCATGGCTTCGCAGTACAACTGTCGCCCGTTGCCTGTAGGCTATACGAGCGACGAGTTAAGATAATCCGCTTTTCTCCATGAGAATCCTGCTGTTCCATTGTTCAGACGACAAACTCCTCGGCCAGTACGTCAGGATGGCCCAAGAGAGTTTGCAGGCACAGGCAGAAGTGGCGACGGCCACCGACCTGGGCCAGTTGCAGCGACAGTTGGGTCACTTCCATCCCGATGTGCTCCATCTGTTCGGTGCCTGGCAATGGAAAAACGCCCTGGCCTGGCTGCTGGCCCGCCGCAAGAAAGTGCGGGTAGTCTGCACCCCCTACGGACAGCTCGAGCCCTGGGTCGTCCGCACCAACTACTGGCGCGAGAAACTGCCCAAGCTGCTGCTCTACCAGCGCTGGCTCTCCCGCAGGATGATTGCCCTGATAGCCCTGGGCAAGATGGAGAAAGAGAGTCTGGAGAAGATGGGATGGAACAGGAGGATAGAGGTGGTCTACAACCCGCAGGTCACCTCGACCATCCAACCCGAAGAGATGGCCCGACAGCTGGCCGCCATCTACCGCAAGGTGCTCGACAGCCATCTGACGGAACGGATGCTGCCGTCCACCTGCGAGGCACTCACCACCCTGCTCCACGCCGGAACCGCAGGCGACGTGCACTGGATAACCGACGAAGAACAGGAAAACTGCCGGCAACTCACCACCGACGAGTGGGAGAAACTGCTGCTCTACAGCCAGCAGGAACACGTCTACGGGACGGTTTGCCGGGGCATCACCCTGCTGGAACTGGAGGTGCCGGAAATCAGCATCGAACAGCGCCCCTGCTACTATCCCGCCAACTGGAAGGACGAGGAGCCCAAGATACCGCTCTCACTGCACGACAAGGAACTGACGCAGCAGCTGAAGACCATCCTGCAACTCGCCTCCAGACGCCGACTCACCCTGCGCGCACTCGCCGACCTGAGCATCGCCTTCCGCCAATCCCGACTGACCGAAGACCTCATCCAGCAGCAGTTGCGCGAGGCTCAGATTGACCGGCAGACCGCAGCCCTCATGGCAGCCCTACAAGCGATGACAGGACTGGAAGAGGGACTCATGCCCATCCCCCCCGTGAAAGGAAAACTGACTAACCGCATTATCCGAACCATCAAAAATCACTTAGCGATATGACATCTCCTATCCGCCCCTCAGACATTGAGGCCAACAAGCATTACTTGACACTGCTTTCGCAATCCTTCCCCACGGTGGCTGAAGCAAGCACCGAAGTAATCAATCTGGAAGCGATCCTGCACCTGCCCAAGGGTACCGAGCACTTTCTGGCCGACATCCACGGAGAGAGCGAGGCATTCCAGCATATCCTGAAGAATGCCTCGGGCAACATCAAGCGCAAGGTGAAGGAACTCTTCGGCAACGACAGCCGCGAATCGGAGATACAGGAACTCTGCACCCTCATCTACTATCCCGAACAGAAGCTGGAACTCATCAAGGCTTCCGAATCGGACATCAACGACTGGTACCACGTGACCATCCACAAACTGGTGAAGGTTTGCCGCGACGTGAGCAGCAAGTACACGAGGTCGAAGGTCAGGAAATCGCTCGACTCCGACTTCTGCTACATCATCGAGGAACTGCTGCACGAGCGCATGGACGACTCGAACAAGGCGGCCTATGTCAACGTGATTGTCGATACCATCATCTCTACAGGACGGGCCGACGATTTCATCATCGCCCTCTCACAGGTGATACAGCGGCTGGCCATCGACCAGCTGCACATCCTCGGCGACATCTTCGACCGCGGGTCGGGCGCACACATCATCCTCGACACCCTGCGCCACTACCACAGCTGGGACATCCAGTGGGGCAACCACGACATCCTCTGGATGGGAGCCTGCGCCGGCAACCCCGCCTGCATCTGCAATGTGCTGCGCCTCTCGCTGCGCTATGCCAACCTCGCCACCCTGGAAGAGGGCTACGGCATCAACCTGGTACCCCTGGCCACCTTTGCCATGGAGACCTACGGCGACGACCCCTGCACGGAGTTTATCCCCAAACTGCTCAAGGGCACCATGGACGGGAAGAACCAGCTGCTAACCGCCCGTATGCACAAGGCCATCAGCGTGTTGCAGTTCAAGGAGGAGGCACGCATCTTCAAGCGCCGCCCCTCGTGGCAGATGCAGTCGCGCTGCATGCTCGACCTCGTGGACTATGAGCGCGGCATCTGCACCATCGACGGCAAGGAGTATGCGATGAACAGCTGCCACTTCCCCACCGTCGACCCCGCCTGCCCCGACCGGCTGACAGCCGAGGAACAGGCACTGATGGACCGCCTCTGCCACTCCTTTGCCGTGAGCGAGAAGCTGCACAAGCACATCCGCGCCATCCTCACCCATGGCTGCATGTATGCCATCTACAACAGCAACCTGCTCTTCCACGCCTCCATCCCCCTCAACGAGGACGGCACACTCAAGGAGGTGGAACTCTACAACGGCAAACGATACAAGGGACTGCAGCTGATGAAGAACATCGGACTGATGATCCGCTCGGCGTTCGAGAACGACACTGAGTGCGAAGAGCGGCAGTATGCCATCGACTACTTCCTCTACCTCTGGTGCGGCAAGGACAGCCCCCTCTTCGACAAATCGAAGATGGCCACCTTCGAACGCTACTTCCTCAACGACAAGGAGACCTTCAAGGAGGAGAAGGGCAACTACTTCAAACTGCGCGACAACGAGGCCATCTGCGACCATATCCTCGACGAGTTCGGCGTGAAAGGTTCCAACCGGCACATCATCAACGGGCACGTGCCCGTGCATGCCTCGCGAGGCGAGAACCCCATCAAGGCCAACGGCCGACTGATGGTGATTGACGGTGGCTTCAGCGAAGCCTACCACAAGGAGACGGGTATCGCCGGCTACACGCTGGTTTACCATAGCCGCGGATTCCAACTGGTTCAGCACGAACCGTTTACGAGCGCCAAGGATGCCATCAGCCGGGGCACCGACATCAAGAGCACAACCCAGATTGTGGAGATGTCGACCCACCGTATGCTCGTGGCCGATACCGACAAGGGAGAGGAACTGCGCAGCCAGATAGCCGACCTGAAGATGCTGCTCTATGCCTACCGCCACGGCATCATCAAGGAGAAATAACAAACCCGGCATTGAACACAATAAAATGCCTGCTTTCCACGTTATTCAGTTGATGAAACCAAACAAATATCTCTTTCCGCTGCTCCTGCTCTTGCTGCTCATGACGGGCAGCAACAGTCTTTCGGCGCAGTCATTCACCCTCAGCGGCAAGGTTACGGACTCGGAACAGAACCCCATCGAACTGGCCTCTGTCTCCTGCGTGGAACAAGGCAAGATGACCTCCACGAACCTGAAGGGAGAGTTCAAGATAACGTTGAAATGTACGGACAGCGTGGTTGTGAAATTCTCGATGGTGGGCTACAATGCCCGCAAACGGGTGTTCCGCAATCCGCGAGGCAACCTGAAGGTGAACATCAGCCTGCCCTCGATGGAAGCCCTGGGCGAGGTGGTGGTGACGGAGAAACGCCGCCAGACCACGGGCACCGAACAGCTCGACATCAAGCACCTGCAGGGCACACCATCGGCCTCGGGCAATGCCGTTGAGGAACTGATACAGCAGCAGGCTGGCGTATCAACCCACAACGAACTCTCGTCGCAATACAACGTCAGGGGCGGATCCTTTGACGAGAACTCGGTGTATATCAACCAGGTGGAGGTCTACCGACCCTTCCTCGTGCGCAGTGGACAGCAGGAGGGACTGAGCGTCATCAACCCCGACATGGTCTCGGCCATCGGCTTCTCGGCCGGCGGATTCGAGGCCAAATACGGCGACAAGATGTCGTCGGTGCTCGACATCACCTACCGCAAACCCACGAAGAAGGAAGCCACCGTCAGGCTCTCGCTCCTCGGCGCTACCGCCTATGCCGGCTACGGCAACAAGAAGTTCTCGATGAGCCACGCCATCCGCTACAAGACCAACCGCTATCTGCTGGGCTCACTGGAGACCAAGGGCGAATACAAGCCCAACTTCCTCGACTATCAGACCTATCTGAGTTATCATCCCAACGAGCGATGGACCATTGACTTCATCGGCAACATCTCGGAAAACCACTACAACTTCAAGCCCACCGACCGCGAGACCTCCTTCGGTACGCTGGAGGACGTGAAGTCGTTCAAGGTCTACTTTGACGGTCAGGAGAAGGATATCTTCCGCACCTATTTCGGCTCGCTCGCCATCACCCGCAAACTCAACGAGCGCACCTCGCTGAAACTGCTGGCATCGGCCTTCTACACCAAGGAGCAGGAGACCTTCGACATCCAGGGACAATACTGGCTCACCGACACCCAGACCGACAACAACCTGGGCGTAGGCACCTATATGGAGCACGCCCGCAACTATCTGACGGGCGACGTGAAGAGCCTGAAAGTGATCGTGAACCACAAGGTGAAACGCCACGACATCGAGGGAAGCCTGAGCTACCAGTTCGAACACGTGAAGGAGAACTCGCACGAATACGAGATGCGCGACTCCAGCGGCTATTCCATCCCCCACACGGGCAACCGGCTCGACCTCATCTACTCGCTGCGTGCCTCAAACAAACTGAAGAGCGAGCGCCTGCAGGGCTATCTGATGGACACTTACCGTTTCACCTCGGGCGGCGAACGGCTCACCCACTATACCCTCAACTACGGCGTACGTTTCAACCACTGGTCGTTCAACAACGAGACCACCGTCTCGCCCCGTGTCTCACTGGCCATCATCCCCGCCAAGAACGAAAACATCACCTATCGTTTTGCCACCGGTCTCTACTATCAGGCCCCCTTCTACAAGGAACTGCGCGACACCGTGACCCAAGACGGCATGACCGTGGCACGGCTCAACGACAAGGTGAAGAGCCAGCAGTCCATCCACTTCCTGGCCGCCTACGACCGCCGCTTCCGGATGAACGACCGCCCCTTCAAGTTCACAGCCGAGGCCTACTACAAGCTGTTCAGCAACCTCATCCCCTACAATGTGAATAACATGAAGATTACCTACGACGGAGGCACCACCTGCGACGGCTATGCCACCGGTCTGGACCTGAAACTCTTCGGCGAATTTGTGCCCGGCACCGACTCGTGGGTCACCTTCTCGCTGATGAGCGTCAGACAGAAACTCAACGGCGACTGGGTGCCAACCCCCACCGACCAGAAATATGCCATCAACCTGCATTTCACCGACTTCTTCCCCGGCTCCACCCGCTGGCTCATGACGCTCAAACTCGCCATTGCCGACGGCCTGCCCTTCAGTGCGCCCCACAAGGGACTGGGCAATCTCGACTTCCGCGCCCCGGCCTACAAGCGTGCCGACATCGGCATGAGCTATCTCGCCATCGACAACACGTCGCTGAAGCGCAAGAAACTCATCCGCAAACTCTGGCTGGGAGCCGACTGTCTGAACCTCTTTGGCATCAACAACGTCAATTCCTACTACTGGGTGACCGATGTGACCAACCAGCAGTATGCCGTGCCCAACTATCTCACGGGACGCCAAATCAACGTGAAAGCGCAGATAGATTTCTAAATCGGGCATAAAAGTACGATTTAAGGCCTGCCTTAACAATATTTTCAAATATTCATGCTGTTTATATGAATATAATTGCTACCTTTGCAAGGTAAAAGGCAACCAAGAGGAACCATAAGAAACAAAAAATACATACACTTTAAAGAAATAAGATTATGAAGATTTCGCACATTGAGCATCTGGGCATCGCAGTCCAGAGTATCGAAGAATCACTGCCCTATTTCGAGAACGTCCTGGGGCTGAAGTGTTACGCCATTGAAGAGGTGGCCGACCAGAAAGTGAAGACCGCCTTCCTGAAGTGCGGCGAGGTGAAACTCGAACTGCTGGAGCCCACCTCTCCCGAAAGCACCATCCAGAAGTGGCTCGACAAAGGCAACCACGGAGTACACCACGTGGCCTTCTGCATCGAAGACGGCGTGAGCAACGCCCTGGCCGAATGCGACGAGAAGGGAGTACGCCTCATCGACAAGGCTCCCCGCAAGGGCGCAGAGAACCTGAACATCGCCTTCCTCCATCCCAAATCAACCGAAGGCATCCTCACCGAGCTCTGCGAGCACTAAGCCACTGACCCGTCAGACTACCCCGCTGAGGAGTGTCAGCATTTCAAACCAAGTTTATTTCAGAATACCCACTTAATAGTTTTTATACAGAAAAATGAGCAAGCAATTAGAAAAAATCAAGCAATTGATTGCCAAGCGTGAAGAGGCTCGCCTGGGTGGCGGTGAGAAAGCCATCGAGAAGCAGCACCAGCGCGGTAAATACACGGCCCGTGAGCGTATCAATATGCTCTTGGACGAAGGTAGTTTCGAGGAATACGACATGTTCAAACTCCACCGCTGCACCAACTTCGGCATGGAGAAGAAGCAGTATCTCGGCGACGGCGTGGTGACCGGTTCGGGTACCATCGACGGACGTCTCGTATTCATCTTCGCCCAAGATTTTACGGTCAACGGCGGTTCACTCTCCGAGACGATGTCTCAGAAGATTTGCAAGATTATGGACATGGCCATGAAGATGGGTGCTCCCGTCATCGGCATCAACGACTCGGGCGGTGCCCGCATCCAGGAAGGTATCTGCGCCCTGGCCGGCTACGGTGAGATTTTCGAGCGCAACATCCTCGCTTCGGGTGTGATTCCCCAGATTAGCGGTATCTTCGGCCCCTGCGCCGGCGGTGCTGTCTACTCGCCCGCCCTCACCGACTTCACCCTGATGATGGAGAACACTTCCTACATGTTCCTCACCGGCCCCAAAGTGGTGAAATCAGTTACCGGCGAAGACATCGACCAGGAACACCTCGGCGGTGCCAGCGTGCATGCCTCGAAGAGTGGTGTGACCCACTTTACCGCCTCTACTGAGGAGGAAGGCATCCAGATGCTGAAGACCCTGTTGAGCTATATCCCCTCGAACAACATGGAGAGCGCTCCCCGCAAGAAGTGCGACGACCCCATCTACCGTCTCGAAGACAGCCTCAACCAGATCATCCCCGAGAACCCCAACGAGGCATACGACATGTACAAGGTGATTTCGGCCATTGTCGACAACGGTGAGTTCTTTGAGGTACAGGCCAAGTTTGCCAAGAACATCATCATCGGTTTCGCCCGCTTCAACGGTCAGAGCGTGGGTATCGTGGCCAACCAGCCCTCCTGCTATGCCGGTGTGCTCGACGTGAACGCCAGCCGCAAGGGTGCCCGCTTCGTCCGCTTCTGCGACGCCTTCAATATCCCCATCGTTTCGCTGGTGGATGTGCCCGGATTCCTGCCCGGTACCGGCCAGGAGTACAATGCCGTTATTCTCCACGGAGCCCAGCTGCTCTACGCCTACGGCGAGGCTACCGTGCCCAAGATTACCGTTACCCTGCGCAAGAGCTACGGCGGAAGCCACATCGTGATGGGTTGCAAGCAGCTGCGTGCCGACCTGAACTATGCATGGCCCTCTTCCGAGATTGCCGTGATGGGTGCTTCGGGTGCTGTTGCAGTGCTCTGCGCCAAGGAGGCAAAGGCCAAGAAGGAAGCCGGAGAAGACGTGAAGGCCTTCCTCGCTGAGAAGGAGGAAGAGTACAACGACCTCTTCGCCACTCCTTACCAGGCAGCCAAGTATGGCTACATTGATGATGTTATCGAGCCCCGCAACACGCGCTTCCGCATCTGCCGCGGTCTGGCCCAGCTCGCCACCAAGCGCGAGAGCCTACCCGCCAAGAAGCATGGTAACATCCCGATGTAATCATCCTTGAGTCTCCTAAAACCAACAACCATGAAGCAAGAAAACGAAGTTTATGCTGCCATTGCCATGGCACTCCACGAGCACGCGGGCAACAATGCCCACGATGTGGAGTCGTGCCAGATAACCATCGACGAGCACGCCACGCAGTGGAATGGCTATGCGCTCTCACTGAGAGTGACCCCTCAGCCGAAAGCATAAGAAGAACATCATAATCCATGAATATCATGAACAAGTATAAGTATATCATCAACGGAACCACATACGAGGTTACCATCGGCGAGATGGAGGAGAATGTGGTGAATGTGAATGTAAACGGCGAGGACTACCGGGTGGAGAAGGAACCCGAGCCCGAGAAGCCCAAACCCGTTGTTCGTCCTGTCGCAGCCGCTGCCACTGCACCGGCACCCAGCAAATCCTCTTCAGCCCGCACCTTCACCGAGAAGGTGGTGAAGGCTCCGCTGCCCGGAGTCATCGTTGAGCTGAAGGTGAACGTGGGCGACACGGTGAATGCCGGCGACACGGTGGTGGTGCTCGAAGCCATGAAGATGGCCAACAACCTGGAGGCTGAATGCAGCGGAAAGGTGGCCGAAATCCTGGTGCAGCCCGGCCAGACGGTCATGGAAGATGACGTTCTCATCGTCATTGAATAATCATCCTGACTATATGAGAAGGGGTGAAGAGCATTTTCCCTGCCCTTCACCCCTCTTATCATCATCCTGCTTCAACTCCCCTACCATGACCCTCAACGAACGCTACACCCATATCCTCTCCTACTTCCGTGAGAGCCAACCCACCGTGACAACCGAACTGGAGTTTGGAAGCATCTTCCAACTGCTGGTGGCAGTGGTGCTCAGTGCCCAGTGTACCGACAAGCGCGTCAACCAGGTGACCCCTGCCCTCTTCCGCCGCTATCCTTCAGCCAAGGAGATGAGCCAGGCTGAGCCCGAAGACCTGCTGGAACTGATGGGCAGCGTTTCCTATCCCAACTCCAAGGCGGCACATCTCTGCGCCCTGTCACGCCAGCTCATGGCCGAAAACAACGGTGAGGTACCGTCGACGATGGATGAACTCACACGGCTGCCTGGTGTAGGCCGCAAGACCGCCAACGTTATTCTATCCGTGGCCTTCGACCAGCCCACCATCGCTGTCGACACCCACGTCTACCGCGTCTCCCACCGTCTGGGTCTCGTGGCCTCCACAGCCAATACGCCCCTCAAGGTGGAACAGACACTGCTGCGACATATCCCCGCCTCCGACCTGTCGAGGGCCCACCACTGGCTGTTGCTCCACGGCCGCTATATCTGCACCTCTCAGAAACCCAAGTGCCAGCAGTGTCCGCTCACGGCCTGGTGCCGCCACTTCGGGAAGCAAGCCAAGTGATGCACACCTTGCCTGTACACTCTTTTTTACCAAAAAACCTAAACGTAACGCTCCACCAACAGCCAACCGCCATGAAATGGTATCAGAAATATCTCTCCATCTACGGCAAAGCCCTATCCGACATTCCCGACGGAACCATTCTCCAGATCAGAAACCAGTTGCAGTCGCTGCAAAGCGATGACCCAGAGGTTTCCGTCGTGGTCATTGCCCATAACGAGGGGCAGCGGCTGCTGGCTTGTCTGTGGTCGCTGAGTGAACTGCAATCGCAATGGCGTCTGGAGATTATGGGGGTGAACAACCAGTCTGACGACAACACAGAGGAGTTGTTCCGGCTTACGGGCTTGCCCTATCACAACGAGGAGCGTAAGAGTCCGGGCTTCGCTCGCCAGTGCGGTTTGGTCCACAGCCGCGGCCGCTACCACTTCTTCATCGATGCCGACACGATGTATCCACCTTATTATATAGACCTCCTGATGGAAAAATTGTCGGCACCCGCCAAAAACGGACAACCCGAGACGGTGGCAGTAGGATCCCTATGGAGTTATTATCCCGATGCCAACCACTCAGCCTGGGGCTTGCATCTCTTTGAGTTCATACGCGACTGCTTTCTCTTTGTGCAACATTTCAAGCGTCCCGAACTGTGCATCCGCGGCATGGTGTTTGCCTTCCGTGCCGACTATGCCCGCAAGGAGCAGATACGCACTGACATCCGCAGGGGCGAAGATGGTTCGCTCGCCCTCTCACTAAAGAAATACGGGCGCATCCAGTTTGTCTACAACCGACAGGCACGCCCCGTGACAGGCTATGGCACACTGGGCAATGAGTCGCTGTTCAAGAGTCTGCTCTACCGCATCCGATACCAGTTGAGAGGCATCAGCCGCATCTTCTTCAAAACCAATCATTACGAAGACCGCGACGACAACCTTATCAATCCGAGAACCCAAACATAATAATTGCCACTTCTATGGATGCCTATGGAAACGACTGACTACAAATTCCTATCTATTATTATCCCCGTATACCGTGTGGAACGCTATATCGAAGCCTGCCTGAACAGTCTGCTCTCACAAAGTATCGACCACGGACAAGTGGAGTGCATCCTGGTGGATGACTGTACACCCGACCTCTCCATGGAGATAGTCAGGCAACGCATCGGCCGCTACAAGGGCGACATGAGTTTCGTCTGTCTGAAACATGAGCAGAACAGGGGACTCTCGGCAGCACGCAATACGGGACTGGCGCATGCCAAAGGGAAATATGTCTTGTTTGTCGACTCAGACGACTATCTGCTGCCCGATGCACTCACGTTGTTCGCACAGGCCGCAGCCGACCATCCCAATGCGTCACTGATTATCGGCAACTACTACGATGAGCTTCGTGCCACCAACAACTATCATCTGCGTCACCCGAAAGTCATCAGCAACCTGAACAAACTCTTTCTCGGGAATACCTGCAAGATCACGGCATGGAACGAACTCATCCTCCGCGATGTGCTCGTGAAGCACCAACTGACGTTTGTGGAAGGCCAATATTTTGAAGACAACATCTTCAGCTTCAGGCTCTTCTCCGTACTGCCCGGTCCAGCCGTCATTCTTCCGCAGATTACCTATTTCTACCGCCGCAACCAAAGTGGCATCATGAATCAGATACGTTATGAAAAGGTGGAGAAATCGATGACTGACTATCTGGCTATCCTCGACTATTTCAGCAGCCATACCGACCGCTACCTCTATGTGGGCAAGAGCATGGCATTTATCAACCTCGCCAACATCGTCACCGACTATCTATACCGGCAGCAATCCCATATGGCCCATCCCCAGGAGAGAGCACAACAGCTGAAACGCCTGCAGCGCAAGATGGCCTTCACCCATCTGCGTCATCTGCGCCTCTCGCTGTTCGCACTTTCCATGCTCCATTTCCGTCCACTCAACCTGCTGTTCCGGCTGCGTCTGTTCCGCCGCTACTATGAGCGCACCACCGAACTGTTCTGGCGCTTCGCCCTGGCCACCGATTTTCTGCATCTTACCCCCAATCATAAGTATGCATCCACACGTTGAGGATGATATCTTCATGGCTGTTCCAATGGCACGGAAACAGGCAATCGTTTTATATTCCGCAGTGGTGAACGTATATTCCGCACTGCGGAACGTACATTCACCACTGCGGAATATACGTTCCCCACTGCGGAATATAGAATGACAGCGGCAGGGAAGGAAAATGAGATAGCCTGTCCGGAACCATCCAAACAGGCTATGCTGAAACATTCTTCTGCGAATCTTGACTACTTCACGGTGAGGTGGAAGCAACCTTGCTTCACCTCATATTTGATATAACAACGATTCTGGTTGCGGAAGTCACGCAACACCTCACTCAATATCCATTTCAAACTGTCGTTACGAACCTGTCGGCGGGCAGGCCCTTCGGGCGGTTCCACCGTCTTGTAGCGGTTATAGCAGATGTCGACCGTTGTGCCATAAAGGTGGCAACTATTATCCGTAGCATTGAGATTGCCACGGCGCAGCCGTTCCACATCACTCTTGGTGCGGGTGACACTGGTGATGATAATCTTGTGGAAAGGGATATCCTTCATATAGAGGCTGTCGAAGAACGCCTTGCCGATGTCGTGGAGCAGAACGGCCGCACGAGGCACGAGATATGGAATGCTGGTGGAGAGATTATCGACATGGATATAGGGGTCGCTGCCCACGTAAACCAGTTCCTTCTTGCGATGTTCCGCCTCCTGTCTGTCCTGCACAGGCGACACCCCATACTTGCGGGCTGACTCAATCTGTACATCGTTGAGGTCGGGAAAAGTGTTTTTGAAGGAACTGACGCTGAAGATACGGTTCTTCACCCTGCTGCCGTCAGCATGACGATAACGGCTGGAAACAGCCGCAACGGTTCCTGACTGCCCTACAGAATCAACCGCAGGAGGAGTGGCAACCGAAGCAGAGGGAGCAGCCGGAGAGCCATCAGGCAACCATACCCACTTGACAAGAGCGAGCATCAGCACACAAACAACAAAAGCCTGCAGAAAGCGGGCTTTGTATAAGCGTTGGCGATCCTTGTCGGTGACAACGGGCGTGCCTATCAGCATCTTGCGCTTTGCCGTACGATAGAGAGCCTGGCACAAGGAGTACAGGAATTCTTTCATATAAAAAAACAGGCGTTAACGGATGCGGTCGGCAGCCCTCACCATCTTCTCATCTGCAATGATGGCACGACGAGCCAATACCGTCAGCAGCAAAGCCACAAACGGGAGGAACGCGCCGAAAGCAGGCTGGAACGACTCTCCGGCCAAGGCATCAACCAGCACCTGGCTGAAAACAGCAAACACAAGATGCCATCCCAGCAGCAGGAACGAGATGAAGAGGCAAAGCCGGGCCTGCACCACGCGGTTGCGGAAAGCAAAGATGGTGTAGAGGGTGAGCGCAGCAGCGGCCAGCAGCAGGACAAACAAGGGCCAGGTGGTCAGGCTGTAGCCCGACTCTGAGGCATTGCTGACCCAGAGGTTATAGACCCGTTCCATCACAGATGCCTCGAGCGTCGTGTCACCTCTGCCGACAACAATATACGCCACGGGCAGACAGAGACCGACCACAGAGAGAACCGACGCCAAGAGCAGATAGACAGACTGAATGCGCTGGATCATGGTTTAGTCCTCCTGGTTTAAATCGCTCTGACGGTTGTCTTTCGTGGGGTCGCGCCAATAGATTTTGCCTTCAGCGAACTCCTCTGTAGCGAGCAGTACGGGTTTGGGCAACTTCTCATAGTAGCGGGAGATTTCAATCTGCTCACGGTTCTCAAACACCTCTTCGAGACTGTCATTATAAGAAGCGAACTCTGCAAGCTTCTTGCTCAAATCGTCCTTGATCTGCAGGGAAATCTGGTTGGCACGTTTGGCGATAATGGCTACGCTTTCGTAAAGGTTGCCCGTTTCATCACAGAGGTCCATAATGTTACGTGTCACGGTGTTTACCGGAGCTTTTGATTTCTTGTAATCCATTGTTGATTGTTTTCTTTGATATGTTATGTTTCGAAACTTTTCGGGGGACAGTCGACTTATTCCTCTTCAGAGGACTCACCGATGACCTTGCGGCATTTCTTGATATACTTCTCTGCACTGGCCACTTCCTTGCTCTCGGGATATTCGTTGAGGAAGCCGTAGCACTCGTCCTCGGCATCGCGATAGCGTTCCAGGCGTTTCTCGTCGACACTCTGTTCAGCCAGTTCAAACTTGCTCTTCATGATGAGCACGGCAAAGTCCTCGCGCAGATGGGTGTAGGGATAGGTCTTCAGCGCATTCTGCGAGGTGATGATGCAAGCCTCATAGTTGGAACCGCCGCCACTGCCGAGACAGTTGAGGAAATAATCGCCCAACTTGAAGTAGAGCTTGGCCGAAAGGAACTCCTTCATCACCAGCTTGTCCTGCAACTCATAGAGACGGCTTTGGGCCTGCTCACGGAGATTCGACTCGGGATAATAGTCGAGAAACTGCTGGTAGGCGTTGATGGCACCGATGGTGGGGGTTGGGTCGAGGCGGGGCTCCGGCGTACACTCATAGAGCGACTGGCCCACATAGAACGAGGCCTGCTCGGCATAGACGCCCTTGGGATAGGTGGAGAAATACTTCTTGAAGGTGGCCGATGCGCCCTCATAGTCACGGCTGCAATAGGAGGCCATGGCCAGCATGTAGAGACATTCCTGCGCCTCTTCACTGCCCTTCTTGATGGTCACCAGCTCCTGAAGCAGCGAGATGGCATGACCATATTTGCCACGGGCAAAACACTCCTTGGCAAACTCATATTTGTAGTCGTAATCGGTAGATTTGAAGACTTGGTTGAACTCGCCGGCACAGCTGCTGAGGAGCAGGCTGGCCAACAGGCAAACGCAAATATATATCGGTTTCTTCATGTTCTTGTCATTTTGGACATGCAAAAGTAGTAATTTTTCTGCTAATGAACAAACGAGCCGCATTTTTTTTAGCATTTTTTCGGATTCATCCCTGCAAAAGCTTCCAGTTTCGAATATTTTGTTTATCTTTGCAGGCTCAAAGAGCGGGAAGCGGGCCATCCGTCCCCATCCCGCCCAACCTGTCAGGAACATTTATATCATAAACATATTATTAAGGTAATGAGAACAAGAACAGCAGAATGGTTTGAATGCAAAATCCGTTACGAGAAGACAATGGAAGACGGAATGCAGAAGAAAGTGACCGAAACCTACACCGTAGATGCACTGAGCTTTACCGAAGCCGAGAGACGCATCACCGAGGAGATGTCATCATACATCAGCGGCGAGTTTGAAGTGGCAGACATCAAGAAAACCGCCTACAAGGAGATAATCTTCAGCGATGAGGAAACCGCCGACCGCTGGTACCGCTGCAAGCTGCAGTTCATCACCATCGACGAGAAGACCGACAAGGAGAAACGCTCTTCCATCAACTATCTCGTGAACGCAGGCACACTGAACGGTGCCGTGAAGAATATCGACACGGTAATGGGCGGCACGATGATTGACTATGTGACCAGCTCGGTGGCCGAGACCACCATCATGGACGTGTTTGAATACAAGAAATCGGGCCAGACCAACGACAAGCCCGAATATGAGGAGTAATCACCATGTACGAATCTGTCAAGAACCAACTCCATGCCGTCAAGGATGAACTGCCCGACGGTGTGGAGCTGGTGGCTATCAGCAAATACCACCCCGCAGAAGCCATCGCTGCGGCTTATGAGGAGGGGCAGCGCATCTTCGGCGAAAGCCACGAGCAGGAGCTCAGCAGGAAGCATGCCACACTGCCCCAGGATATCGAATGGCATTTCATCGGGCATCTGCAGACCAACAAGGTGAAGTATATCGCCCCCTATATCTCCATGATTGAAGCGGCCGACTCGCCCAAACTGCTGCGCGAAATCAACAAGCAGGCGCTGAAGAACAACCGCCGCATCGATGTGCTGCTGGAGCTTCATCTGGCAGAGGAAGCCACCAAATATGGGTTCTCGCCCGAGGACTGCCGCCGTTTTCTCGACGAGGGGGAGTGGCGCCAGATGCAGGGCGTGCGCATCTGCGGACTGATGATGATGGCCTCCAACACAGACGATGAAGCACAGATTGCCAGCGAGTTTGAACAAGCCCACCAGCTGTTCAAAGAATACCAATCCGCTTATTTTGCCGACGAACCCAGCTTTTGCCGACGCTCATGGGGCATGAGCCATGATTACCAGCTGGCTGTGGCCCACGGAAGCAACATGGTGCGCGTGGGAACACGCATATTTGGTGAAAGAGCATACTGAAAAGGCCAATTATCAGCGAAAAAGACACATTTTTTCCCAAAAAAAGTTGGGAATTAAAAAATTAACTGTATCTTTGCATCTTGAAGGTATGACTGAAAGGGCCAAAACCAAAGAATTCCCCCCATGGAATACCTGGAGAGAATAATCCGAAGGAATACTTATGGAAGCAACTTCTTGAAGTGGCAACCTTAACAACTCTATACAATAAAATTATAAAAACATGAAAAAGAAGATTCTTATCCTCGATGACAAAGAGACCATCGCCAAAGTGCTTTCTATATATCTGATGAGCGACTATGAGGTGCAGTGGCTGCCCGATGGTCTGCAAGGTGTGAAATGGCTGCAGGCCGGCAACACGCCCGACCTCATCATCTCCGACATCCGTATGCCCGGAATGCGAGGCGACGATTTCCTGGAATGGATCAAGCAGAACGAGCTCTTCCATGACATCCCCGTCATCATGCTCAGCAGCGAGGACAGCACCAGTGAGCGCATCCGTCTGCTCGAAATCGGGGCCGTGGACTATATCGTGAAGCCCTTCAACCCCATGGAGCTGAAAATCAGAGTCAAAAAGATCTTAAACTAACCGGCCTTTTATATAATGATAGGTGTCATTTATCTCGGTAACAACCCCGAAAGCCAGGAACGACTGAAATATATTCCCGGTCACATGGTGCGCATGGCCCGGAACTATAAGGATGCCGCCACCCTGTGTGAACAGAAAGCCACTGCCGACCACTTCATTCTGTTTCTCGAAAGAACGAACAAGAATGAGGACATCGTGGCTATTTCCTACTTGAGGAAACGGTTCCCCAGCCTCTATATCATCCTGCTCACCGGCAAACTGGAGCCCGAAGACAGACAAGCCTATCAGAACTGCGGCATCAACGATACCATCCAAAGCTCGGCAAGCATCCTCGACCTGAGCAAGAAAATCCAGTTCATCAGCGACCGCGAGGGCATCCTCTTCGACAAGGAGGACACCAAGCACAAGATACTGCAATTCAAGATTCCGGTGTGGAAACGCCTGTTCGACATCGTCTTCTCGCTCATTGCCATCGTGGTGCTCTCACCCGTGTTCCTCATCACCATCATCGCCATCAAGATGGAGAGCAAGGGACCGGTACTCTTCAAGTCAAAACGAGTGGGAACAAACTACACGGTGTTCGACTTCCTAAAGTTCAGGAGCATGTATACCGATGCTGACAAGCAGCTGAAGGAACTGAGCAAAACCCAGAACCAGTATGCCATGCAGAGCCAGCAGAACAAGCAGCAGGACGACATGCTCATCGGCGATGAGACGGAGATGATCATCAGCGACGATGAGGTGATGCTCGTGGGCGACGACTTTGTGGTGTCGGAAACAGACTTCAGCAAACAGAAGGAGGAGGACATCAACAATGCCTTCGTGAAGATTGAGAACGACCCCCGCATCACCAAGGTGGGACGATTCATCCGCAAATACAGCATCGACGAGCTGCCCCAACTCTTCAATATCCTCAAGGGCGACATGTCCATTGTGGGCAACCGTCCCCTCCCCCTCTATGAGGCCGAGAAACTGACCAGCGATGACAGCATCGACCGCTTTATGGCTCCAGCCGGACTGACCGGTCTGTGGCAGGTGGAAGAACGAGGCAGGAAAGGAACCATGTCGGCAGCCGAACGCAAGCAGCTCGACATCGAGTATGGCCAGAACTACAACTTCGCCATGGACATGAAGATTATCTTCAGGACCCTGTTTGCCTTTGTACAGAAGGGAGACGTCTGAAGACCCCCATCCACTCCCCCCCCTCCCCCCCACCCTACTCTACTATCCGCGCAACGCCCCTCTCGTACGTGTCCTTTGTTTACGTTATCACCAGAAATCATCATGAACAAGAAAAGACCTATCTTATTACTTTTCATGTTATCCATAAGCCTGATTGGTATCGCCCAGACCCAGTTTGACGAAAGCGGTATCAATGCAGGCTTCTTCGACTCGAGCGAAATCAACAGCATCAACTACACCACCTTCCATCTGCCACCGCTGGCAGTGCTCTTCGAGAACGCCAAATCGAACCCCACCATCCAAGCACTCGCCAAGGCACAGGAGATAGCCGAATCGGAAGCCGCCAAAGAGAAACGCCACATCTTCTCGTTCATTAACGGATATGGCAGTTACAGTTACGGCAAGTCGGACATGTGGGGCAACAACTCCTCATCTTTCAGCCAGACCATCTACCAGTTCCAAGGTTCCACACAGAGTTACTGGAACGTGGGCGTGAGGGTGAGTCTGCCATTAGACCAGGTGCTCGACCTGAACGCCTCGGCCAAACGCAAACGGCTGGAAGCCGAACGCAGCCAGTTTGAAAAGGAACAGGCCTTCGACAACCTGAAACTGCAGATTGCCAGTCTCTACATCAAAATCACCAACAACCTGGTGGCACTGAAGAGCGCCAGCGAGAATGCGGCCATCTACCAGGGTGCGGGAGCACTGAACCAGGAGCAGTTTCACAACGGTAGCCTCGACATCGCCGCCTTTGCCGATACCAAAGACCGCGAGCAAGGGGCTGTGGCTACCTACCAGGCTCTCCAGACACAGATTACCACTGACATCATCACCCTCGAACTGCTCACGCATACGCCCATCATCACCAACACCACCACCGACATCACCATGGACAACACCCAGGAGAAATCCGAGAAACAGATAGCCAAGGAGAACAGGATGGTGGAGAAGCGCATCAAGAAAGCTGCCCAGGAGGAAGAGAAAAAAATGAAAGAACTGGAGAAACAGGAGAAAGAAAAGAATAAGAATAAATAAAACAAGGCATCAAGATGGACATCTTCAGATATTTAGTGAGATTCCTGTACCGCATCAGATGGTATCTCGTCATCCTACCTCTCATCGCATTGGTGGTCACCTGGTTCATGACCCGCAACGAAGAGCGGCAATATGACACGAAAACCACTATCTATACCGGTATGATTACAGGTTACAACCTGGAAGGCGGTAGCGGTACGGCTGGGGGTAACGCCCAAATCAACATCAAGAACCTCATGATCATCGTGAGCACCGACAACACCATCCGCGAGGTGGCACTCAGGCTGTTCGCACGATGCATGATGTATGGCAACCCCACCAAAGACAACAACTACATATCGGCAGAACACTATCGGGCACTCAGTGCAACCGTTCCCGCCGACGTGAAGGCGCTCATCAACAAGAACAGCGAACAGAGCACCTATGCCAACCTCAAGGCGTACGAGAAACCCACCATGGGCAACTATGTGTTCGGGCTGCTCAACTATCACCCCTACTTCAGCATCAACAGCATCACCTCACGACTGAAAGTGATGCAGATGTCGAACAGTGATATCATCGACATCGGCTATTCGGCCAACGATGCGGGCATCGCCTACAACACGCTCGACATCCTGAACGATGTGTTTGCACGCCAATACCAGCAGTTGCGCTATGGCGAGACCAACAATGTCATCAAGTTCTTTGAGCGCGAAGTGGCCCGTCTCTTCCGCCTGCTCTCGCAAGCCGAAGACAAACTGATTGACTATAACATCTCCAAGCGCATCATCAACTACGATGAGCAGACCACTCAGCTCTCGTCCATGGATGCCAGCCAGCAAACCTTTGAAAACCAGCAGCTTCTCGACTATACAACAACCAAGGCGCTGATGGACTATCTCGAAGGACAGCTGAGCAGCCGCACCCAGGCAGTGCGCTCCAACAACGAGTTTACCAACTATGTGCGCGACATCTCGCGCATCCAGTCGCGCATCTCCAACCTGCAGCTGATGAGCAGCGAGGGTGGCGCCAACTCGGCCGAATCACAACTGGAACTGGCCAATGCCCGCAAGGAATTGGAGAATGTGACCAAGAAAGTGAGGTCGCTCACCAAAGAGGTTTATGCCAACTCCTACAACACGGAGACCGGCGTACAGGCAGCCCCCATGCTCGACAAATGGCTCGACCAGGTGCTGCTGATGGTGAAGGCCAAGGCACAGATGGAGGCCAAGGACATCATGCGACAGAAGCTGGACGAACAGATTCTCTACTATGCACCCATCGGAGCCACCATCGAACGGCAACACCGCCACATCGGTTTCATCGAAAACAACTATATGGAAATGCTGAGGGCACTGAACTCGGCACGCCTGCGCCAACGCAACCTGCAGATGACCACTGCCACACTGCGCGTGCTGAATCCGCCGATGTTCCCCCTCAACGCCCAGCCCACCAACCGCATGATGTCCCTGCTGGGCTCGATGATTGTCACCTTCTTCCTCACCATGCTCTACTTCATGATTGTAGAGATGCTCGACCGCACGCTGCGCGACCGCATGCGCACCGAGCGCATCACCGAACTGCCTGTCATGGGATGTTATCCCAAGGACAGCACACTACGCTACCGCCGCTACAACAAGACCATCTCTGACATGGCCCTGCGCCAGTTGAGCAAGGCACTGCTCCCCCATTTCCATACCGGCCAGCAGAATGTGCTGAACCTGCTCTCTACCGACTCGGCCAACGGCAAGAGTTATCTGGCCCAGGAACTGGAGAACTATTGGATTTCCATCGGTCTGCAAGTGAGACGCCTGACCTACGACGAGGACTTCCTGGCCGAAGACAGCAAGTATATCCTGGCCAAGGACATCAAGGACCTCTATCCCGATATCCTGCCCGAAGAGATTGTCATCATTGAATATCCCAACCTCAATGACAACTCCATCTCGTCGGCACTGCTCAATATGGGTACCATCAACCTGATGGTGACCCGTGCCAACCGTACATGGAAAGACGTTGACCAGAAGGCCCTGACCGAACTCACGGCCCAGCTGAAGAACAAGGAAAGCCTCTACATGTATCTCACCGAGGCCCAGCGTTATGCCGTAGAAGAGTTTGTAGGGCAGCTGCCGCCGTATACGAAGTTCAACAATTTTATCTACCGACTTTCACAACTGGGATTGACCGCTACAGAAAACAGCCATGCAAATTAGTGCGAACAGATTCAACCACGGATCCAGCGCCAACGGTATGCGTATCGTCTTGCTGCTGCTTCTGTTTCTGCTCTCGCTCTATGAATTCAAAAGCATGGGGCTGAAGGGTATGGGGATGGTATGCGCCATCCCCGTTGCCGTTATCTATATCACGATTGCCTTCAGATGGAAGATGTTCACCTTCTGGACACTCTTCTTCCTGAACTATTTCCTGATGTTTCTCGACCGCTATGGTTACATCCCGATGCCCACGTCGCTGCCCAACGAGATGTTCGAAATCATGCTGCTCTGCATCGCCATCATCGATGGCAAGCTGTTCATGAATGCCAGGCTGTGCAATCTGCTTCAGTTCTCGATGGTGTTGTGGGTGGCATTCTGTACGCTTCAGGTGCTGAACAACACCTGCAATCTGGGCATGAATGTGAGCGCATGGTATACGGGTGCCCGACTGATGGCCTTCCAATTGCTGTATGCCACCATTGTGTGTGCCATCTATGTCACCCAGCCTGAGACAATGGTCAAGTTCTTCAAGTTCTGGGCTTTCTGCTCCATCTTTGCCGTCTTCTGGGTGTGGAAACAGCGCACCTTTGGCTTCACCCAGCCCGAGAAGGCCTTCCTCGTCCACGCAGGCCGCACCCACATTATCCACGGTATCATCCGCTATTTCTCCTGTTTCACCGATGCCGCCAACTTCGGTATCCACATGGCCTCCGCCTCAGTGTTGTTTTTTATCATCGCCATCACCAACCGCATCAAGCGTACTCGCCTGTTCTTCCTGGCCGTAGCGGTGGGCACCACCTGGGCCATGTTCACCTCGGGTACGCGTACCGCCATCTTCTGTATGATTGCGGGCTTCATGGTGTTCGTATTCCTCTCCCGCTCCGTCAAGATAGCCATCCCTGTGAGTGTCATCTTCGGCGCATTGGTGTTCGTGCTGGCTTTCACCAAGATTGGCGAGGGCAACAGCATGATCCGGCGCATGCGCACGGCCTTCGACCGCAATGATGCCTCGGCAGGCGTCCGCGACATCAACAAGGAGGCCATCAGCAAATACATGAAAGAGGCACCATGGGGCATCGGGCTGGGAATGGATGTCAGCAAGATTCCCCCTCACAACAAATACCACACCCTGAGCATGATTCCGCCCGACTCGGAGTATGTCTACATTTGGGTACATGCAGGTCCCATCGGAGTCGTCGTTTTTGTCATCACCACGATACTGCTGTTTGGCGGAGCCTGCTACATCACCCTGTTCAGGTTGAAATCCCAGTCGCTGCGCGGGTATGGGGCGGGGCTTTGCTCAGCATTCGTTGCCCTGCATCTGGGTGGTTATGCCAACCAGATTCTCATGCAGTTTCCCAATATCTTCCTCTTCTATGGTGGCATGAGCATCCTCTACAACATGCCTTATTTCGAGCAGAAATACTTGGAATACGAAGAGAAGATACTCGCCGAGAACGAAGAAAAGAAACGACTCAAAGAAGAGAAGAAACGTGGATCAGAAGTTTGACATCTCCCTCATCACCATCAACTATCACGGCTGGCAGGACACCTGCGACATGATAGCCTCCATCCCCACGACCCGACTCCGCATGGAAGTGATTGTGGTGGATAACGGTTCGGGGACTGACGAAACCGACAAACTGGACCGATGGCTCAAGGAATGGCAGGGAGTGATTCCAGTCAGCATCGTGAAAAGCGCGGAGAACCTGGGATTTGCCGGAGGAAACAATCTGGGCATTTCGAAAGCCCGTGGCCGACTGCTCTTTCTGCTCAACAACGACACACTGCTCCACCACACCGATATCGACCGGCTGGCCAACCGGGTGCTCCAGGCACCCCATATCGGAGGAGCAAGCCCCCTCATCTGCGATGCCGATGCCAACGAGCGCATCCAGTATGCAGGCTACACGCCCCTGTCGTCCATCACCCTGCGCAACCACGCCATCGGTTGGGGCGAGAGGCGCTGTCAGGCATACAGCCATGCCCATCCCACCCCGTATCTTCATGGTGCAGCGATGATGGTAAGACGTGAGGCCATCAATCGGGCCGGACTCATGCCCACCTGTTACTTCCTCTACTACGAAGAACTCGACTGGTCGCTCATGCTCCGTCGGGCCGGCTATGAGTTATGGTTTGAACCGCAATGCCTGGTCCATCACAAGGAAAGCCGCAGCACGGGAACCAACAGTCCGCTGAAGGCCTATTATCTCTCCCGCAACCGGCTTCTCTTTGCCCGTCGCAACCTGACAGTTCCCAAGCGTTGGCTGGCCTACGCTTACCAGCTGGCCGTGGTCACTCCACGCACCCTCATCAGGCAAATAGCCACTGACCGCAATCGCTCCTTGGCACGCGCCACACTGCAAGGCATCCAGCATTTCCTCTGCCGTTCATCCAAACAGTATACACCCCAATATCCGTAAGCAACCAAACGAAACCCCATTCATCATGCACGATCTCTGGCTGATATTATTCGTCATTGATATCCTTCTATTTGTCGTGGTATCGCTCACCGTCATCTATATGTCGGTCTATACCTTCGCATCCCTCTTCAGCAGGCACAGCATCGTGCCCCAGGCCAAACGGCAAAACCGCTTTATCGTCATTATCCCCTCCTACAAACGCGACCAGACCATCCTCGCAACGGTCAGATCCATTCTGGGACAGACCTATCCCCAACGCTTGTTTGACGTGACCGTCGTTTCCGACCACCAAGACGAGATAACCAACTTCAAGCTGGCCCAGTTTCCCATCACCCTGCTCACCCCCGACTTCAAGCACAGCACCAAGGCCAAATCGCTCCAATATGCCATCAACAATCTGCCCCAATTCAAGATTTACGACCTGGTGCTCATCCTGGATGCCGACAATGTCGTACTGCCAGAGTTTCTTGAAGAGATGAACAATGCCTACGAGGCAGCAGGCACCAAGGCCATCCAAGCCCATCGGGTATCGAAAAACCGTGACACCTCCTCAGCCAATCTCGATGCCATCTTCGAGGAAATCAACAACTCCATCTTCCGCCGTGGCCATGTGGTCATGGGCATGTCGGCAGCCATCTCAGGTTCGGGCATGGCATTCGATTTCAACTGGTTCAAAGAGAACATCAGCAAGACGAAAGCCGCCTGGGAAGACAAGGAGCTGGAATCGCTTCTGATGCGTCAGAATATCTTTGTAGACTATTTTGACGACATCCTTGTTTACGACGAGAAAACCCGGCGAACAGATGATTTCAACAAGCAGCGAGGCCGCTGGGCCTCCACCCAATTCCACATGGCCCTGAGCAACCTGCGCTTCCTGCCACAGGCGCTCCTCAACAAGCAGTATGACCTGCTCGACAAGATTATCCAGTGGATGCTCATTCCGCGCACCATCATGATGGCTCTCATCATGATGATGAGTTGCGTCCTGCCCTTCATCTATTTCACGTTGGCCATCAAATGGTGGATTCTGCTGGCCTTCATCGGTTTCGTCTTCGCCCTTGCCACACCCGATTATCTGGTCGACAAGAATTGGGACAAGTCATTCCTGAAGGCTCCCTTTATCATCCTCTCCTCGTTCTACAACATCCTACGGATAGGACGGCGCAAAAAGAAATTTGTAAACCACAACAAATGATTCTTTCGAAAGATAAGCTATCATTCCTTCAAAACATAAGCAATCACTCATTTGAAACATTTTCCATAGTTCTCGTCAACCATAACCAAAAGTTCCATGTTCTGGCAAACGCTCCACTTCATCGATATCGTCTTATGGCTATTAGCTGCGGCCTCCACGTTCTACGTACTGCTATTTGCGCTGGTATTCCTGTTTCACCGACGTTCCAAACAGCTTCCGCAGACTTGTGAGGCAAAGCGTCAACACCGCTTTCTGGTTCTCTTTCCCGCCTATGGTGAAGACCAGATCATCGTAAAATCTGTAGCATCTTTTCTGCAACAGACCTATCCCGAATCCCACTACCGGATTATGGTTATCTCCGACCACATGACAGCAGCCACCAACGAGGCCTTGAAGAGCTTGCCCATCAAACTGCTCCAACCAGCCTTTGAACACAGCTCAAAGGCCAAAGCACTCCAGTTTGCCATTGAGGAGGCAGAGCGTGAAGCCGCCCAATCGGAATCTGCCGAAGCCCGCTATGATTACGTGGTGATTCTGGATGCCGACAATATCGTCTGCGATGATTTTCTCTCCTATCTCAACCTCTCCTGTGACCGTGGCTACCGTGCCATCCAATGCCATCGCTGTGCAAAGAATGCCGACAACAACATCGCCGTATTGGATGGTCTGAGCGAAGAAATCAACAACTCCATTTTCCGCAAGGCCCACAACCTGGTGGGGCTCTCATCAGCCCTCATCGGTTCGGGCATGTGCATTGACTATCAGTGGTTTGCCAGCCATGTCGGTCAACTCAGCACGGCTGGAGAAGACCGGGAGTTGGAACAGCTGTTGCTGCTCGACCGCATCTTTATCCGCTATGAGGAACATATCCCCGTGTTTGACGAGAAAGTGGGGAGCGAAGACAATTTCCAACGTCAGCGCCAACGCTGGATGTCGGCCCAGCTCAACAGTCTGGTCACGATGCTCCCCCATGTGGGTAAAGCCCTGCTGACAGGCAACATCAACTATGTAGACAAGACTATCCAGCAGGCACTCATCCCCCGTTCGATGCTGCTGGTATTCACCTTGACAATGGGTGTGGTGATGGTCCTGTTTGCCCCTTGGTGGTCGATGAAATGGTGGTTGCTCTTCATGGCGCTCTGCCTGTCATTGTTAGGCGCTACGCCAGCTTCGCTTCGCAACAAGACACTGGTGGGCAAACTCGTACTGCTTCCCAAGCTAACGTGGAAGATGCTGAACAATCTAAGGCACCTCGACCGCCACAACCGCAACTTCATCCATACCGAACACAATCAGTGAATGTGACTTCTACGAACACCAGACACAATCAGTGAATGCGGGTTCCCCGGTAACGCATATAGAGAGAGGTGGGAAGCAAGAGCAGCAAAAACAATCCGCCCAAACTCAGCCCCATCATCTGCCGGTGTTTCCAGAGCATGAGTGGATGGCTTTTCATGCAGTGTGTCACCCTCCTGGCCTGCTGCTGATGGTAGAGTTCGGGGAAGAGTGCAATCCTTCCTAACAATTCATTGCAATAGAATAATTGGTTGAAAAGAGCAGCCTGTCGGAGTTCCTGGCCTGCCTTGGCCACAAGCTGTCCTGTGAGTTC
Organism: Bacteroidaceae bacterium; assembly: GCA_016302965.1. GTDB lineage: Bacteria > Bacteroidota > Bacteroidia > Bacteroidales > Bacteroidaceae > Prevotella. The sequence goes on from JAEDMP010000003.1 coordinate 36,329, forward strand.
AAAGCGCCGCCATCTGTTGTCGATATAGCTGCCGATATCCTTTCTGAAATAATCGCGTGAGAGCGAGCTCTCCCTATTGGTATAGATATAGAGAGGCTCATCCACTACCACCACCCTTCGGCTTTTCATCATACACTGGATATTGAATACGAAATCCTCATCGGTTCGCATACCTTCCAGATGGCGTATATGATGGTCTTCTATCAGCTGTCGACGGAATATTTTGGTCCAACACTGGGTATAGATTCCTTGTTTCATGAGAAAGCGTCGGGCACCTTCCGTCCCTTCGAACAGATATTCCTGATGGGAATAATGAAATTCGCGTGTCGTCCCATCCTCATACACTTCCGAATAATTGCAACAAACGATGTCGGCCTGATAGCGCCGCGCGGCATCCATCATCCTGACAAACATATCAGGCTGCACCGCGTCATCGCTGTCAATCAGTGCCACATAATCCCCCTTTGCCCGATCCAATCCCCTATCCTTGGCCGTAGCTGGCCCTGAATTGTCGATATGGATGACCGAAACCTGCTGATGCCGTTCGGCCAGTTGATTGCAGAGCACATCGGTTCCATCCGTGGAACCATCATCCACGATGATCAGTTCCAAGTCCACACCCTGGTTGCCAAGCACACTGCTGACACATCTCTCGAGATACTTCCTGGTGTTGAATACGGGGATGATGACACTGAGTTTCATCCTTTCATAAACTGTTTCAATCCTTTGTGCACCTTGCGCAAAGCCTTGTTTCTGATTTGTCTGCAGCGTTCCCTTTTCAGTCCCATGACGGATGCTATCTCGGCAAAGGTCATTTTGTCACATCCGATACCATAGAAGAGGCTCACCACCTTCCGCTCCCTCTCGTTGAGCTGTGTGAGAGCCACCTCCAGTTCCGTCTGTGCACTCATCATACCGAGGAGCTGCTCGTCATCAGGCACCTCTTTGTCGGCCAGGACAGAGGTGAGCGTCGCCCTGTTCCGATGTCCAATAGGGGCATCCATGGAGAGAGCCCGGCTTCTTTTCTTTTCAGCGGGTGTGCGCTCCGTTGCTGGCACATGATACAGCGCGGTTTGCTGACCCAAAGCCATCTCAATGCCCTGGCAGATGAGTGGCACGGCAAAAGCGGCAAAGGGTCCCTTGTCGGCATCAAACTTGAGAGCCGCCTTCATGAGTCCCATATTGCCTTCGCTCACCAGATCATCCATGTCCAATCCCTTCGCCTGATACTTGCGTGCGATGGCGACGACCAGTCTGAGATTGGCTGTCACGAGTTGGTCCAATGCGGCTCCATCTCCGCTTTTGATTCTGTCGGACAGTGATTTTTCCTGTTCGGCAGAAAGCGTCTGTGTCTTCGCCACCTCAGTCATATAGATACCAAAAGCCTTATTCTCTTGATTTTGCATATTTCAATCGTTGTTGTTTGGGTGACAAAGTTACGTAAATATCTTTATATAGCCGTCATGAAAAGCAGTTTTTTGTTAAAAAAAGGAAGAAAAAGGGGGCAAACAACATTTTTTATCACTCTTTTCATCCTTGTTCTACGCTATTCATCGTATATTTGCAGCCGAAAGGAACCAGTCATCCGAGCTGCTCCCGAGCGATTTTCAACCATGGATTACTAACATCATTCAAGCCTAAACAATTATGAGCAACAAATCCGTAGCATTGGCCATCATCATTTTGGGGTTTCTGCTGAAAGCCGGCATAGACAACTTCGCTTCCAAAGACAATATCGTCACCGTAAAAGGTCTGGCAGAGCGTGAGGTGGAAGCCGACAAGGTGACCTGGCCTATCCCGACCAAAGAGTTGGGCAACGATTTGCCCGAACTCTACCAGCGTATCAATGTAACCACCAACAAGGTGAAGACATTCCTGAAGCAGAACGGTATCAAGGATTCGGAAATCAGTGTGAACGCCCCCGTGGTCATCGACCTGAATGCCGACCAGTACTCCACCAACATCCGGCAGTTCAGATACAACATCACCTCAATCATCACAGTGACATCCAAGAACGTGAAACTCGTCCGCAGCATCATGTCTCGTCAGGGAGAACTGCTGAAACAGGGCGTAGCCGTGGTGGACGGAGGCTATCAGAACCCGACCACCTATGAGTACGTCTCCTTCCAGCAACTGAAACCGAAGATGATGGAAGAGGCGATTGAGAATGCCCAGTCTACCGCCAAACAGTTCGCCAAGAACAGCAAGAGTAAACTGAAAGGCATCCGCCGCGCTGACCAGGGCCAGTTCAGCATTGAAGACAGGGATGGCAACACGCCGTACATCAAGAAGATTCGCGTTGTGACCACCATCACTTATTCACTGAAAGACTGAGCAAGGCACAGAAGATGTATTATTCAGCCAGTGACCGAAAAGCGCTTTTAGGTCTCGTTCTGATGATCTGCGCAACCCTTTGTGGCCTATGGCTGCTCCATCAGAGCGGTCATGAAGAGGCTGTCACCGCATCAGCAGCAGACACGCTTCGTCATGCAGCTCCCCAACCCCATTCATCTGCAGCAATAAGCAGTCGCCATCCCCAGCGGGGTGGCACACTGCCTATTGCTGACGCTTCCGAACAGTCATCGGTCTCCCAACTGTTTCCGTTCGACCCCAATACAGCCGACAGCACCGCCCTGCTTCGTTTGGGATTGTCACGTTGGCAGGTTCGCAACATCTACCGCTATCGTAGCAAGGGAGGCATCTATCGCTGTCCGGAAGATTTCTCGCTGCTGTATGGTCTCAGTGCCTATCAATACAAACGCTTGCTGCCCTATATCCGCATTGCTCCCGACTATTCCATGTCGGCCGCCGAATTGACAAAGGCAAGCCGCCAACGGAAGTATCTCCCGGAATCCAACCAGACCCAAGCCTCGGCATTGGAATCACTATCCGCCAACACCCAGCCCCTGTCCGACCCACGCAAGCTGAAGGCGGGAGAATACGTAGAGCTCAACCACAGCGACACCTCCCAGCTGAAACGTATTCCAGGCATCGGCAGTTACTTCGCCCGGCGGATTGTTCGATATCGTGAAGAGTTGGGCGGATTTGTCAGCCTCTCGCAACTGGACGAGATTGAGGACTTCCCCAGTGGTGCCAAGAGCTATATGCGCATTGAAAGTCTTACGGAGGGAGTTTCGCCAGTCTATCGCCGATTGTCCGTCAACCGCCTTTCGACCAACCAACTTCGCAAACATCCCTATCTTAACTTTTATCAGGCACGAGCGATAGTCGAATACCGTCGGCTTGAGGGACCGCTCCAGTCGATACGTGAACTGGCCAATCTTCCCGAGTTCAGCGAATCCGACTTCATTCGTCTTGAGCCCTACATCAGTTATGAATAAGCAATTGAAATCCGTTGAGGGGGACCGCCAAACGGTGTTCCATGGCTCCCTTCCACCCGGAAGAGCTACCCTCTATAAATGAGAAATGCCCTCGCTTCACAGCGGGGGCAAGACCAATAGGTATTAGTTTTTTTAAGGTAAAAAGATTGTATTCAGGATAACGGTTGCAAAGGTACTGCATATTTTAATATTTTGCAAATATTTTTTTATGTTTAATAGCATAAATACCCCAAACAATGCTTTTTTTGCCTAATTATCTTCAAAAAATGACATTTATACGGCATTTTTTACCTGATTGTCTGCTCTTTTTTGAATAATTGGAACTGATTATCGTAACCGTTGAACACATTGATGTCGACATCGCCAGTGATGCCTTGCACCCTTCCGTCGGAACACAATTGCCAGAAGACAAGCTTCACGTCGGGTTTGTATTCACCGTATCGTGCAATCCATACGGGGTACTTGCGTTTGAGTTCGCCCTCATCCCTGAGATACCTGTTGACAAACGATTGGCTCACATAAAGCACGGGCAACACCCCAGTCTTTTTCTCAACGATGCGCAACCATTCCCTGACCTCCCGGAACAGTGCATCCGGTCCTCCCATCTCGCATATCTGTCGATGCGACGGTTCCACATCAAGCACAGGCGGGAAGTCGCCTTTGGCAAATCGGGCATGGCGCAAGAAGAACTGTGCCTGCTTGCTGCCGCTGGTTCTTGTGGAGAAGAAATGATAGGCACCACAAGCGATACCATTGCGGCGTGCCTGCTGATAGTCGGCTCGATAATATCTGTTTCTGACCGTTGTTCCCTCGGTCGACTTGATATAGACAAAGGAGACAGGATAGCTATTCCCGGCATTACGTTTGTTGTTCACCTTGCCCAGATAGTTGATGCGCAGCCTGTTCCAGTGGATGGGATAATACTTCCTTCCTTTTCCATGCTGGTAGCGGGAGATGTCAATGCCATAGATACGTTCTGACGTATAGTTCATTCGCTCACCGAGAAACTTTCCGTTTCTCCATTCTCCCGCCTTCAGATGCTCGTCATTCATCTCGATGCCAAAGCCCTGGCAGCGTCCGTTTTCCCATCTTCCCTCGTACACGGCCCCGTTCCATTGTCTGAGTCTGCCATGCCCTTCCGGATAGAAACAAGCCGAAGCACTACCTTCATAGATACCCTCGGGCAAAAAGATGGTTGCCTTGGCCAGGCTTTCCTGGTTCCACTCGCCCAGAAGCAGCCGACCGGAGCAATCAACCGAAATTCCCTTGCCCCATCTCGGGCGCAGGGGCAGCAGACCTCCCTGATACCATCCGTAGCTGCGGATACAGATGGAATGGTCGGGCATGGGCAGACTATCCTGGGCCACCGTCCGGCGGAACGGTTTGAGAAACAGCCGGCCGTTATCTTGGCATAGGGAGTCGAGCAGAGCCAGCTGCCGTTCCCGGGATGCGAGCTGTCGTCTGAAGTCATCGCGCTGACTGACCACCTGTCCATAACCCTCATCCTGCACGGCATGCACCTGGAGGAAATAGTCAGCCTCGGCCAAACACTTCCTCACATAATCCGTAGCGGCAGCCATTGAGTCCCGGTAGGTGCCGAGCCAGCTGTGTGCATCGCCAGCATCGGTTGCTGCCACATCAGTCGGGTTCAGCCGCAACCACACCCGCTTCCCGTCGGTCAGTTCATAACCATCCTGCACGATGACCACCGTCTCCTTCCGGGGGGCGTTCCGTTTCAGCTCTCCCACGGCCATAGCCACCATTACAGCAACAATGGCCAGATGAATGATCCATCTGGCCATGTATATTGACTGTTTCACCATGATTCGTTAATCATTCATGGACAGTAGGAATTCCTCGTTGCTTCGGGTCTGCACCAAGCGGTCTCTCACCGTATTCATCGCCTCGATGGGGTTCATCTCACTGATGAACTTACGGATAATCCACATGCGGTTGAGAGTGGTAGCATCATGCAGCAAATCGTCGCGGCGTGTGCTCGACTGCACCAGGTTGACGGCCGGGAAGATGCGCTTGTTGCTGAGCATACGGTCGAGCTGGAGCTCCATGTTTCCGGTACCCTTGAATTCCTCGAAGATTACCTCGTCCATCTTCGACCCCGTATCGATGAGTGCCGTTGCGATGATGGTGAGCGAACCTCCATTCTCAATATTACGTGCCGCACCAAAGAACCGTTTGGGTTTCTGCAGCGCATTGGCATCCACACCACCGGTGAGCACTTTTCCGCTGGCCGGGCTCACCGTGTTATAGGCACGGGCGAGACGGGTGATGGAATCGAGGAAGATGACCACATCATGGCCGCACTCCACCATTCTCTTGGCCTTTTCGAGGACGATGCCTGCAATCTTCACATGGCGATCGGCAGGCTCGTCAAAGGTGGATGCGATGACCTCGGCATTGACCGTACGCGACATATCGGTCACCTCTTCGGGTCGTTCGTCGATGAGGAGCATCATGAGATACGCCTCGGGATGGTTGGCGGCGATGGCATTGGCAATATCCTTCATGAGGATGGTCTTACCGGTCTTGGGCTGTGCCACGATGAGTGCACGCTGTCCCTTACCGATGGGTGAGAAGAGGTCGACGATGCGCACACTGGGATTGGCTGTTGAGGGGTCGCCGCAGAGGTTGAACTTCTCGTCGGGGAAGAGGGGGGTAAGGTGTTCAAAGGCCACGCGGTCTCTCACCTCTTCGGGATTACGTCCGTTGATGACATTCACCTCGCTCATCGAGAAATACTTCTCGTTGTCGTGTGGCGGTCTGACCATGCAATCCACCACATCTCCGGTCTTCAGTCCGTATCGTTTGATTTGTTGTGGGGAGACATAGATATCATCCGGCGACGAGAGATAGTTGTAATCGCTTGACCTGAGGAATCCGTAACCGTCGGTCAGTATTTCGAGCACACCGTTTCCGGCTATGACATCTGCAAAATCAAACTGTCCGTTGGGGTCAGTCTGCTGTACGGGGATCGGTTGGAAATCATTCATGTGATTTCCCATGACAGGTCTGTCAAAAATATCGAGTGTGGGCATGGCACCTTGGTCTTCGATAGGCAGGTCGACAACGGTTATAAAGTCGGTTCCGTCACCGGGATCTCCCTCCCAAACGCCCATGCCGTCGGCAATGGGCTGTCCTGGTGTTGGCCTTTGCAGAGCTTCAGTTGTCTCCTCCTGATTGAGCTGGGCCATGCGCTCCTGCAACTGTTCAAGCAGAGCCCGGTCTTCCCCCTGCTGCTCCTGCTGTCCGAACGAAGCCTCGGGCACGTCCTCTCCAGCGTCTTCTGTTTCGGTTTGCACATCTTCCGTCTGAATTTCAGCGGTCTGGTCCATTTGCTCGGCTTCCATACGTGCTTTTTCAGCCTCCTCAAGAGCCTGCTGTTCGGCCAGCAGCTGCGCCTTCGACTTTCTTCCCCTCTTCTTGGGGGCGGGCTTTTCTGCTGCAGCAGCGGCAGCCGCGTCAGCAGAGTTGGCAGCACTGAGTTCGTCAAAGAGTGTGGTGGGTTCGGCCTTGGTTTTCCTTTTCTTGGTATCGAGATTTTCCCCGTCTTTTCCTTTCACCGAATACACCTTATCTGTTTCTTTCTTGGCTATCCTGGTACGCTTGCGTTTGGGGGCACTCTCGGCTGCCTCTTCTTCAGCAGCCTTGTCGAGGATTGCATAGATGACCGATTCGCGCTCTGCACCGTCACTGATTCCGATGCCATATTGTCCGGCCACTTCCATCAATCTCGGAGTGTCCATTGACTCTAATTCTTCTTTTGTATACATATTATTATAAATAGATATGTGGTACGATTCTAAAGTTGTAAAAAATATGGAATGTGAGAACAAAAGACGTTTCGCGGACGGAAACGCCATTTCAGAATTCAATGCAAAAGTACAATATTTTTTTTATTCCACCAACTTTTGCAGCAGTTTTATTGTTATTTATGTATTTTTTTCTTCTCAATGGCCAGTTTTTCATGTCAATTGTCAAATTTTTCATCAAATCACCTGATTTTTATAGACCAAGCATTGATTTATGCACAAAAAGTTTGCGGATGTGCAAAGAATACGTTATCTTTGCACAAAAATTTAACGACTGTGCAATGAAAAACTTCAAAAGTTTCAATTCATACATTGAATCAAGTATCGTCAAGAACTGGGACAGAGATGCCCTCTCCGACTACAAGGGCATCACCCTCCAATATCACGATGTAGCTCGAAAGATAGAGAAACTCCACATATTGTTTGAATACAGTGGTGTTCAAAAGGGCGACCGCATCGCCATCTCAGGCCGCAACAGTGCCCATTGGGCCGTTGCCTTTTTCGCCACGCTGACCTACGGAGCCGTGGCAGTGCCTATCCTCCACGAATTCAATGCCGAGCAGATTCATAACATTGTCAACCACAGCGAGTCAAAGCTGCTGTTTGTGGGCGACGTGGTGGTGAAGACCATTGTTCCCTCGGAGATGCCGGCCTTGGAGGGTATCATCAATCTGCCCGACTTCTCGCTGCACACGAGCCGTTCTGAGAAACTGGATTATGCCCGCGAGCATCTCAACGAGCTGTTCGGTCGCCGTTTCCCCCGAGCCTTCCGCAAGGAGCATGTGAGCTACCACCGTGACGAGGCCGAGGAGTTGGCGATGATCAACTACACGAGCGGCACGACGGGTTTCTCCAAGGGTGTGATGCTTCCCTACCGTGCCATCTGGGGCAATCTCGAGTTCTGTTTCCGTGCCATCGGCAGCAAGATTCCCGAGGGCAGCAAGACACTGAGCATCCTGCCCATGGCCCACATGTACGGCATGGCCGTCGAGTTCATCTTCCCCTTCTGTCACGGTTGCCATCTCTCTTTCCTCACGCGTCTTCCCTCTCCGGCTGTCATTGCACAGGCTTTTGCCGAAGTGAAGCCCGCCATCGTCATCAGTGTCCCCTTGGTAGTTGAGAAGATTGTGCGCAAGCATGTCTTCCCCCGCATCCAGAACAACGTAGTGAAACTGCTGCTGGGCATGCCCGTCATCAACAAGAAGGTGCGCCAGCGCATCTGCGACCAGGTGATGCAGGTGTTCGGCGGCAATGCCTACGAGGTGGTGGTGGGCGGTGCGCCGATGAACCAGGAGATTGAGTCGTTCCTCAAGAGCATCGACTTCCCCATCACGATGGGCTATGGCGCCACAGAATGCGCCCCGCTCATCACCTTCAGCGACTATACCGATTTCGTTGCCGGCAGTTGCGGCACGCCGGTAGACTTTATGGAGGTGAAGATTCTGAGTTCCGACCCCGAGCACGTCGCCGGCGAGGTGGTGGCACGCGGCATGAATGTGATGCTGGGCTACTACAAGAACCAGGAAGCCACCGACCAGGTGCTCGACAAGGACGGCTGGTATCACACGGGCGACCTGGGCACGATGACACCCGACGGTCACGTTTTCATCCGCGGCCGCATCAAGAACATGCTGCTGGGAGCCAACGGCCAGAATGTCTATCCCGAGGAGATTGAAGACAAGCTCAACTCGATGGCCCTGGTGTCCGAGAGCATCATCATCCAGCGTGAGGAGAAGCTCGTGGCGCTTATCCATCCCGACTATGAGGAGGCCCACAACATGGGATTCAGCGATGAAGACCTGGCCCATGTGATGGAAGAGAACCGCACCGAGCTGAACAACATCCTTCCAGCCTATTCCAAGATTTCGGCTGTGGAGCTCCATCAAGACGAATTTGCCAAGACCCCCAAAAAGAGTATCAAGCGATACCTTTATAAATAATTCCCCAGCCTATGAACAGTCTGAATGAAATCATCGAGAAGAGCATCATCAGCCATTGGAACCAGGATGCCCTGACCGACTACAAGGGTGCCACCCTGCAATACAACGATGTGGCACGCAAGATAGAGAAACTGCATATCCTGTTTGAGAACAGCGGTGTGAAACGGGGCGACAAGATTGCGCTCTGCGGCCGCAACAGTTCCCACTGGGCGGTAGCCTTCCTGGCCACCCTCACCTACGGAGCCGTTGCCGTTCCCATCCTGCATGAGTTCCTGCCCGAACAGATTCACCACATCGTGAACCACAGCGAGTCGAAACTGCTCTTTGTGGGCGACATGGTGGCTCCCACCATCGACGCCACGAAGATGCCCGACCTGGAGGGAATCATCCATATCCCCGACTATTCGCTGCTGCTCTCGCGTACCGACAAACTCACCTACGCGAGGGAGCATCTCAACGCCCTCTTCGGCACGAAATATCCCAAGTATTTCCGGCCGGAGCATGTGCGCTATTATCGGGAGGAGAGTGGTGACGAACTGGCGATGATCAACTATACGAGCGGCACCACAGGCTTCTCCAAGGGTGTGATGATTCCCTATCGTGCGGTCTGGAGCAACTACGATTTTGCCGAGGGTGTGCTGGGCAAGATGGTGAAAAATGGTGACCGCATCATCAGCATCCTTCCGATGGCCCATATGTATGGCATGGCCTTCGAGTTCATGTTCGAGTTTCTGCACGGTTGCCACATCTATTACCTCACGCGCGTGCCCTCCCCCGCCATCATCGCCCAGGCCTTCAGCGACATCCGCCCATCGATCATCATCGCCGTTCCGTTGGTCATCGAGAAGATTATCCGCAAGAAGGTGTTGCCGCGCATCCAGTCGGGTCCCATCAGCCTGCTGCTCAAAACGCCCATCATCAGCAAGAAGATCGAGGAGCGCATCTGCCAGCAGGTGGTAGAGGCCTTCGGTGGCCGTTTCTACGAGATTATCATCGGCGGTGCGGCCTTCAACCAGGAGATTGAGCAGTTCCTCCACCGCATCGGCTTCCCCTATACGGTGGGGTATGGAGCCACGGAGTGTGCGCCCATCATCACCTACAGCGACTATCAGACCTTTGCCCCGGGCAGCTGTGGCCGAGCCGTGGTACACATGGAGGTGAAGATCGACAGTCCCGACCCCGAACATGTGGCCGGCGAGATTCTGGCCCGAGGCATGAACGTGATGCTGGGCTACTACAAGAATCCTGAGGCCACCGCCGAAGCGCTCGATGCCGAGGGCTGGTATCACACGGGCGACCTGGGCACGATGGACAGCCAGGGCAACCTCTATATCCGTGGCCGCTCCAAGAACATGCTGCTGGGCTCCAACGGCCAGAATATCTATCCCGAAGAGATTGAAGACAAGCTCAACTCGCAGCCCTACGTAGTGGAGAGTGTGGTGGTGCAGCGGGGCGAGAAGCTGGTGGGTCTGGTGTTCCCCGACCTCGACGAGCTGAAGGCACAGGGACTCTCCATGCACGACCTCGACCAGTTGATGAAGCAGAACCTGCAGGAGCTGAACCAGCAGATTCCCACCTACGCCAAGGTGTCGGCGCTGGAGATGCGCGAAAGCGAGTTTGAGAAAACGCCGAAGAAGAGTATCAAGCGGTATCTCTACAAGTAAGGATTCTGAGTACCCTCCTCTTACCCAGGCAGAATTATTAAAAATACGTAAAGTTTGTAGGCAATGCCCACTCATTCCGAAAAACATTCGTAACTTTGCGTGAGCTAAACCGGGCGGATAGTGCTATCCGTCCGGTTGAGTTCTTCAAGATTCAGTTCTTGAATCATACATTATATCATATACCAAACAGACCTATACACACATGAGAAAAATCATCATCGCACTCATCGCCCTGCTACCGCTCTTAGCCACAGCACAGAACACCTGGGAGATGCCCGAAGAACAGGAGAACGCCGTAAAGACCAACCCCGACCAGAAATACCTGGTGGGAGCCGTACCCGTAGTGAACGGCCAGGTTGTATTCCAGACCACGATAGCAGCGCCCGGCAAGAGCGCCCGGCAGATTTACGACATCCTGCATGCGCAGATGGCCAAGATGCTGAAGGAGAAGAACCAGTTTGAGCAGAGCCGCTTCACGATAGAGAACCCCGAGAAGGGCGAGCTGGCCGCCTACTACCAGGAATGGCTGGTGTTCAAGAACAAGCCCTTAGTGCTCGACCGCACCCGACTGATGTTCAACCTCACCGTAGTCTGCAAGGACGGCAGTGCCGAGGTGACCATCAACCGCATCCACTACCTCTATGACGAAGAGCGCAATGCCACCACCTACCGTGCCGAGGAATGGATTACCGACGAGTACGGTCTGAAGAAAGACAAGCAGAAGCTGTCGCGTGTCTCGGGCAAGTTCCGCCGGAAGACCATCGACCGCAAAGATTATATCTTCGACAAATTCGCAACCCTTCTGAAATGACAACAGACAACAGACCGCAGCCCGAAGAGGCTGCCGACCGATACGGCGACAACCGGGAAGAGACCCTGCCCGGATGGACCAAACCCCGCCACTTTGAGCGTCCGCGCAACCGGATGCTCAAAGTGCGTAATTGGCTCAACCTCATCTTCATGCTCACCGCCATTGCCGGCATGGCCCTCTACTGGCTCAAGGACAGCGATGTGGGCACGATAGTCATCTGCGTGGCCATCGTCATCAAGTTTACGGAATCGGCCCTGCGCCTCTTCCCCCAGAAATAGAACATCCATCCCAATCACGCATTCATGAAGCATCTCCTCTGTCTGCTCGCAGCCGCCTGCTGTCACCTGACGGCAGGTGCCCAAGACTATATCCGTGACGACGGCAACTTCCAGCAGTCGTCCTACGGAAATACAAACAACAACTTCAACAAGCTGCGCAACGACACCACCCAGGACAAGGAAATCCCCACTGGACTCTACGTGTGGACCATCGACCGGAAGTTTGGCGACATCCGTCCCGCCGAGATTGACACGATGCCCCACCTCTACCCCAACACGACGCTCAACACGGGTGTCTATGGCGACTACAACACCACGGGCAACAACTATACAGCCCGGCTGAGCCGCATCGTCATCGACCGTCCGCTCACCAGCCAGTTCCTCTTCAGCCAGCCCTACAGTTTCGTCACCAAGGAACCCGACCAGCTGCACTTCACCAACACGCTCTCGCCCATCACCAACATCTCCTACGACAACTGCGGCGACAAGCTGAATGGCGAAGACCATATCGACGCCAAGTTTGCCATCAATGCGGGCAAGAAGACGGGCATGGGCTTCGACCTGAACTATGCCTACGCCCGCGGCTACTACAGCAACCAGAGCACGTCGCACTTCGGTGCCACGTTCTATCTCTCCCATATCGGTGACCGCTACCAGATGCACTCGATGTTCTCCACCTACCATCAGAAAGTGGCGGAGAACGGCGGTATCACCGACGACAACTACATCACCCACCCCGAGAGTTTCAGCGACTCGTATACCGAGAGCGAGATACCCACGGTGCTCGAGCGCAACTGGAACCGCAACAACCATCTCCACTTCTTCCTCACCCACCGCTATGCCGTGGGCTTCTACCGCACGGTGAAACTCACTGAGGAGGAACTCAAGGCGCGCGCCTTTGCCAACGCCTCAAAGAAGGAACAGGAAGCGCGGAAGAAGGCCGAAGAGGAAGCCCGGAAGAAGGAGGAGGGCAACACCTGGGACACTCCTGCCACCGACGAAGCACTGAAAGCGGAGAAGGAGGACGACGAGGCACTGCCCGACTCGCTGGCCGACACGATGAAGCGCGAATACGTGCCTGTGACGAGCTTCATCCACACGCTCGACCTCAGCAGCCACGACCGTATCTACCAAACCTACAAGGCACCCGAGGGCTACTATGCCAACCGCTATTACGAGAGCCTGGCCGATGGTGGCTACCGTGGCGACTCCATCTACGACCAGACGAAGATGCTGCAGATGCGCAACACGCTGGCCATCGCCCTGCTCGAAGGGTTCAACAAATATGCCAAGGCGGGGCTGAAGGTGTTTGCCACTCATGAACTGCGGCGCTTCCAGATGCCCGATCTGCTCGTGACCGACGGCACCAACAGGGCCATCATGGGCAAATGGAACGAGCATCACATCAGCATCGGCGGCCAACTGAACAAGACCCAGGGCAAGACGCTCCACTATAACCTCATGGCCGAGACCTGGCTGGCGGGTGAGGATGCAGGCCAGCTGAAGGTGGACTTCAGCACCGACCTCCACTTCCCCCTTCTGGGCGATACGGTGGTGCTGGCCGCAAAGGCTTATTTCTACCGTCTGAACCCCACGTTCTACCAGCGCAACTACCACAGCAAGCATCTGTGGTGGGACAACGCCTGCGGCTCCAAGGAGACCCGCACCCGCATCGAGGGTCTGTTCAGCTTGGGCAAGACCCACACCTCGCTGCGTGTGGCCGTCGAGGAGATTCAGAACTACACCTACTTCGGCATGAGCTATGCCGCCACCACCGAGGGTCGCACATCCCTCACCGCCAACGTGCGCCAGCACAGCGGCAACATCAACCTGCTCACGGCCCAGCTGCGCCAGGACGTGCATCTCGGCCCGCTGCACTGGGAGAACATCATCACCTACCAGAACAGCAGTGCCGAGGAGGTGCTGCCCGTGCCTGCGCTCAACGTCTTCACCAACCTCTACCTGAAGTTCCGCATCGCACGCGAACTGAGTGTGGAACTGGGTGCCGACGCCACCTATTTCACCGAGTACTACGCCCCCGACTTCTGTCCACAGCTCAACCAGTTTGCGGTGCAGGAGGAAGCGTCGAGCCGCATGAAGCTCGGCAACTACCCCTTCATCGACGCCTATGCCAACCTGCATCTCAAGCACACGCGTTTCTTCCTGATGTTCAGCCATGTCACGGGCGGCAGCGGCAACAAGATGTACTTCCTCACCCCCCACTATCCGCTCAACGGCCGGGTGATGCACATCGGCGTATCGTGGAATTTCTTCAACTGATTTCCCCCAAAACCAATTTGATATGAGATACCAACCCAACCAGCCCAACGACTACCTGCACCTTGTGGCCGACGGCGACTACGGTCTGCTGGAGTTTCTGCTGAGCCATCTGAACGAAAGCCGCAACAAGGTGAAAGCCACCCTTCAGGGCCGCGGCATCAAGGTGAACGGCAAGACCGTCACCCAGTTCGACTATCCCCTGCATGCCGGCACGAAAGTGGCCGTGAGCCGCAGCAAGCGCAACCAGCAGGGTTTCAAGAGCAAGTACGTGAAGATTGTTTACGAAGACCGTTGGCTCATCGTCATCGAGAAGAACCCGGGCATTCTCTCCATGGCTGCCGGCCACTCGTCGCTGAACGTGAAGGCAGTGCTCGACGACTATTTCCACAAGTCGCGCCAGAAGTGCCGCGCCCATGTGGTTCACCGACTCGACCGCGACACCAGCGGCCTGATGGTCTATGCCAAGGATATGGAGACCGAACAACTGCTCGAGCACAACTGGCACGACATCGTCTACGACCGCCGCTACGTGGCCGTGGTGAGCGGCGAGATGCGCGACGACGAGGGCACCATCGCCAACTGGCTGAAAGACAACAAGGCTTACGTCACCTACTCCTCACCCACCGACAACGGGGGTAAGTATGCGGTGACCCATTTCCACGTGCTCGACCGCACCTGCAACCACAGCTTAGTGGAATACCGCTTGGAGACGGGCCGCAAGAACCAGATCCGCGTCCATAGTGCCGACATGGGCCATCCCGTCTGCGGCGATGTGAAATACGGCAACGGCGACGACCCCATCCACCGTCTCTGCCTCCATGCCTACATGCTCTGCTTCACCCATCCCATCACGCACGAGCGCATGGAGTTCGAGACCCTGATACCCACGGCCTTCCGTATGCTGTTCAAATAAAAGAAACGCAATAATTCATCCTCTATAATTCATCCTCTTATCCCGTTGATTATCATGGAGAATATCCAATATTACGCACTGGGGCTGCTCATTCTCATCATCGGTTTTGTGGCCGTAAGAAAGATTGTGGGCTGCCTCTTCCGCTCGGTTCTCATCGGCATCCTGATTGTGGTACTGGGCGTGCTCTACTATTACTTCAAGCACTGACACTCCCTCGCAGCTTGCTTTGAGGGGTATCTTCTGCAGGTATCTTCGACCGGATTCAGAGCAACAGTCCGAGACTCAGTGCCAACCCGTAGATGAAGATATTGCGGGCAGTCTCGCCGAGACAATGGTTGAGGGCCTTGCCCCTATTCACCCGTTTCATCTTGAGCCAGGCAAAGAGATGGAGCACAAGATAGACGAGCGGCAGCACAAAGGCCAAGGGCTGGCCGGTGAAGAGGAAGACCGAACCGATGGCACAAGCCACCACCCCCGTGAGCAGATAGAGCCCGAGCGAGGCCTGCTCGCCGATTCGCACCACAAGGGTCATCTTGCCCGCCTCACGGTCGGTAAAGCGGTCGCGGAAATTGTTCACCAGCAACAGGGCATCAATCACCAGTCCGCAGGCTATCGACGCCAGCAATACGGGTGCCGTCACCTCATGGCGCTCGATATAATAGGTGACGCAGACGGGCACGATTCCAAAGAACACCAACACCAGCACATCGCCCAGTCCGAGATAGGACAGATGGGTGGTATAGAGGAAACAGAAGACGACGCAGACCAGTCCCACCAGCACCATCTCCCATCCCCCATACCAGATGAGGGGCAGCCCCACGATGCAGGCCAGACAGGTGGTGAGGGCGATGGCATGTTTCATGGCATGCAGCGTCACCCATCCCGAGGCACAGGCCCGACGGGGGCCCATGCGCTGTTCCGTATCGTCGGTACCCTTCACATAATCAAAGAAGTCGTTGATGAGGTTGGCGTCTATCTGCATGACAAAGGCAAACAGCAGGCAGAGCGCCGCCGCTGTCCAGGAGAAGGTCTCAGCCATCTCCATGCGACAGGCATCGGCATAGGCTGCCGAGAGGCCGATCATCACGGGCACGGCAGCGCCGGTGAGTGTCTTGGGTCGGGTGGCGAGGAGCCAGGCCCTGAGTGAGTTTCTTTTTACTTCGGTCTGCATATTCTTCATTGTTTTTGCTTCTTTGGGGAAAAGATGCACTGATTGATGTTCCACGGGGAAGATTCTCCCGTTTCCGCTTGCAAAATTAAACAATAATACGTACATTTGCAACTAATTAGGGCAGATATGCTCTGAATCATCCAAAAAAATATGCCCATGAAGGTTCCCAATCTCGAGTTGGTCTCGTTTATTGAGACCCAAATCCTGCCCCGTTACGCATCCTTCGATGCCGCCCATAACCTCTCGCATGTGGTGGGGGTCATCCGGCGCAGCCTTGACTTGGTGCGCACCACGGGTGCCGACATCAACATGGTCTATGCCATTGCTGCCTATCACGATTTGGGGCTGGAGGGTCCGCGTGCCGTCCACCATCTGCTGGGTGGCAAGATTCTGGCCACCGATGCCCGCCTGAAGCGTTGGTTCAGTGCCGAACAGATCAAGGTGATGAAAGAGGCGGTGGAGGATCACCGGGCATCGGCCTCGCACTCTCCCCGCAGCATCTACGGCAAGATTGTGGCCGAGGCCGACCGCGACCTGGATGTCGAGACGGTCATCTGCCGCACCATCCTCTTCGGTCTCGACAATTATCCCGAGAAGTCGGACGAGGAACAGTGGCAGCGGTTCAAGGAGCACATGGACAGCAAGTATGCGGCCGGAGGCTATCTGAAGCTCTGGATTCATGGTTCAGAGAACGAGAAGAACCTGAAGCGCCTGCGCACCATCATCGAGAATCCGGCGCAGTTGCGGGTCCACTTCGACCGCTGTTACCAACAGATCAAGACGGAAAGGGAATCCGAAAAAGAAACAGAAAGATAATCCGAAGAAGATGAAAACAACCCTTCATTTCATATTCCACCAGGGCCAGATCCTGCTGGAACATCTGGCTGACGGCACCACCGCCATCCCCACCTCCCTACCCCATCCGCTCGGATGGGAATCGGAACCGATGACCGTCAGCGCCGGCCCAACAGCGACCGAGGGCGAAAGCGTCGTGGCGGGCGAGACCCTGACCGATGCAATCCCCTCTGACGCTTACGAGTGGATAGGCCTGCGCCAGAGCTACTACCACCTCAGTGCTCCGCTCTATCAGACAGCGGGCAAATGCAGCGAACTGCTCTTCTGGAGCCGTAACAACCGTTTCTGCGGTCGCTGTGGCCATCCGATGGTGTTTGCATCGCCCATCAGCAAGCGCTGCAGCCACTGCGGGCGCGAGATATGGCCTTCGCCGGCTCCCGCAGTCATCGTGCTCATCCACCGGGGCGACGAGGTGCTGCTGGTGCATGCCCGCAACTTCCGTGGCAAGTTCTTCGGTCTGGTGGCGGGATTTGTCGAGACGGGCGAGAGTCTCGAAGAGGCGGTCGTGCGTGAGGTCAGGGAGGAGACGGGGCTCCGCATCCATCATCTCCGCTACTTCGGCAGCCAGCCCTGGCCCTATCCCTTCGGCATCATGATGGGGTATCATGCCGACTATCTCGACGGCCAGGTGAAGCTGCAGGAGGAGGAGCTCGAGGCTGGCCGCTGGTTCTCGCGCGACCATCTGCCCACCATCCCCGAAAAGCTCTCCATCGCCCGCCGTCTCATCGACGACTGGCTGGCGGGGTCATGACTCTTCCTGATGGTATACCTCGTTGAGAATGAGTCCGGCAATCGTCAAACCGAAGATGGCGGTGATATGCATCAGCGAGCCATTGGCACGTTCGTTGTCCGAAGACGCATCCAGCCCACGGTTCTTCAGCAGTTCCTCGCTGAACACGCATTTGAACTTCCTCGCCGGCTTCCTCTTCAGTTTGTTGAAGCGCTGACGCAGGGCACGGGCCAGCGGGCATCCCTTCACCTTCCAGAACTCCGCCACTTGCACCTTGGTGGGATCCATCTTCAAGGCGGCCCCCATCGACGAGAAGAACTTCGCCCTGGTGCGGCACGCCATCTCGATGAGCAGCAGTTTGTCTTTCAGCGAGTCGATGGCATCCACGATATAGTCATAGCTGTCGAGCGCAAATTCCCCTGCGGTATCTTCGCAGAAAATCTGTTGCACGGCCTCGATGTCGGCTGCCGGGTTGATGTCGAGCAGCCGCTGCCTGAGTGCCTCCACCTTCACCTGTCCGATGGTCTTGGTGGTGGCCATCGCCTGCCGGTTGATATTGGTGATGCATACACGGTCGCTGTCTACGATTGTGAGATGTCCCACTCCCGACCTCACCAGGCTCTCGGCACACCATGACCCTACTCCCCCTACCCCGAAGATGATGACACGGAGCGAGGCGAGTTTCTGCATTGTATCATCGCCCAGCAGCAGCAGGCTTCGTGTAAGTATTCCTTTATCCATTCCCATTGTCTTTTTTATATTGTCTGTTTTATGATGTCCTTTTTATATTGTCCTTTTTATGATGTGTTCCTTGCAACTCTGCCATAGCCCATCGGCTTATATGCAGACCGGCAATATTAGCCAAGCGGGTGCAAAGTTACAAAAAAGAGACGAAATAGACAACTAAATGCAAGCAAAGTCATTTTGGGTGCTTTTTAATAAAACACTTTAATAAAAGGTGGGAAAGTTGAATTAATAATGAAATGTGTTAGTCTTCAATCCAGTTTTCAATCGAAATTCCTTCGACTCGATTGAAATGCTTGGTATTATTCGTTACCATAATCATGTTATTGACAATGGAAGTGCAAGCAATTACCAGGTCGAAATCCATGATACTCAAACCACTTTGCCTAAGTCTGTATCTTTCTTTTGCGTAAAGTGGTATAGCTTCGGCAAAGGGTATTACGTTGACTTGTGACAGAAATATGTCAAGCATCTCTTTGTTTTCTTCGTATCTTCCACTGCAATGGTTGCCATATTCAAGTTCTGCTACGGTCACATCTGATATATATATCTGATGAGGCGACAAATCCTTTATATGGTTATACACTTTTTTATTGTTCCTAAATAGGAAGACAACAATGTCTGTATCCAATAAATATCTTTTCATAATGACATTTCATCGTTAGATGTTCGTGCATTATGAATTTCGGCGATGATTTCATCCGTAGAGCGGGTGTCCTGCCATTTGCCTGCGAACTGATCAACCCATGATTCTTTCTTTGCAAAAGAAGACTCTATTTTCTTCCATCCCATTTTGTTAGCCATGGCAATGAAAAAATCAATGTCATGGTCGGGAATAGCATATCTGGTCTCACTATCAATTATTGCGGTCGTCATATTATCATGTTTTTAATGTTTACGGCGATAAAGATAGTACAAATTTTCCGTTCCACCAAATGATTGGCGGATTTTTTATCACAGATTATAAAAAGACAGGCACATGATCCCCGAAGAGAGGGGGGAACAATGAGCCTGTCATTATGAATCTTATGCCCATATCGGGCTATGGAGCGCCCAATCAGTCAAACTGGTCGGTTTTACCTTTCTTCATTTCGATTTCCTCGTAATCCGACACTGCCAACAGCTGGGCAACTTCTACCTCATAAACCGTCATTTGCGGATGGCTGTATGCTCTTTTTTTCATATAGATGGGGTTGTTTTGTAAGATGATTACTTATTTGATGATTTTCTTTCCGTTGATCAGATAGACACCCTTGGAGGGTTCCTTGGCCAGTCGGCAACCCGTGAGGTCGTAGATGCCCTGTGGTGCGGCAGGGTGGCTAATGACCCGGATGTCGTCGATGCCCGTGGCTTCGCCCTCACCACCCACGACGATACGGAGGCAGCGGGCCACCTGCATGCCGCCATTGGTCTGGCTCTCGCCATATCCGTTGCGGCTTGCCACATTGAGATACCATCGCTGCGGGTTGAGCGTGGCATTCTCATTTGCCTGCCACATGGCACCCTGGCTCATGGCATAGTCGGTGTGTCCGCCGGTGCCCAGCGGGGTCTCGTCATATACTCCGGTGAAGGTGTAGGTGTATGACATGCTGCTGCAACTGATGCTGTTGCTCTTCTTCGGCTGCAAGGTCACGTTGCTCAGGTCGATGGTCATCACAGGGGCTTCAGCGTTGTATGACTTTGGACGGATGACGTAGGGTCTGTTGGCCAGGGTGGTGCCCGAGCTTATCCGCTTCACCTCCAACGACACGTCGTAGCCTGTACCCTCGGCGTTCTCGCGCTCGTGGAAGTTGTTGATGGCATATACGTCAAAATCTGATGCCCAGTCGCTTTGGCTCATGGCAAACGGCACGTAGAGGGGCGCGAAACTGTCGTGGGCGTAAGAGCGGGTATAGTGCAGTGTGCCCACCTTCAGCTCCACGGGGCAGTTGTAAAGCCTTGCCTCGGAGTTGTCACAGAGGGTAAGGTCGGCAACAGAGTAAGTGCCGTCCTGCGCCACTGCCACCTCCAAGTTCTCCCCAGCCTTGTTGAAGTCCTTGATGGCCTTGCTGTTTTCCTTTACATGACTACATTTTGAGCATAACAAGCCATAAAGTCCGTTTTCGTCAGCATTATCGGAGAGTTTGTACTCGTGGGGAGCGATGATGCCTGTCGATGTGTTTGCGTAATACGAGCGGGTTACGGTGGTGCCGTCGCAGGCATAATCATTCAGTGCATAGACGGTAGCGTTGCCCGTATTGTTGAGCACCGGCCATTCGTCTCCACCTTCAGCCGCGAGGTTCTGATACCATGCTTGCGTGCCGTCGGTCTTTGTGTTGTTCAGCAGATAGCACACCTCGCCGCTCTTAAACTGTGCGGCGGTCATCGCCTTGACGTTTTCTGTATCTGTTTCCTCATAAACCGCACTCGGGGCCATTCCGCTGAGGTAATAGCTGTTCGTAACGACTGGCGTATAGGTTGTCTCGTTATCCTTTGTGTAGTTAATTCCGCAAATACCGCCATAGCAATATGAATATTCTTCAAGCAGCAATTTTCCGGCACTGAAGCAGTTGTTCACTGTCCCTGCATTCAAACCGCAAATGCCACCAATATTGTACGCGGCCTTCAAGGTGCAGAAGCTGAAGCAATTTTCGATGGTACCCATATTATCGGCGCAGATGCCGCTTACCGATGACAGGGCATGAAAATAGGTGTCGGCTACGCCCACATTCTTGATGGTGCCCTTATTGGTTCCAAACAGGGCATATCCAAATACACTCTTATTGGTCTGAAAATAAAGGCCGCTGACGGTATGTCCCTGCCCGTCAAATACACCTGCGTAATCACATGCTCCAAACCTACCGATAGGGCTCCACGTATTGAAGAATTTTGCCTGGGCCGTGTTCAAATTGCCGCCGGCATCCAATACGTTTTCGTTATAAACGATGTCGGCCATGAGCTTGGCATGCGCATCGGCATGGTAAACGGGCTGCCCGTTTTCGTCGAAGGTCAGGTCACCATTCACCCAATTGGCAAACCAATAGAGTTCCTCGGCAGTGTAGATGAGGTGTGGATCTGCTTCCGTTCCGCTGTTCAACTCCACTTTGAAGTGACCGCAATGGTTTTTGCATTCTCTCACGGTCTGGTCCTCGTCCCAGTTGTGCTCGCCTGTGGCTGCAATGGTGATGTCGCTAAGGTCGGTCTTCACCTCCGTGCCGTTGGCATCGGTAAAGATGGTGTGGCAGAGGTTGCACTCATGATGCTCTGCCAATCCTGCCTTGACGCAGGTGGCAGCCTTCGAGGCAGTCACAATATCTCCGTGCGTTCTGGTTTCGGCGAGCGTTCCTGTGGAGCTGGCATCGTTGGTCAGGGTGCCAGCCAAGAGGTGGTATATACAGTTGAGTTGCACGTCGCCGTTGAGATATACCTGCTTGTCTGAATTCATGATCGGATAGGCATCCTTGGCCTCAGAGCCCAGGTTCTGTCCCCATTTGCATGTGCCGGCTGCATTTGTATTCAGCAGGTATGCCGCAATGCCGCTTGCCAATGCCTCTGTGTCGAACGCCGTACATTCGCCGGTAAGGGTTGTGCCCTTTTCCACTGTTCCGATAGCCGAGGGTACTTCTACCTCGGTGCCGTTTATGGTCATGGTGGCGGAGCTGTTGTAACCTACTACATTCGTCAAATTGTAATTGTCAACCCCTCCAGCTACCATACCGATATAATCCCTATCTTCATGATTGTTGCTTGACAAAGATACAGAACCCGTGGTCAACAGATTATCCATTGTTCCTCCTGCAAAACCACCAACAATACCTCCTATAAATTTGCAGCCGGCCACATCTCCATAATTGGCGCAATTGGAAACTTCGGAATCAACGCTTTTTCCACAGATACCTCCAACCGAGTTGGTTCCATAAACAACTGCTTTATTGCAGCTGGCAGTGATATGCGTATAACCAATAAATCCAGCTATGCCGCCTGTATATTCGGCTCCCTCCACCGTTCCGCTATTGACGTTGATGCCATGGAGCGATGAATTTGTCTTAGCGAATCCCACTACGGTGCCTGTATAGTCGCTGCTGCTTTTTACAGTCACATGGTCGAATGTTACATCTTTGATAGTTCCATGCGATATATATCCGAACAGTCCTTGGTATTGCTCATTGCCATCGATATAGAGATGGCTGATGGTATGGTTGCCGCCATCAAACGTGCCCCACCACTTTATCGCATCCGACGGTGAAATGGGCTTCCAGGAGCCGACTGTCGGGGAGCAGACTGTGCTCATGTCGATGTCGGCGGTGAGCTTGGCGCAAGCATCGGTGTGTTTTGTTGCCGTCTCGCCATCGGCTGGGGTGTAAGTGCCGTTCACCCAGTCGCGATAATACCCCAAAGCTGCGACAGTGCCAATCAGGATGGGGTCATCTGCAGAGCCTGCATGCTGCGGATGATGGCAGACGCTGCAGAACTCGCCATCAGAGCCTATCTGGTGGGCAGTATAATCTGTGGTGACGCTGGCAAGGCTTATCTCGGTGGTGCCCGCCTGGTCGCTATAGCACTTGCCACAGCTGCTGCACTGGTAGAAGTCCTGGCTGTAGCCCTTCTGCATACAGGTGGCTTCCTTGGCGTTCACCAACGCGAGTTCCCCCTCATGCTTCCCGTCCTTGCAATTGCTACCATAGGTAATGGAAAATTCCGAGACCTGGAACAATTCAGCACCTTTGTTTTCCGTAATCTCCCATTTGAAATAAAGGAAGGCAACAGTAGAGGATGGGGATGCTGGAAAGGTGTAAGGTGTCGAATCGACATCCTGGAGCTTCGTGTCGTCCGTCACCTTCACAAGTTCCGTCCAGGTTTTGTCCTCTCCCTCATCATTGCTGCCGTATATTTTCCAGCTTTTCGGGTTCCTGTATTGACAAACACTATTATCGTTGCCCGTGGTGATGGTATAGCTACCAATCACGCCCGCCGTGGATGCCTTGAAGACGACCCAGGCAGGACTTCCACTCGATGGAGCATAGTAACACCACTTGGTGGAAGTGTTTCCATCGAACAGCAAGTCTGCCGTCTCGTTATTTTTGCGTCCTTCTTCTTCGTCTTCCAGAAAGCCTCCAGAACTACTGACATAGCTCAACATTCCCTGTGCCATGGCGTTTTGCGTCACGGCTGTGACCATCACGAGCAGGAGCATCGTGACGAGCCATCTGAATTGTGTAATTGTCTTATTCATATATACTTATCGATTTAATTATCTGACAGATAAGGGATTGGCATATCCGGAACAAAACGCAGAGAGCCTTCCGCCGATGCCCTTGTCTGGCACCTGCGGAAGGCCCTGTGTATGATGTGATAGGCTGACGAGAGGCTATGCCACAGCAAATATCCCCCCGGAACATGAAGATATGGGTGGTCACAGGAGGTGATACGTATGGTTGGCTTGGCGGTCATCAGTATAGCTGTTTTTTTATTTCAGTAGATTCAAATCAAATCTCCATGATATGGCATCATGATGTTTCTTTTGCACTGCAAAGATACGAATAATATCCCATACCGCCATCAAAATGTCTGAAAATAAATCAACATGCCCCGGCTTTTTTCACGTTTTGATGCTTTTTGTTTGGTATTTTCCCCGAATTGTCGTATCTTTGCTACCGAATTGTGGGCTTATCACTCCTGCACCGTTTGGAAGCCATGGGCAGGACACTGCCATCGACCGGGAGAGCAAGCAGCACGGCTGCCAAACAGCAGCCCCGTCTTTGGAGTAATGATCAAAATGTCGCGAATATGAACAAGGTTAAGCAACTGCCATACGGAGTGTCAGACTTCGAGTACGTAATGAGGGAGAACTTCTATTACGTGGATAAGACTATGTATATACCTCAGATAGAGGCGCAGCCCAATTATCTGATGTTTATCCGCCCTCGCCGCTTCGGCAAGAGCCTGCTGCTGAGTATGCTCAAGACCTACTACGACAAGGCGAAGAAAGACCAGTTTGAGG
Organism: Bacteroidaceae bacterium; assembly: GCA_016302965.1. Taxonomy (GTDB): domain Bacteria; phylum Bacteroidota; class Bacteroidia; order Bacteroidales; family Bacteroidaceae; genus Prevotella. The sequence goes on from JAEDMP010000003.1 coordinate 60,863, forward strand.
AACTGTTCGGCTCGCTGTGGATAGGCAAGCATCCCACGGAACTGATGGGCAGATACCAGGTGATGCATCTCGACTTCTCGCAGATTGGCGGTAGCATAGACCAACTGGAGCAGAAGTTCGACGAATATCTATGCCACACTCTTAATGCCTTTGTCAGAAAGTATGCCGAAGACTATCCTGATTACTTTCTCAAGGAGTTCTTTGAGTGCAACACTTACACAGGTAAGCTCATTCAGATAACTACCGTTGCCAACGAGCTCCGCATCCCGATGTATCTCATCATCGACGAGTATGACAACTTCA
>JAEDMP010000038.1 GCA_016302965.1 Bacteroidaceae bacterium
TAGCACTGCAAAGGTAAGACATTTATTTGGTTTGTGCAAGGATTTTGAGGAAAAAATGTGCAAGGTGAGTGCAAAAAAGCAAGTTTAATTGTTTTTTTGCCGAGCCGCAGCCATTTTTATTCAAAAAGTGTGGAAATGGAGGCGATTTTTAACAGATGTTGGGTGTTGGAGATACAAAATGCGGCATCTACAAATAATGCAAGTGGAAGAGGCAGAACCTTTCTTTCTGAAATTAGTGAATGGCAATCCTTGTTTTAGTGAGGATGATATGATAAAGTCCATAAAAGGCAGAGTGACACGCATTAATCTGTTTTGAAATCGGCTTCGTTTTTTGAAGCATTTTTCACGATTCTCCACTCATTCTTCGATTTTTGTTGTAACTTTGCAGCCAATATTCCAACAGACCCGTTTATGAAAGTGACTATCCCCTATATCCAGCAGAAATTTGACGAGTTCAACCGGCTGATGTTCGGTGGACAACTGCCTCGCATCCCCATCGAACTGAAGGATGTGAAGACCTATATCGGCGAATGCGTATCGCGAAAGAAACGCTTGCCCGACGGACGGATACAGCAGTATGATTTCCGCCTGCGTTTCAACACCCGCTACGACCTTTCGGAAGCAGTGCTGGAAGACACCATCATCCACGAGATGATACACTACTACATCGGCTACCGGCAGCTGAAAGACCGTTCGTCACACGGCCCTTTGTTCAAGCGAATCATGCAGGACATCAACACCAAGTATGGCCGTCATCTCACCATCACCCACAACAATTCAGCCGACGGGGCAGGACTGGTCTGTGACACGAAGAAGCGATGGCATGTGGTGGCTATCGTTTCGTTCAAGAATGGGAAGACGGGCATCAAGGTGCTGCCCAGGATAGTCCAGCGGATTCTCCACTACTACCGCTGTGTCGGTTCCAACCGGACGGTCGACTCCATCCGCCTGGTGATGACGGACAACTGTTTCTTCAACCAATATCCCAACTCCACTGCACTGTATGTACACTACATAGACCGCCAGACGCTGGAACAGCACCTGCAGGGTGCTACTCAAATAGAGTGTGACGGCAAGACGGTGCTGTGCAGATAGTCATGGCACATCTCTGCACAACGCTCCCCGTCGATGGCGGCACTCACGATACCACCCGCATAGCCTGCACCCTCGCCGCAAGGGAAGAGTCCCTGCACCCGCACGTGCATCAGCGTTGCGGAATCTCTGACGATGCGCACAGGGGATGAGGTACGGGTCTCCACGCCAATCATCGTGGCCTCGTTGGTGAGGAATCCGTGGCTGCTCTTGCCAAACTGCAGGAATCCCTTCTGCAGCCTTTGGCTCACGACCTCGGGCAACCAGAAATGGAGGGGGGAGGAGACGAGTCCCGGAGCATACGAACTCTTGGGCAGGTCGTAGCTGAGACGCTTGTTCACAAAGTCGGCCATGCGCTGGGCGGGTGCCTGCTGCTTCATACCTCCCTGCAGCCAGCAGTCGCGTTCCACCTTCGCCTGCCATTCCATCACCCTCAGGGGGCTGTCGCCCTCGATGTCTTCGGCACGTGTCTCCACCACCATACCACTGTTCGACCATTGTCCAGCCCGGTTGCTGGGACTCATGCCATTGACCACCACCTGCTCATTGCCCGTGGCGGCGGGGATGACGAAGCCTCCGGGACACATGCAGAAAGAGTAGACCCCTCGACCATCCACCTGGGTCACAAACGAATATTCGGCAGCAGGCAGATACTTGCCCCGGCCCTGTTTGTTGTGGTATTGAAGCTGGTCGATGAGCATCGAGGGGTGTTCAAGACGTACACCCACGGCAATACCCTTGGCCTCAATCTCCACCTTGGACTCATGCAGAAGGCGATAGACATCGCGTGCGGAATGACCGGTAGCCAGAATGACGGGACCGCGATAGATGCGCTCCTCGCCCGTGTCGAGCCGCACTGCCTCGACACCTACCACATGGTCGTCCTCCAGAAGGAGGCGGGTCATCTTGGTCTGGTGATATACCGCCCCACCCTGCCGGATGATGGTCAGACGCATGGCCTCGATGACAGCAGGCAGCTTGTCGGTGCCGATATGGGGATGGGCATCGACGAGGATGTCGGTAGAGGCCCCGTGCTGGCAGAAGATGGAGAGGATGCGGTTGATATTGCCCCTTTTCTTGCTCCGGGTATAGAGTTTTCCGTCGGAATAGGCACCAGCCCCTCCCTCACCGAAACAATAGTTGCTCTCGCCATCCACCCGCTGCTGCCGGGTAATCAGTGCGAGGTCCTTCTTCCGTTCTCTCACATCCTTGCCTCGCTCGAGTACGATGGGCCGCAGGCCGAGTTCTATCAGTCGGAGTGCCGCAAAAAGGCCACCGGGTCCCTCACCCACAACAACCACGGGTTTCCCTTCCGACACATCGGGGTAATCGATGGGAGTGAAGGGCGCATCCTGTGGGGTCTCGTTCACATAGACCCTTACCATCAGGTTGACGAAGATGGTGCGCTGACGGGCATCGATGCTCCTGCGCAACACACGGATGGCGGTAATGGTTCGCTGGTCGATAGCGAGTTCCTGTGCCACAGCCGCCTTGATGGAGGCTGTAGAGGCTGCCACCTGTGGCAATACTCTCAACTGAATATCTTTGTTCATGCTTTTCTGTTTGTCTATTTCATCTCTTATCCGATGGTATGGAGCAGTCGTTCCTTCCATAAAGCGTAGGCCTGCAGATAGGCATCACGCGGTTTGGAGGGTTCGATGACCTGCAATTTGTCGAGTGTGGCGAAGGCCTCCTCATTGTTGCAATAGATACCGGCTCCAATACCGGCACCCTTGGCTGCACCCACACTGCCGTCGGTGTCGTAGAGTTCGATGCTGGCTCCGCTCACATGGGCGAGCGTGTCCCTGAAAATCTCGCTGAGGAACATGTTGGCCTTTCCGGCATGAATCTTCCGGACATCCATACCCATGGCAGACATGATCTCCATGCCATAGCAGAAACTGAAGACGATGCCCTCCTGGGCGGCACGGAGCAGATGTGCCTTGCCGTGTTTGTTGAAGTTGATGCCGTGGAAGGAGCAGCCGGGTTCCTGGTTCTCCAGCACGCGCTCGGCTCCGTTGCCGAAGGGGATGATGCTGATGCCTTCGCTGCCCACAGGGGCTGTTGCCGCCAGTTCGTTGATGGCTGCATAACCGATGCCCTCGGGAGCCACCACCCGGCGCATCCAGGCATTCAGAATGCCCGTACCGTTGATGCACAGCAGTACACCGAGGCGGGTTTCATCGGCCGTATGGTTGACGTGGGCGAAGGTGTTGACACGGCTCTTGGGGTCATAGTTCACCTCACCAAGCACACCATAGACCACACCCGACGTACCGGCTGTAGAGGCAATTTCTCCGGGATTGAACACATTGAGGCTCAGGGCATTGTTGGGCTGGTCGCCGGCACGGTAGGTGATGGGGGTTCCCACGGCCAGTCCGGTCTCTTCGGCAGCCTTTGCCGTCACCTTACCCTGTGCGCCGAAGGTGGGCACGATGGTGGAGAGCACCGAGCGGTCGAAGCCGAAATAGTCGAGCAGGAAGTCGGCGGGCTGGTTCTCCTTGAAGTCCCAGAACATGCCCTCGCTGAGTCCACCCACGGTGGTGCAGGCTTCGCCACTGAGGCGCATGGCGATATAGTCGCCGGGCAGCATCACCTTGTCGATTTGTCCGAACAGTTCGGGCTCATGTTCCTTCACCCATGCCAGCTTGGCGGCGGTGAAGTTGCCGGGCGAGTTGAGCAGGTGTTGCAGACAGTGCTCCTTGCCCAGGTCGTTGAAGGCCCGTTCGCCATAGGGAACGGCACGCGAGTCGCACCAGATGATGGAGGGGCGCAAAGCCTGCTGCTGCTTGTCGACACACACCAGTCCGTGCATCTGATAGGAGATACCGATGGCCTTGATGTCGTCTCCTGTGGCACCTGCCTCCTGCATAATCTTTCGGATGCTCAGTTTGGCGTTGGTCCACCACATCTCGGGGTCCTGCTCGGCCCAACCGGCCTTGAGGGCGATGATAGGTGCTTCCGACTCTGGGAAGAAGGCAGTTGCCTCACACTTGCCTGTTTCGACATTCACCAAAGAGGCCTTCACGGAGCTGCTGCCCACATCGAGACCCAACAAGAATTCTTTTTTCATAATAATTTCTTTTCGTTGATTAAGTAAGTTATTTTTAGGGTTATTTCATAAACACCAGATAAACGGCGCAGATAATCAGGAAGAAGGCGAGCACGTGGTTCCAATGGATGGTCTGGTTCTGGAACAGGATATTCGCCACGATGGCAAACACACCGAGGCTGATGCACTCCTGTATCACCTTCAGTTGCACCAGATTGAAGGGGCCACCGTTGCCCTCAAAGCCCAAGCGGTTGGCCGGCACCTGACAACAGTATTCCAGAAAGGCGATGCCCCAGGAAAAGAGAATCACGAAGAAGAGGGGCCAGTTGTTGGAGACACCTGACTGCTGCAGTTTCAGATGGCCATACCAGGCCAAAGTCATAAAGATATTGCTCAGTACGAGCAGAAGGATGGAATAGAGTCCGTTCATAAGGATGTTGAAGGTGAAGATTGGGATGAATGATAGCCGATGAGTCCCTCCATGGGACTGCCCATGACATGACCCAGGCGCATGCCTTCCAGGGCCGCCGCTGCTGCGAGTTGCCGCTGGTAGTGGAATCCCACGCTACCCATGACATGCAGTTCGGGCGACGCAGGCAGGGCTTCCTTCAGACGGGGGTCGTCATAATAGGGCTGGATATTCTTCCGGATAAACTGGCGGAAATGGTCGATGACCAGTGCTTCCACCTGCTGCAGATGGAGATGCCGGTGGATGAACGGGGAGAGGCTGGCGAGAAAACGGTTGGCAAGGGGTTCCCGGTAAACGCGCTGGATAATTGCGTCCAGCGAGAGTCCCGTCTCGGTCACAAATTCCTGACGCAGTTCGTCGGGCAGTTGGCCTTTGAACAGGGCATTCAGGAAACGGATGCCCAAGACCGCCCCACTGCCCTCATCTCCAAGGATATAGCCCAGTGCAGGTGTGTTGGCCACTATCCTCTGTCCGTCATAGAGACAGGAGTTCGCTCCCGTTCCGAGGATGCAGGCGATACCTCTGCTGTGCTGGCAAAGGGCTCTGGCAGCCCCGACAAGGTCGCTCTCCACCGTGATGTCTGCCTCTGTTCCCAGCAGGCGCCGGAGGGGCTGTTCCACCCGATGCTTGGCAGCCGGGGTAGCACCACTGCCATAGAACCAAAGGGTCTGCGGCCGTGCGGTCTGCAACTGCCTGAGGTGGGGTGTTACTTCCTGTTCGAGCATGGCGGCAATCTCCTCTTCCGACTGGTGACAGGGGTTGATGCCTTGCGTTGAAAAGCGGTGGCAGTCGCCACCGCTTTCCAATAGGCACCAGTCTGTCTTGGTACTACCGCTATCAGCTATCAGCTTGATGGTATCCATGAGATGGTGTTCAATGGTCATTCACATGTACAGTTGATTATTGGTGTTGTTCACGCAGCAGGTCGTTGACCGTCTTCACGGGATTGAAGGTGGAGAGGGGCACCTCTACGAACACCGTGTTCCAGTCGCTCATGGCACCATTCCACAGACCGGGCAACTCCAGCGCCTTGAGTTCCTTGCCGTTCTTGCTCTTGCTGGAGATGAAGCCCGTAGCCTTGTCGACAAAGTCGGGCAGGTTGAAGGCGTTGCCCTGGTAGTCCTTGACGGCGCAAACAAGGTCGACGGGATTGAAGTGGGTTCCGTTGGTGAACATCTCCATATATTCCTTGTTCGACTTGTCTATCTGGCTGCTCTCGAGAATCTGCAGGCTCACGGTGCCATCGGCATTGTAGGTGAGGAACGGACCACCACCAGGTTCGCCCACATTCTTCACCACGCCGCAGACGCGCATCGGGCGGTTGAGCTTCTTGCGCAGATAGATGACGAGGTCGGCATCCTCCAGGTTCTTGATGTCGTGGTTGCGGCAGCAGAGGTCTTGCTGCACAAAGCGGATCATCTCTTCGAGCAGGTCGTGGTTGTAGCAGCCCGAATCGAGCACCCTCAGATAGTCGAACGCTTTCTGCTGCAGCGTGACGAGCACACCGGCAATCACCTGTTTGTATTCCACGGTATCAGCCTTCAGACGGTCGGGCACCACATTGTCGATATTCTTGATGAAGATCACATCCGAATCAATCTTGTTCAGGTTCTGGATGAGTGCGCCATGACCACCGGGGCGGAAGAGCAGACGGCCCTTGTCATCACGGAAGGGGGTGTTGTCGGGATTGGCGGCCACGGTATCGGTATCGGGCTGCTGCTCCGAGAAGCTCACCTCATATTTCACGCCGAACTTCTTCTCATAGTAAGCCACTTTCTCTGCAACCTTCTGCTTGAAGAGCTCGCGGTGCTCATGGCTCACCGTGAAGTGGATAGCCACCTTGCCGTCGGTAGCGGCATAGAGGGCTCCCTCGACGAGATGCTCTTCGAGCGGAGTGCGGGGACCTTCGGGATACTGGTGGAAAAGCAGCAGACCCTTGGGCAGTTGGCCATAGTTGAGTCCTTTGGCTTCGAGCATATTGGCTGCTACCTCTTTATATTTGCCTTCCTTCAGCAGGGTCTCAATCCCGGCACCCTCATTCTTGAGACAAACGGCATCCAACTCATCGTAGAAGGCAAAGTTCCGGATCTGGTCAAAGTATTTCTTCTCGAAGTCGGTGGTGGGCACATCATAGTCGGCCGACACAAACGAGAACACATCCTTGAACATACGGGAGGCGGCACCCGAGGCAGGCACGAACTTCACGATGCCTTTGCCCTGGGCCTTATATTGGTTCCAGGCTTCCTCGTAGGCCTGACGCTGCTGGGCATCGGGCGCCATGATGCCCTTGCCGATGGCGGCAGGTGCTTCGAGGCGAAGGAACGGGAATCCTTCCTTGAATTGTTCCAACTGGGAGAGCAGTTGCTCTTCGCTAATTCCTTTCTCTGAAATTTGTTTGAGATCTTCTTGTGATAACATAATCGTGGTATTTTGAGGTTTTTGCTCCACAAATGTACAACTTTCTTTTGAAACAAAGCGCATTATTTCCATAAAAATCGTATCTTTGCAGCAAAATATCGCAAAAACATGGTAAAATTCAACTTTACAACCGCAGAAAGGGAGGAAACACTCGCCATTTATGGCAAGTTAAGAGAACTGATTGGTCCCTCGCTCCAGCCTGGAGACGAGGAGAAGATGCGTGCCCATCTGATGAACTGTATCGAGGCAAACCAGGTGCAGCGCGATGTTTTTGGCAACAATCCCATCCTCCAGGGGTTCCAGACGGCACTCATCGTGGTGGAGGAAATCGGATTGAAGCGCGATGCGGTGCTCTCCATCCTGCTCCATCCCAGTGTAGAGAGTGGATTCATCACCATCGACGAGGTGAAGAACCAGTTTGGCGAGGCGGTGGCACGCATCCTGCACGGTCTGCAGCGCATTGCCGAACTCTATGAGAAGACACCGGTCGTAGAGAGCGAGAACTTCCGCGACCTGCTGCTCTCCTTTGCCGAGGACATGCGGGTGATACTCATCATGATTGCCAGCCGCGTGAACCTGATGCGGCAGATACGCGACACCGATGATGACGCCGACCGCCGACGGGTGTCGCAAGAGGCTGCCTATCTCTATGCGCCCCTTGCCCACAAACTGGGTCTGTACAAACTGAAAAGCGAACTGGAAGACCTCTCGCTGAAATACCTGGAGCACGATGCCTACTACCACATACGCGAGAAACTCAACTCAACCAAGGCAGCACGCGATGCCTATATCGCCCGCTTCATCGGGCCCATCGAGGAGAAACTGAAAGCCGCCGGCCTGCACTTCCACATGAAGGGACGCACCAAGAGCATCCACTCCATCTGGCAGAAGATGAAGAAACAGAAGTGTGGTTTCGAGGGCATCTATGACCTGTTTGCCATCCGCATCATCCTCGACTCTCCGCTCGAGAAGGAGAAGATGCACTGCTGGCAGGTCTACTCCATCGTTACCGATATGTACCAGCCCAACCCCAAGCGTCTGAGAGACTGGCTCTCGGTGCCGAAGTCGAACGGTTATGAGAGCCTGCATATCACCGTGCTCGGTCCCGAGCAGAAATGGGTGGAGGTGCAGATACGCACCGAACGCATGGATGAGGTGGCGGAAAGGGGTGTGGCTGCTCACTGGCGCTATAAGGGTGTCAAGGGGGAGACTGGGCTGGACGAATGGCTCACCAATATCCGGAACATCCTCGAAAACAGCGACGACCTGCAGGTGATGGACCATTTCCGAATGGACTTGTATGAGGACGAAGTGTTTGTGTTCACCCCCAAGGGCGACCTGTTCAAATTTCCCAAAGGTGCCACGGTGCTCGACTTCGCCTACCATATCCACTCCAAGGTGGGCAACAGCTGTACGGGCGCACGCATCAACAACAAGATCGTCTCGCTGCGCGAGGTGCTCCACAGCGGCGACCAGGTGGAGATTGTCACCGCCTCTAACCAGAAGCCCAAGCAGGAGTGGCTCAACATCGTGAAGACCTCGAGGGCGAAATCGAAAATACGCCTTGCCCTGAAGGAGACGCAGGCCAAGGAAGGGCTCTATGCCAAGGAGATGATTGAGCGCAAGTTCAAGAACAAGAAGATTGAACAGGAGGAGTCGCTCATGGCGAAACTCATCAAACGGATGGGATTCAAGGAAGTGAGCGATTTCTACAAACAGATAGCCGAGGGCGAACTCGACGTGAACGTGGTCATCGACAAATATGTGGAACTGCAGCAGCACGAGGCCAATCCCGGCCAGGACGTGCCGGCCAGGAGTGCCGACGGATTCAAACTGCGCACCGAGTCGCAGAACCACACTCCCGTGAATGATGACGTGCTGGTGATTGACCGCAACCTCAAGGGCATCGACTACCAGCTGGCCAAATGCTGCCACCCCATCTACGGCGATGACGTGTTCGGTTTCGTCACCGTGAGCGGCGGCATCAAGATACACCGCGAAGACTGCCCCAATGCCCTGGAACTGCGCAAACGCTTCGGCTACCGCATCGTGAAGGCGAAATGGAGCGGCAAGGGCAGTTCGCTCTATCAAATCACGCTGCGGGTAATCGGCAACGATGACATCGGAATCGTGAACAACCTCACCTCCATCATCAGCAGGGACGAGAAACTGGTGTTGCGCTCCATCAGCATCGACAGCAACGACGGCCTGTTCAGCGGCAACCTGGTGGTGATGCTCGACGATACCTCCCGATTAGAGACGCTCATCAAGAAACTCAAGTCGGTGAAGGGCGTAAAAAATGTCACACGAATTTAGCGGTTCGTGTGACATTCCTTTTTCTCTCCCTTCCGTTTTCCCTATTTCTTCTTGCGTTTTCGGAACCAGTGGATGATGGGACCATACTGGCGCATGATTTTCTTCACGAGCAGAAAAGCGTCAAAGGCGGTGATGCTGTTGCTGATGAGCGATGCCACCATCTCGCCCTTGGTGTTGGCCTCCTTGGGCGCTGCCAGTTCGTGCCACAGCGCAGCAATCTTCTCGCCGTGGGTGTCGATTTCTTCGGAGAGCTGCGTTTTTTTCAGCCTCAAATCTTCGAGCGTGGTATAGGTATGCGTTCCGGTTGTCATGTCCTTGGGTTGTTAGGTTCTGATTCTTCGAGCAGGATGTCGGCCAGGATTCTGACCATGGGTTTTTCTATCCACGACTGCTTGTTCAGCAACACCAGCACGAGCAGCAGCAGGAAGAACGATGCCATGATGGCAAAGGCAGCAGCCTGTCCGACAAAGGGTGCCATCCAGTAGACGGCGGCCATGGAGAAATAGAAGAGCACCGCCACGGTGATGATGAGCAGGGTGACCGCCACAGCCAGTGCGGTGACGAGCTTGACCACCTTCTCCACGAGGTCCACCTTGAGGTAGTCCTTCTTCAGTTCGAAATAGGTCTTCAGCTCGGCTACAAGCTCGACGATGGTGGCTACATTTTTATCACTTGAAAGCATCTTGAATCGGCACTTTGTAATAGTAGGAATGAATCACTTCTGGATAGGTAAGGAAAGGGAATCGTTGCCGGGGGATATGCAGACCTTATTCGGCGGGAGTCACCTCTTCGAGTTCGTCCACCAGGTCGCTCACATCCTTCTTGCTGAGCTTGATGTTGTGCTTCTTCAAAAATTCATCCACAGCTCCGGTAATTTTGCCGCGCGTGTCAGAACCCTTTTCGGGAGCCAACAGTAATCCTACAACTGCTCCTGCCAAGGCACCGCCGAGGAAGGCGCTGAGATAACCTAAATTTTTCATATTCGTTACATGTTTAAGGGTTAGACATTATTACATTCAATTCTTCTTTTTGTTCGGCAAATATACACATTGTTTCGCAAAAAACACCCATTTCAACTATCATTTTTTGTTAAAACGAAAGTATTTTCGGGATTTAACAATCTTTATGTGAACAACCGACTCTGTTTTCATTGAAAATGCGTAATTTCGCACAGACTTTTGCCCATACGGCATTCGTCAGGAATCAATAACCACTATCCATCACACTGGAACCATAACAGCAATAATATTCAAAACGAAATGAAAAAGTACACTCTTTTATGCGCCGGACTTTGTGCCGCCATCGCATTCACAGGTTGCAAGTCTTCAGAAAGTGCTTATAAGAAAGCCTACGAGAAGGCCAAGGCTCAGGAAACAGCCCAGGTAGAACCCCAGCAACAGCAGAACACTCCCGTGGTGGCTCCCGTCGAGGAGAAGCCCGTCACCGAAGTGAAGATTGTAGACAACAGCGATAATGTGAAGGTCAACCAGGAGAAAGTGCAACTCGTCAGCGGCAAGGGGCTCAAGGCTTTCTCTGTTGTAGTAGGTTCATTCACCATCCAGGCCAACGCACAGGCTGAGCAGCAGCGTCTCTGCGACCAGGGTTACGACGCCCAGATTGTGAAGAACGAACAGGGCAACAGCTTCCGCGTGGTGGCCACCACCTTCGACACCAAGGCCGAAGCCATCAACAGCCGCACACAGCTGCGCAGCAAATATCCCGCTGCCTGGCTGCTCTATCAGGTTCAGTAACCTTCACCCACATCCTTACAGAGAATATGCCACGCATTCTGTCCATCGATTATGGAAAGAAGCGCACAGGACTGGCCGTGACCGATCCCCTGCAGATTATCGCCGGGGGATTGGCCACGGTTGATACTGCAAGCCTCTTTCAGTTTCTCACCGACTATACCGCCAAGGAACAGGTGGAGCGCATCATCATCGGTGAACCGCTGCAGCCCAGCGGACAGCCCAGCGAGAACCATCCCCGCGTGATGTCGTTCGTAGGGAGATGGAAGAAGAGCCATCCCGAAATCCCTATCGAACTTTACGACGAACGTTATACCTCGGTATTGGCACACCGGGCGATGATTGACGGCGGACTGAAGAAGATGGCACGCCGCAACAAGGCCCTCGTCGACGAGGTGAGCGCCACCATCATCCTACAGGACTATATGGAGTCACGACGCCGGTTGTGACGATTCTCTCCAACCCTTTTATTCATCGTTTATCCAACACGGTTTTTATCCCATACCGTTTTTTATCCAACCTCATAATATATGATTCTACCTATTTACGTTTACGGACAGCCCGTATTGAGAAAAGTGGCAGAAGACATCACGCCCGACTATCCCGGACTGCAGGAACTCATCACGAACATGTGGGAGACACTCGCCCAGTCGGAAGGCATCGGTCTGGCTGCCCCCCAGATTGGCAAATCAATCCGTCTGGTGGTCATCGACCTCGACATCATCTCTGACGACCTGCCCGAGTACAAGGATTTCCGCCACGTCTACATCAATCCCCACATCGTCGAACTCGACGAGGAACAGACCGACTCGATGGAAGAGGGCTGCCTCAGTCTGCCCGGCATCCACGAGAAGGTGGTACGCTCAAAGCGCATCCACGTGACCTATCTCGACGAGCAGTTCCAGGAGCATGACGAATGGGTTGAAGGATATCTTGCACGCGTGATGCAACACGAGTTTGACCATCTGGACGGCAAGGTGTTTTCCGACCGCATCTCACCCCTGCGCAAACAGCTCGTAAAGAGCAAACTGCGCGCACTGATGCAGGGCCGTTACCGCTGCTCCTACCGCACGAAAATCAACAAATAGTCAGGCCAGCAGGTAAAAAGATTGCAACCCCTTAATATCCCCTAACACAAATCACAGGATAGATGAAACGAGTTCTGACAGCACTACTGGCGGTGTCATTCGGTATGCTTGACACCCACGCCCAGTTCAATATCGACCGGCTGATGATGATTGGCCGCAGTGCACTCTATTACGAGGACTACGTACTCTCTATCCAGTATTTCAACCAGGCCATCAGCGCCAAGCCCTATCTCTATGAGCCATGGTACTATCGGGGCGTGGCCAAGTATTACCTCGATGATGTGTCGGGTGCCGAACAGGACTGTTCACGTGCCATCGAGCGCAATCCTTACGTAGTGTCGCTCTATGAGTTGCGCGGCTTGACACGCATCCGACAGGAGAAGTTTGCCAAGGCAGTGACCGACTATTCCAGTGCCATCCGGCAAGCCCCCGACAACCAGAGCCTGTGGCACAACCGCGTGCTCTGCCGCATACAGATGAAGGACTATCCCCAGGCTCTGGCCGAACTCGACACCATCAGCCGACGGTGGTCACGCTATGCAGGTGCCTACTTCATGCGATCCGAAATCTATCTGGCCCAGAAAGATACGGCGGCCGCCGAAGCTGCCCTTGACCATGGACTGGAGATTGATGCCTATGATGGGGCGGCATGGTCGCAACGGGCATCCATCAGTCTGGCCAAGAAGGAATGGAAAGAGGCCGAAGGCTATCTCGACAAGGCCATCCACCTGAAACCCAAACAGGCCGGCTACTACATCAACCGTGCACTCGCCCGACTGAACATCAACAAACTCCGGGGAGCCATGGCCGACTATGACACGGCGCTCGACCTCGACCCCAACAATTTCCTGGGCCACTACAACCGCGGTCTGCTGCGGGCCCATGTGGGCGATGACAACCGTGCCATCACCGATTTCGACTTTGTATTGAAGATGGAGCCCGACAACCTGATGGCCCTCTACAACAGAGCCTTGCTGCTCGACAAGACGGGCGACCTGAGAGCGGCCATCAACGACTACTCGAAGGTCATCAAGCGCTTTCCCAACTTCTGGACCGGCCTGGAAAACAGGGCCAGCTGCTACCGTCGACTCGGCATGACCAAACAGGCCGAGGAAGACGAGTTCAAGGTTTACAAGGCCCGCCTCTACAAACACCTCTACGGGGTGCAGCCGCGCATGGACCGCAGCCAACTGCGCAAACGCAGCGACGATGAAGAGATGGACAAATACAACCAGATTGTCGTGGCCGACCAGGAGGAGAACGAGCACGAATACAAGAATGATTACCGGGGAAAGGTGCAGAACCGAAAGGTGAACATGGAGTTTCTGCCCATGTATGAACTGGCCTATCTGCCATACGTGAGCGAGGTAAAGACCTATATCCCCTACAACCGCCGCGTGGATGCCTTCAATGCCGCACACAAACGGCTGCACCCACTCTACATCGTCTGCGACCCCGGCGGTTTGTCGGAGTCGGACACCCGACGCCATTTTGAATGGATTGACAGCCTCTCCTCACGGATGCCCACAGCCGCCAACAATGAGCTACAGGCCTTGCTGCTGCAACGAGGGGTGGCCTATGCCGTGACACAGAACTACGAGGAGGCCTCGGCCGACCTGGGAGCCTGTCTGCAGAGCGACTCGGCCCTTGTCCTGGCACTCTGGCAGCGTTCCGTCTGCTCTTTGCGGCAGAGCCGTTTCAACCAGTCGCAGGGCAAGGACGGCAACCTGCTCTACACCCAGGCACTGGCCGACATCACCAATGCCATCCATATCGACCCGCAGAACCCCTATCTCTTCTACAACCGCGCCAACCTCTATGCCCTGCGCAATGACTTCGCCCATGCCATCGAGGATTACACGCGGGCCATCGTCATCGACCAGCATCTGGCCGAGGCCTTCTTCAACCGGGGCATTGCCCGACTGAAGTCAAACCGCACCCAGGAGGGCATAGCCGACCTGAGCAAAGCCGGCGAGCTGGGACTCTACAAAGCCTATAGTGTCATCAAACAGAAAAAGCCCTGACGGATGATGATACCGTCACTGCCTCCTGCGGAATTCCGAACAGGTGATGGCAGTGGCAATCGCCACATTCAGACTCTCCGCCCCTACGGCTCCGCCAAACTGGGGTATCAGCAGCCGTCTGTTGACCAACTGGCGGAGCGCGGGCGAGATGCCCTTGCCCTCATTTCCCATGACGATGATGCCATGGGCCGTGAGCGGCTGGCGGTAGATGTCACTCCCGTCGAGCAGGGTGCCGTAGACGGGATAGTCGGCGGGCAATGTCCTGCAAAAGGCGACCAGGTCGGTATATACGAGCCTTACCCTGGCGATGCTGCCCATCGTAGCCTGTACCACTTTGGGATTGAAGGCATCGGCCGTGTCGGGACTGCAGAGGATGGTGTCGATGCCAAACCAATCGGCTATGCGGATGATGGTGCCCATGTTGCCCGGATCCTGCACGCCGTCGAGGGCCAGCAACAGCCGGTCGTCACCGATGAGCCCATCACGATTCCCCTCGTCTCCGGCATCGGGCAGGGCAAACAGTGCCAGCACCTTCTGCGGATGCTGCAGGCAACTCACCCGTTTCAACTCCTCTTCCGTCACCTCCATCACTTGCACCTCGCCTACGTCCTTCCGGTTGCCGGCCACAGGAGCCCATTCGGCCTGCAGCCATTCAGGGGTGGCTACCACCCAGGCAGGCAGCTGGCGTTTCATGAGGTCGCCAACCACCTTGGGCCCCTCGGCGATGAAAAGCCCTGACTGGCGACGGTTTTTTCTCAATTCGAGCGAACGAATGAATTTGATTTGGTTCTTGCTGATCATATCTGACAGGATTATTCGATTGGTTTATTTCGACTAAAAGAGAGTCTCATCACCTGAAAATGCCCCATGAATGACAAAAAAGCATCCCATAAACGACAAAAATCTCCGCGAATTGTCGGCAAAGTTACAAAAAAGTTTTATCTTTGCAATACATTTCATAACAAATGCACTTCAAAAACCTCATATTCCTGCTGATGGCCACCCTGCTGGCGACGGCTTGCTCCACCACGAAATTTGTTCCGGAGGGCGAGTCGCTGCTCAACAAAGTGACCGTCAGGAACGACCAACCCGAACAGCGCATCAACCTGAACCAGATGAATGCCTACGTGAGACAGCGGGCCAACTCCCGCTGGTTCTCAGTGTTGAAGATTCCACTGGGTGTCTATTCGCTGGCCGGACGCGACACCAGCAAATGGATCAACCGCACGCTCATGGCCATCGGTGAGCCGCCCGTCATCTACAGCACCACCCTGCAGCAGCAGACCTGTGTGAACCTGATACAGGAACTCAACAACGAGGGATTCCTGCAAGCCTCCGTGCGAGCCGACACCATCATGCGCAAACGCCGCAAGACGGAGGTCATCTATACGCTGAGCCCAGGACCCGCCTATCATCTGCGCCACATCGACTGCATCGTCCAGGACAGCCTCATTGCACAGATGCTGCAACAGTGGAAGGACAACCGCAGCCTGCTGAAGCCCGGCATGCAGTTTGACGTGAAGGTGCTCGATGCGGAACGCAAACGCATCACCACCTATCTCACCAACAACGGCTATTACAAATTCAACAAGGATTTCATCACCTTCCAGGCCGACTCCGTGGCCGGACAGGAGTTCGTTGACCTCACGATGGTTGTCCACCGATATGTCAACAACCAGAAACAGAGCTCCAACCACAACCGATACATCATCCGCAACATCCACTATGCCAGCGGCGACCTGAACGACCACACCATTCACCTGCGCCCCTCGGTATTGCGCAACAATACGTTCATCACCCCCGGCAAACCCTACTCTGCCCACGACCTGCGCGAGACCTACAACCGTTTCGGACGGCTGCAGGCGGTGAAGTATACCAACATCAACTTCCGCGAGACCGCCACGGGCGACAGCCTCGACTGCGAGATGCTCGTGAGCACCAACAAACCCAGCACCATCAGTTTCCAACCCGAGGGCACCAACACCGCAGGCGACCTGGGTGCCGCCGCGTCGCTCACCTATGAGAACCGCAACCTCTTCCGCGGTTCAGAGGTGTGGAGCATCGAGCTGAGAGGAGCCTTCGAGGCCATCAAAGGACTGGAGGGCTACAACAACGAGAACTTCGAGGAATACAGCATCGAGACCAAACTGCTTTTCCCACGGTTCATCACCCCCTTCCTCTCACACGGATTCAAACGACGCATGAACGCTACCTCCGAGGTGTCGATGCTCTACGACCTGCAGAACCGGCCCGAATACCACAGGCGAGTGCTCTCGGTGGCATGGCGCTACAAATGGAACGACGCCAACCATCACGACCGCTACCAGATGGACCTGCTGCAACTCAACTATGTGTTCATGCCCTGGATTTCGTCGACCTTCCGCGAAAACTATCTCGACGACAACACCAACCGCAACGCCATCCTCCGCTACAACTACGAAGACCTGTTCATCATGAAGTTCGGATTCGGGTTCAGCTACAACAACGGCATCTATGCGCTGAAAACCAACATCGAGACGGCAGGCAACCTGCTGTCGGTCTGTTCGCCGCTGCTGGGCTTCGACAAGAACGAGCTGGGACAGCGCAAACTGTTCAACATCGCCTTTGCCCAATATGTCAAGGCCGACCTCGACTATACACGCAACATCCGCATCGACTACCACAACACCCTCGTCTTCCACCTCGGTGTGGGAGTGGCCTATCCCTATGGCAACAGCAATATCCTGCCTTTCGAGAAACGCTACTTCTCCGGCGGTGCCAACAGCGTGAGAGGATGGAGCGTGAGGAGTCTCGGACCAGGCAGATACATGGGCAACAACGGGCAGATAGACTTCATCAACCAGACCGGAGACATGAAACTCGACATCAACCTGGAATACCGCACCAAACTCTTCTGGAAACTCAACGGAGCCCTCTTCATCGATGCGGGCAACATCTGGACCCTTCGAAACTACGAAGACCAGCCCGGCGGCCAGTTCCAACCCGGCGAGTTCTGGAAACAGATAGCGATGGGCTACGGCATGGGCTTCCGCTTCAACTTCGACTACTTCATCCTGCGCTTCGACCTGGGCATGAAAGCCATCAATCCCGCCTACGAGACCAAGCACGACCACTACCCCATCCTCCATCCCCGCCTCAGGCGAGACTTCACCTTCCATTTTGCGGTGGGTCTGCCCTTCTGATTCCCCGGGAGCCCATCCATTGTTATCCATCAAGAATTGACCGCCATGAACATCCTTTTCCTCGTCTATCACGGCTTCTCAAACGAGAGCGGCATCAGCAAGAAGATTCACTACCAGGTGAACGGACTGCGGCAGAACGGCCATGAAGTGCATCTCTGCTACTACGACTTTGACGCCCACGGTCATCGCTGCCGCTATGTCGACGGACGCATCATCCAAGACTATGGCCGCGGACGGCTGGCAGCCCTGCGCTCACGGATCGACCTCGGCTGCATCTACCGTTATTGTGTGGAGCAGGGCATCGGGCTGGTCTATGCCCGCAGCTTCATGAATGCCAGCCCGGTGCTCGTCAGGCTGTTCAGGAGGCTCAACCGCGCCGGCATACGAAGTGTGACCGAGATTCCCACCTACCCCTACGACCAGGAGTTCAGGGGCTATCCGCTGCGCTACCGGCTGCCCCTTTATATCGACCGGCTGTTCCGCCGGCAACTCGCCGCCGAGATGCAGGCCCTCGTCACCTTCTCCAACGAGCCGCAAATCTTCGGCCAGCGCACCGTCTGCATCAGCAACGGCATCGACCTCGACTCCATCCCCCTGCATCATCCCCACCCCCAGGCCGACGTCCATCTCATTGCCGTGGCCGAGATTCACTACTGGCACGGGTTCGACCGGCTCGTGGCGGGATTGGGCGAATACTACCGCCAGCAGCCCAACGGACGTCGGGTATACTTCCACGTCGTAGGCTGGGAAGACGACAGGGGCACCGAGAGCAACGGCTATCTCACCGTGGAACAGACAGCCCGGCTCTACGACATCATGCCCTATGTCATCAAGCATGGAAAACTCTTTGGACCCCAGCTCGATGCGGTGTTCGACCAGTGTGTGTTCGCCATCGGAAGCCTCGGGCGCCACCGCAGTGGCATCACCGACATCAAGACCCTCAAGAACCGCGAATATGCCGCCCGTGGCATCCCCTTCATCTACTCGGAAAACGACAGCGATTTCGACTACCAGCCCTATATCCTGAAGGCCCCGGCCGACGAGTCGCCCATCAGCATCCGTCAGATTCTGGATTTCATCGACCATCAGCCGCTCTCTCCTTCGACTATCCGTTCGTCAGTGGAACACCTCTCGTGGAAAAACCAAATGGAAATCGTCATCACCCGTTCACCCATCTAATCCTTATCGCCATGCACCCCATCCTGTCGGTCATCATCCCGCTTTACAACTGCGAGCCCTTCATCAAACCCTGCCTGGACAGCATTCTTGCCCAGCCTCTTGCCCCGTCTGATTACGAGGTCATCATCGTGGACGACGGCAGCACCGACCAAAGCGTTGCCGTGGCCTCGGGCTATGCCGCCCGCCATGGCCATATCCACCTCATCCGTCAGGAGAACCAGGGAGTGGCTTGTGCCCGCAACAGGGCGCTGCAGGCGGCATCGGGCGATTATGTCACCTTTGTCGATGCCGATGACATGCTGGTCGGAGGCAGCCTTTCCACTGTCCTGCAGCTGGCTCTGGAGACCCAGGCCGAGATGGTGAAAGCAGCCCATACGGAGGTGCCCCAGGAGGCCACATGCAGCGATTACCGGAGCAGCTCCTGCACGATGGAGCGGATGAGTGGCGAGGAGGCCATCGTGCGCCTGACCAAAATGAAGGAGGGTTATTGCTGGGGCTATCTCCTCTCGCGGCGACTGATTGCCGACCACGGCATCTGTTTTCCGCCCCAAGTGTCGTTTATGGAAGACTGGGCCTTCATCACCCAGGCATTGCTCCATTGCCAGCGGCTGGTGTCCACGGACACCCTTCTCTATCTCTATCGCCGCAACAGTGCATCGTGTGTGGCAACGATGACCACCGGAAAACTGTTGCAGGGTTGCCGTTCCATCGAACTCGTCGCCCGGGCAGCCCGACAAACGCGGGGAGACGTGAGGAGCAAGCTGTCGGCCAACGTCTGTGCCAACATCAATATCGTTTTGTGGTACACCATCCACTACCGCCGCATCTACCGCGACAAGCGAATCATCGCCCGCACACTGGTACGACTGCTCGACCTGGTCGACCGCAGTTTCATCCCCCGCAGCCTCAAGCCCTTCCGTTTCTTCCCGTGCCTGTACATCATCCTCCGACACCGGCTGGCCTCCAGGAAATGGTAAACAGGAGCAACGACAACTCAGACAACTCTGATAGTTCTGATATATCAGACAACTCTAATAACCCTGATATATCAGACAACTAAGACAACAAAGACAACGAAGACAACTCTAATAACTCTGACAACGAAAACAACAGCAAGTGTTGTCCCCTACCCCTCTTTTATATCTCGTCACAAGCCAGCATCTCCACTCCTTTATATACTACATAGACCTTGTGGAGCGTGGTATGTCCGATATGTTCATTCGCGTTCATGGTCTCGGCGTAGCGGCACACCTGGGCTTGTGCCTGCTGGATGGCTGCCTTTACTTCTGCCTCCGTGGCTTGGCTCTTCAGGTATTTCAGTTCGATGATATACGAGTGCTCCATGTCGGTGAATATCTCGTATCGTGGACAGAGGAATACGTCGGCATAACCATTCTGGTTGTCAAGTTCCGAGATGGGACGATAGAAGCGGCACTGGCTCGTCAAGGCGAGGGTATAGCCATGCACGAAAGCCTCTCCCTTCTGTCGGTCGCGCTGGGCAGCAAAGGTATAGATGCTGTCGGCGATATACTGGAAGAAAGGCTTGAAGTCGCCGTCGTATGCCATGTTCTCCTCTAACAGACTTATCTTCTCACTGTCGGTGTAAAGATGGTTTTCGTGGTAGTTGTCAAGAAGATAAGTATATACCTGTTCGCGTACCACTTCGTTGGGGATGACAAACTTCGGTTTTCCGCGATAGATGCCTCCGATAGTCACCATGCCGAAATAGTATAGCAGGCTGACAAAATTGTTCTCTTTGGCAATATCTTCAGCAGGGAATCCCTCCTTCAGTTCTCCTATCACGAAGCCTTTCGACACCAAGGTCTGTATGATGGAGGCATCATGCCTGAACTCCTTGTCCTTGCGGATGAGCATACGCAGCTTGTTGTAGTCCACGCGGATGTTATTGTCAAGTATGTCCTTGGGAATACGACAGCGGTTGTCTATATACTTGAAAAGGAAGTAGAGCACCATATTCGAGTTGTACATGGTGGTCTCACCGTATGCTTCCTCTGAGAAGCAGTAGTTGTCGTAATAAGGCTTAATGATTTCGATGAGTTCGTCCACGGTGTGATGGAACTCGAAGTGCTGGCTGTAGTAGGCAAGCATCTCTCGCA
>JAEDMP010000039.1 GCA_016302965.1 Bacteroidaceae bacterium
CTTTACCTCGACAGCGACAACTGGCTAAAGGGCAGTGTGGAGTATGAAAACGAAGAGTTTCAGCATTTGGGAAGCGTAGTGACCAACAACGGATATTCTGATTGGGCAACAACGGCAATTCCCGCCCAAGTCAAGACGATGTGGTACAGGCTCTCGCGCAGAGAAGACGACTATTGCATCGAGTGCTCGCAAGACGGTGTTCGCTTCACGCAGATGCGAGTATGCCACATGCATCAGGGTGGAGGCAAGATTCGGTTTGGCATATATGCCTGCTCTCCGGAACAGTCGTCTTTTAAGGCTATTTTTACCGATATGAAATTGACAGAATGCGCATGGAAAGCCCACGATGGGCAGCAGCCGGATTGACAAAAATCAAAAGATTAAGATAATCTTAGCACCATAGTTTTATTATAGATCATGGGTGGACAATAACGGAGAATTGAAAGCAATACGAAGACAATGAATAAAATTGAAGAATTGGCTCTCGCCATGATTGACTATAACAATGGCGACCCGAAACGCATACAGCATACTACTAAAGTGCATGCCTACGCCTCGATGATCGGTAAATGCGAGGGGCTGGACGAGGTTTACATAAAAACTTTGTAAATTAAATGATTATATGTAGTACCGATAAATTGTTGGAATGGAAGAATAATCCACGGCATAAACCACTAATCGTCAACGGCGCACGCCAAGTGGGAAAGACGTGGTTGCTCAATTCTGACACATCGGTTGTCAATTTCTGAACACCAAAAATATGAGCGCATTAAGTATATTATATTTAGTCCTTCCATTTCCGCTCGCATTCATTTTGCATGATGCGGAGGAAGCAATAGTACAACATCGTTGGATGCTATCTCATCGCTATATCTTTGAAGACAAATACCCAAGAATAAAACCATTATTCAAGTATCTGTCTTCTCTTGACACACAATCATTCGTCATAGCAGCTATGGAAGAATTTGTCATCCTCATTCTTTGCACTTGTTATGTGCTCATTCAAGGCAACTACTGTATGGAAATATGGTCTGCCCTCTTCATTGCCTTCTCTTTCCATCAGTTAGTTCACATCATACAGGCCATCATTCTGCGAAGTTATGTTCCTGGATTGATTACCTCCGTACTCCTCCTACCCTATTCATACCTTGGCATGCAAAGCATTTGGTATGCAATGAGCGGAGTAGAACTATTTCTATGGGGCGTTGCGGGAATTATATTTATGGCAATGAATCTGATATTTGCCCATTGGATTGGAAAAAATGCCACAAGACACATTTTGCACACAACTATCAAAAAGACACAATGATTATGGACAAAAAACGTTCAGCTATCGTGATGGGAGCCACCTCGGGCATCGGCTATGAGGTAGCGCTAATCCTTGCAAGTCGAGGATGGCGCATTGGTGTGGCTGGAAGACGGGAAGAGATTCTTGCAAAGATGACGGACGAAATTGATGGTGTCGTGGCATACGAAGTGATTGATGTCAATACCCCTGAGGCTGTTGACGGCCTACATAAACTCATCGGCAAACTGGGAGGCATGGACTTGTATTTCCATAGTTCTGGTATCGGGTATCAAAATACCGCCCTCGATGCCGGCAAGGAGTTGACCACCATCGAAACCAACTGTCTCGGTATGGCAAGACTTGTAGGCGAAGCCTTCCGCTATTTTGAACAGCGTCCCGAAACGGATGGACAGATAGCTGTCATCAGTTCCATATCACGGACAAAAGGCCTCGGAGCCGCACCGGCATATTCCGCCTCAAAACGATTCACCAGCCATTATCTCGAATGCCTGTGCCAACTGACGAGTATCAGGAACATACGCAATATCCATATCACTGACGTAAGACCCGGATTTGTCAAGACCCCATTGATTGAGGGCAGCAATTTCCCCATGCAACTCGACGCACGAAAAGTTGCCGTCAGCATAGTGGATGGACTTGAGCGACGCAAGCCTGTCATCACCATCAACTGGCTTTATCGTCTGCTTGTCTTTTTCTGGCAGCTGATACCGAGGTGTGTTTGGATAAAAATGAGCATCAAATAGAGATATTATTTTTCAACACTCTCCGAAGCGTTTGTCGGTTGCACCCTTATTTTCCATTTTCTACCCCAAAAAGAAGAAAATTCGGGTTTTGCTTGGTCAGTTCAGCGAGTTTTTTTAATTTTGCAAGTCAAAGGTGTGCCGTCGTGGTCTGACATGGCAGCCACTAAACATTATTTACAATACGGATATAAACGAAAAAGCAATGATGAACGAAAGCGTAAAAAGAAGAACGACCATCCGGAAATATGCACAGCAGGATGTGAGTGACCAACTGATCGACGAACTGCTCGCCACCGCCTCACGCACCCAAACCATGGGTAACCTGCAACTCTACAGCGTGGTGGTGACCCGATCGGCCGAAGGCAAGGCCAAACTGGCTCCCGCCCACTTCAACCAGCCGATGGTGACGGAGGCACCCGTGGTGCTTACCATCTGTGCCGACTTCAACCGCACCACCACCTGGTGCAAACAGCGCAAAGCCCATCCGGGCTACAATAATTTCCTCTCCTTCATGAATGCAGCCACCGATGCCCTGCTCTTCACACAGACCTTCTGCAACCTGGCAGAGGAACAGGGACTGGGCTACTGTTTCCTCGGCACGACAGTCTATATGCCACAACTGATTATCGACGCGCTGCAGTTGCCCGCCTTGGTGATGCCTGTTGCCACGCTCACCCTGGGTTGGCCCGCCGAACAACCCCCGCTCACCGACCGGCTTGCGGTAGATTCGTTCGTTCACAAGGAGAACTACCACGCCTATACAGCCGCAGACATCGACCGCCACTATACCTACAAGGAAGGACTGGAGGAGAACCGCCACTTCTGTGAGATCAACAACAAGGAGACACTCGCGCAGATTTTCACCGACCTGAGATACACCCGCAAAGACAATGAGGCTATGTCGGCAGGACTGATGGAAGCGCTGAGACGACAGGGATTCCTGGATTGACAGTCTGTCACGATACAGATTTCCTATTATATATACACCTATTATATTATATAGCATGAATATCAGCGAATCAAGAAGCAGTATGCTTCATGGCATCCTGCTCATCACCTTGTTCTCCTGTGCCGCCTTCTACATCGGCGACATGGATTTTGTGAAAAGCCTTTCGTTCAGTCCGATGATTGTCGGCATCATCCTTGGTATGCTCTATGCCAACTCGTTGCGCAACAATCTGCCCGAGACATGGGTTCCCGGCATCCAGTTCTGCTCGAAGCGTGTCCTGCGCTTCGGCATCATCCTCTATGGTTTCCGCCTCACCTTCCAGGATGTGACCGCCGTGGGCATCCCCGCCGTCATCATCGATGCCATCATTGTGGGCGGTACCATCGGTCTGGGCATGCTCATCGGCCGGCTGATGAAGATGGACCGCGGCATCACGCTGCTCACCTCTGTGGGTAGTGCCATCTGCGGTGCCGCTGCCGTATTGGGAGCCGAATCGGCCATCCGCACCAAACCCTACAAGACTGCCGTAGCGGTATCTACAGTGGTTATCTTCGGAACCCTCTCGATGTTCCTCTACCCCATTCTCTACCGCAACGGTATCTTCGCCCTCAGTCCCGAGCAGATGGGAATCTATGCCGGAAGCACCATCCATGAGGTGGCCCACGTGGTGGGTGCGGGCAATGCCATGGGCGACGAGGTGGCCAGCATTGCCATCATCGTGAAGATGATCAGGGTGATGATGCTGGTTCCGGTGCTGCTGATTATCACATGGGCTGTGGCCAAGGCTGCTGCCGCGAATGGCAGCGAGGGCGAGAAGGGAAAAATCAACATCCCCTGGTTTGCCATTCTCTTCCTGGTGGTCATCGCGTTCAACTCATTCGACCTGCTGCCCGAGTCAGTTGTCTCGTTTATCAACACCTTCGACACCTTCCTGCTCACGATGGCCATGACTGCCCTTGGAGCAGAGACGAGCATCGAAAAGTTCAAGAAGGCAGGTGCAAAACCCTTCGTACTGGCACTGGTTTTGCAACTTTGGCTGCTCACCGGAGGCTATCTGCTGGCCCAATGGATGGTGGGATAAGCCTGCCTGATAAAGCATAACTCCATCAGTAGCATCTATCTCTGTGACTATGATAAAGTTGTCTTTTTTGGAGAACTTTATCATAGTTTTTTTTGAAAAAGTTTTCAAAAAAAACAAGTGTTGTTTCATTTTTTGTTACTAACTTTGCACCGCTATTTAAAACAAGATCATGAATACCAAGCAAACGTACACACATGAAGAGGCCCTGAAAGCCTCGCTTGATTACTTCGAGGGAGACGAATTGGCAGCCCGTGTCTGGGTGAACAAATATGCCATGAAGGACAGTTTCGGAAACATTTATGAGCAATCGCCAACAGACATGCACTGGCGTCTTGCCAACGAGATTGCCCGCATTGAGCAGAAATACCCCAACCCCATGTCGGCCGAAGAGGTTTTTGCCCTGCTCGACCATTTCCGCTACATCGTTCCTGCCGGCAGCCCGATGACTGGTATCGGTAACAACCACCAGATTGCTTCCTTGAGCAACTGTTTCGTGATAGGACTCGACGGCAATGCCGACTCCTATGGAGCCATCATGCGTATTGACGAAGAGCAGGTGCAGCTGATGAAACGACGCGGTGGCGTGGGCCACGACCTGAGCCATATCCGTCCGAAGGGCTCTCCCGTAAACAACTCGGCCCTGACCTCTACCGGTCTCGTGCCATTCATGGAGCGCTACAGCAACTCGACACGCGAGGTGGCACAAGACGGACGCCGGGGTGCCCTCATGCTCTCTGTCAGCATCAAGCATCCCGACAGTGAAGCATTTATTGATGCAAAGATGACCGAGGGGAAGGTGACCGGTGCCAACGTATCGGTGAAGATTGATGACGAATTTATGGAAGCCGCTGTCAACGGCAGGAAGTATACCCAACAGTTCCCCATCAAGGGTGACACCCCTCTCTACACCAAGGAGATCAACGCCAAGGCTCTGTGGGAGAAGATTGTACACAATGCATGGAAGAGTGCTGAGCCCGGAGTGCTTTTCTGGGACACCATCATCCGCGAAAGCATACCCGACTGCTATGCCGACCTGGGCTTCCGTACGGTGTCGACCAACCCCTGCGGTGAAATACCCCTCTGTCCCTACGACTCCTGCCGTCTGCTCAGCATCAACCTATACTCCTACGTGGTGAATCCCTTCACCCCCAATGCTTATTTCGACTATGAATTGTTCAAGAAGCATGTGGCAGCCGCCCAACGTATCATGGACGACATTGTAGACCTGGAACTGGAGAAGATTGACCTCATCATGGAGAAGATAGAACAAGACCCTCAAAGCGATGAGGTGAAAGGTTCGGAACGACACCTTTGGGAGAAAATCAAACGCAAGAGTGGCATGGGACGCCGCACCGGTGTAGGTATTACCGCCGAGGGCGACATGATTGCCGCCATGAACCTACGTTACGGTACACAAGAAGCCACCGACTTCTCCGTGAATGTACACAAGACCCTTGCCCTGAATGCCTACAGTTCGTCGGTCACCATGGCCGAAGAACGCGGAGCCTTTGCTATCTATGATGCCGAACGCGAAGCGGGAAACCCCTTCATCCAGCGCCTGCGCGAGGCTGACCCCGCCCTGTATGAGCGGATGGTGAAATACGGCCGACGCAACATTGCCTGTCTGACCATTGCACCCACCGGAACCACCAGTCTGATGACCCAAACCACCAGCGGCATTGAACCCGTGTTCATGCCTGTATACCTCAGACGTCGCAAGGTGAATCCCGGAGATGAGGCTGTCCATGTAGACTATGTGGACGAGGTGGGCGACTCGTTCGAGGAGTATATCGTTTACCACAACAAATTCCTGAAGTGGATGGAAGAGAACGGTATCGACACCCAAAAACGATACAGACAGGACGAGATAGATCAGCTCGTAGCCAAATCTCCCTACTTTAAGGCAACTGCCAACGATGTGGACTGGCTCATGAAGGTGAGAATGCAGGGAGCCATCCAGAAGTGGGTAGACCACAGTATCAGCGTCACCGTCAACCTCCCCGCTGATGTAGACGAGGAACTCGTGAACAAGCTGTACGTGGAGGCTTGGCGGTCGGGATGCAAGGGATGCACCATCTACCGTGACGGATCCCGTTCGGGCGTTATGATTTCGGTTCCCAAGAAAAAAGAAAAGGAGAACACAGCCAAGGACACGATTCCCTGCAAACATCCTGAGGTTACGGAAGTAAGACCCAAGGAACTGGAATGCGACGTTGTTCGTTTCCAAAATAACAAGGAGAAATGGGTGGCCTTCGTAGGACTGCTCCAAGGCTATCCCTACGAAATATTCACCGGACTGCAGGATGACGAAGAAGGTATTGTACTGCCCAAGACTGTCACCAAGGGCAAGATTATCAAGCAGACCGATGCCAGCGGGAAACACCGCTACGACTTCCAGTTTGAGAACAAGCGCGGCTATAAGACCACAGTGGAGGGACTGAGCGAGAAATTCAATCCTGAATACTGGAACTACGCCAAGCTCATCAGCGGCGTGTTGCGTTACCGTATGCCCATTGCCCACGTCATCAAACTCGTAGGATCGCTACAGCTCAAGAGTGAGAGCATCAACACCTGGAAAAATGGTGTGGAACGAGCTTTGAAAAAATATATCACTGACGGCACTGAAGCCAAGGGACAGAAATGCCCCAACTGCGGACAAGAAACACTGGTCTATCAGGAGGGTTGTCTCATCTGCAAAAACTGCGGAGCCAGCCGTTGTGGATAACAGGACAGCCAGACTGGAACAGACCAATGGAAACCAGTAGGACGGATAACAAACAAAAGATGAAAACAGAATCGTGAACACCAATATATATATAGACCAACTCAAAGTATACGCCTTCCATGGTGCGCTCCCACAAGAGCGCACGGTGGGAGGCGAATACTTGGTGAGTATACGTGTGGAATACCCCTTTCAGACAGCCATGGAAACGGACCAGTTGGAACATACGCTCGACTATGGACAACTATGCCAACTCATCCGTGAAGAAATGGGCATCGCATCGAATTTGCTGGAACATGTGGCAGGTCGCATCGCCAAACGATTGCTGGATGAATTTCCTCAAACTCAAGGATTCCACCTTCACATCACCAAATGTAATCCGCCCATGGGAGCAGACTGTCAGGGAGCTGGAGTTGAACTGGAATGGAAACGACAAACCAGTAAAACCAATCAGCAGGAATAGGTGAATCATTAATAAATAATAAAAACTTTGGAAGAATAGTGAGTTTTTGTCGGAAATAACGTAATTTTGCAAGATGAAAGCAATCAGAAGCTGGACGAAGAGAACCTTGGCTCTCTGTCTGACCTTGGGTTGGGCATTACTACTACAGGCCGCCAACGACCGTTTCACACTGGTCATAGATCCCGGCCATGGGGGTAATGATGCAGGAGCACTGGGCAATTTCTCGAAAGAGAAAAACATCAACCTGAAAGTGGCACTTGCCTTCGGCAGACTGGTAGAGCGCAACTGTCCTGATGTGAAAGTGGTGTATACACGCAAGACTGATGTGTTTGTGCCACTGCATGAACGGGCACATATTGCCAACCGCAACAAAGCAGACCTGTTTGTCTCTATCCACACCAATGCTCTGCCCAAAGGCAAGAGAAGCCGCGGGCTGGAGACCTACACTCTCGGTATGCACCGGGTGGATGACAACTTCGATGTGGCCAAGCGCGAGAACTCGGTAATCCTCATTGAGAAAGACTACCAGCAACACTACGAGGGATTTGACCCCCGATCATCGGAAAGCTATATTATGTTCGAGTTCCTGCAAGACAAGAATATGGCACAAAGCGTTGAACTCGCCCGATTGGTGCAAAACAAGACTTGTACCACAACCGGACGCGTCAACAAAGGAGTGAAGCAGGCCGGATTCCTTGTGCTCAGGGAGACATCCATGCCAAGCTGCCTCATTGAACTGGGATTCATCACCACACCCGAAGAAGAAAACTATCTCAACTCTGAGAATGGAGTGAACAATTTGGGTAAAGGCATCTATCAGGCATTCGTCGAGTACAAGCGCAAATATGACAAGCGCATCACCGTTCCCTATCGTCCCAAAAACGACAATGACCAGACGGCAGTGCAGGGACAGAGCAACGAAACAGCACCAAAGGAGCAACCAGGCAAGGCAGATGAGCCAGCCAAAAAGGACGAATCTGCCTCAAAAGACCAGTCGCAAAGAGCAGAAGTGAAAACGGAACCAGAGAAACGAGAAGACAGCAGAAAGAACGACTGCATGGCTGTAGAGGCTGCAACAGAGAAGCCCGTGGCAGATCCTACAGACAAGGAGGACAAGCCCGTATTCAAGGTTCAGATACTTGCCAGTTATACAAAGCTAAAAGCCAACGATTCCCAGCTCAAGGGACAGCATGATGCCGACAGCTATGAAGAGAACGGTATGACAAAATACACATGCGGCGCTTCATGCGACTACAATGCCATCTACAGGCTGCGCAAGTCGCTACTGGCCAAGTTTCCGCAAGCTTTCATTATCGCCTTCAAGAACGGACAGAAAATGAATGTGAATGAGGCCATTCAAGAATTCAAGCGTAACAAACAGAAACAATAAACATGAAGAAATTTTTCACTAAGGAAGTACAGATAGCACTTGTGGCTGTAGCTGGAATTGTAGTGCTGTTCATCGGACTCCAGTTCCTCAAGGGACTGAACGCTTTCTCAAACAGCAATATCTATTACGTGAATTTCCAAGATATCAGCGGACTCTCTGCATCCAGTCCCGTCTATGCCAACGGCTATAAGGTAGGTGTGGTGAGAGGCATTCAGTACAATTATGCAGACAACAATGGCATTGTTGCAGAAATCGACCTCAATAGGGAGATGCAGGTGCCTGTGGGATCACACGCTGAAATATCTTCAGACTTCATGGGCAATGTGAAGATGAACCTCATCCTTTCCAACCACCCGCTACAACACCTTCATGCAGGAGATACCATACAAGGAGGGCAGAGCAACGGTCTGATGGAAAAGGCTGCTACCATGATGCCCACCATCGAGCGAATGATTCCCAAACTTGACAGCATCCTCACCAGTCTGAATACACTCCTGGCAGACCCCGCCATCGCCAACTCGTTGCACAATGTCGATAACATCACAGCCAACCTTGTGACCACCACCCATGACATCAACAGCATGACTGCCCAACTCAATCAGCAACTGCCGGGAATGATGGACAAGACCAACCGCATACTTGACAATGCTATAGGCATGAGTGACAAACTCAACCAGATAGATGTTGAAACGACGATGGCTAAGGTGAACGCAACGCTCAGCAATGTGGAGAAACTCACAGCGCAACTCAACAGCGATGATAGTTCGCTCGGACTGCTGATGCATGACCCAGGTTTCTATCGCAACCTGACTGCAACCATGGGTAGCGCAGACTCACTGCTAAAGGATCTCAGATTACATCCGAAACGATACGTCCACTTCTCGATTTTCGGCAAGAAAGACAAATAACAAGCCCACACAGAGGCTTATCAGCCAGAATGGCAGGTTCTGAAAATGATGGAATGGTAAATATCTCAGACGAAATTCCATCTTTTTGGAATCTGCCATTCATTTTTGAAGCCTAAAATTTGCTCAATTCAAAAAAATAAGCGAAATTTGCATTCCCAAAACCTAATAAGATGACCAACAAATACAAAGCGCTTTGGGACGAATGCCTGACACTCATCAAGCAGAATGTCTCTGAGCAACCCTATAAAACATGGTTTGCACCGATTGTATTCGAGTCTTTTTCTGAAGAGAAGAAGACTCTTTTAGTGCAGGTACCCAGTCTCTACGTCTATGAGTATCTGGAACAGAACTATGTGGGGCTGATACGCAACGTGCTTGGACGATGCTTCGGGCCAGGTGTCATCTTAAGTTATCGTGTAGTGGTGGACAAAACCAACAATATCTCCCAACAGGTAGAAACAGACTGTCCGCCTGCCATCCCAAACAGCGTCAAAGCCGAGCCACGGAACATGGCAAGCGCATCGGCCAACACCGCATCGGCCTATACCCCATCGCCCACACAGGAGAGCGCACCGATGGCAGACCTCAATCCCCAACTCGACATCCGCAAGACTTTCCAAAACTACTTGGAGGGTACCAGCAACAAACTGCCACGAACCGTAGGTGTGTCGATAGCAGAACATCCAGGAAAGAGCACCTTCAATCCCTTCTTCATCTATGGTCCATCGGGATGTGGAAAAACACATCTCATCAATGCCATCGGCGTACGTTGCAAAGAGGTCTATCCACGCAAGCGCGTCCTCTATGTAAGTGCTCGACTCTTTCAGGTTCAATTTACAGATGCCGTGCGCCAGAACCGCACCAATGATTTCATCAACTTTTACCAGTCCATTGATGTACTGATTGTGGATGATATCCAGGAGTGGGCTACAGCGCAGCGTACACTCGACACATTCTTCCATATCTTCAACCATCTCTTCCGTAATGGCAAGCAGATTATCCTGGCCAGTGACCGCCCACCAGTGGAACTGCAAGGTATGAAAGATCGTCTGCTCACTCGTTTCAGCTGTGGCTTGATTGCCGAATTGGAAAAACCCAACTCTCAGCTCTGTATCGATATTCTCAATAGCAAATGCCGCCGCGACGGTTTGAAGATTCCAATAGATGTGATAGGTTTTATAGCAGAAACTGCAAACGGAAGTGTGCGCGACTTGGAAGGGGTAATCAACTCGCTACTTGCCTATTCGGTGGTGTACAACTGCAATATAGACATGCGACTGGCTGAACGTGTCATTAAGCGTGCCGTAAAAGTGGATAACAGGCCGCTCACCGTTGATGACATCCTCGAAAAAGTGTGCAACCATTTTGGAGTAACCGTACAGAATGTAATGAGCCGAAGCCGGAAACGCGACATCGCTCTCGCCCGTCAGGTGTCTATGTTCTTCGCTCAGAAATACACCAAGATGCCGGCCTCACGTATCGGCCAACTCATTGGCAACCGCGACCACAGCACGGTCATCCACAGTTGCTCTACCATCGAGAAACGTCTGAAAGTGGACAAGGCTTTCGCCGAAGAGGTGAACAGCATCGAAAATTCATTCAAACTCAAGAAAGAGGGAGAGACGAAATAATTGAATACATCATTTCAAATGAGGAGCCAAATCTTCATTCAGGTGTTTTCTCTCAACTCCCAAGGTTATAAGGATAATTATCGAGGGTTGGCGTTTTTGTCAAAAGGAGTAATAACAAGGAAGAAATGTTCCTTATTATTACTCCTTATTATTACTCTTATTATTGTTGATACACGCTATTGTTTTTTCCGATTACGTCAGAAATGGTAAGACACTCCGGCAATGATCCAGCATCCAGGCTGCTCCACATTGCCATAATCCACGTAGTTCTTGTCCAACAGGTTATTGGCCTCTACGTAGCAACTGTAGCGAGGTGCCTGCCAGGAGAGACGTGCATCCAGCAGAGCATAGGGCTGATAGGAACGGATGGACCCTTCGGTATCCGTATAAGTGCCCGTGCGCTCCTGAAAGCGATAGTGGATGCCAAGACCGAGTTGTCTCCAAAGGGAGAGTTGCAGTCCGGCCACGAGTTTGTGCCGCAGATACTCCAGGGTGTATTTGCTCTGCAGATGCTCATCCACCTTCTTGTCCTGGTCGAGATAGGTATAGGCCAGCGAGAAGCGCTGCAACAGATGTTGGGCGGGCAAGAGTTGCTGCAAGTCAATAGTGGCATCGGCCTTCCATCCTGTGGCATCAATCTCGTTCATGTTGACCGACTGCCAGGGAGCATCGGCACCTTCATCGGTACGCCGCACCCAATCAATCAGGTTCTCGCAATGATTCTGAAAGAACGAGGCAGAAAGCGTCAGACCCATGCCGGCATATTTCACACCCGCCTCTACCGACGACAGTTCCTCGGGCATGAGATATTTGTCGGCCTTGTGGCCACCGACGGAATAATAGAGTTCGGTGAATGAGGGCATACGCAGCGAGGTGTTCCAGGAGGCAAAGAGTTTCCATGCCTCAGTTAGTTTCAGGCTGGCATCCACACCGGGATAGACCTTCATGTTCATTCCGTTCCACGAGTTCTTCACAGCCACCAGACCTGCCGAAACAGAAAGCCGGTGGAGGATAATATTGTGTTCGGCCATCAGACTGATGTTGGTCCGGTTGATGCCGTTGGTGTAATAACGTTCGGTACCGCTGATGTGATGGGGATGGTCGAGCGGTTCGCCAAGGTTGCCACTGAGCAAGTCCTCGTTGCGCAGTTCCGCACCTATCGAGGTGCGTCCGGCCAGCCAGTCGAAATAGGCATTGACGTTGACACCCGTTACCTCGCAACGGTGATAGTTGTAGGCCACCTTGTCGGGTGCTCCGCGATAGAGTTCAAAGCGGTCTTCACTGTGGTTCCAGTAGACGCTTCCCTTGAGATGCAATGCTCCCTTGACATTCTCAGCCTGCAGGGCGGAGTAAGTCTTGAACGTATGCTCATACTGGTCATCCCAATTGGCACCATAGAAGGTGTTGGATCCATATCCTTTGACACTCAGTCCGGCATGCCATCTCGCCTTGACCCATTCGTCACGGTAGTTGCCTTGCCAGAAAGCCTTGGCACCCTCATAGTCGGCATTGAGCCCTCCTTCCTTGTTACGGCTGTAGCCATCGCTTCGGGTATAGGAGGCCGAGAGCTGGTTGTTCCATGCCCCTTTGGCCACATTGGCTCTTGCCCCTGCACTGAGATAGCCGAAGGAGCCTCCCTCCAAATGCACATCGGCACTGGTGGTGTCGGGAGTCTTGGTCACGATGTTGATGGCACCGAGCATCGACGAGGTACCATACACTCGTCCTGCCGGACCCTCCAGCACCTCGATGCGCTCAATCTCAGTAAGGTCTACGGGAAAGTCAAAGGCATTGTGTCCAGTCTGTGGGTCACAGATGTTGATGCCGTTGAGCAGAATAACTACTTGCTCATAGTTGCCTCCACGGATGCTGACGTCAGTCTGGGCACCAATGGGTCCCCTTTGTCTGACATCCACTCCAGCCACATACTTGAGCAAGTCATTGACACTTTGTACCGGTGCAGCCTGAATGTCGCTGCGATCCAGTACGGTTACCATTCTCACAGCCTGACTCTGGGTCAGGGGCGCCCTCGTGCCGGTGATGCTCACCTCGTCGAGCGTCAGTTCGCGGTCGGTCTTGGTAGCGATGGTGTCAGCGGTCAGCGGTTCAACACTCACACCGTCGGCCTTGGCATAGGTGAGTGTGGCCACGCTGAGGGTTCCGATAAGCACCTCGCGTCCGAGACAGGCAAACAGCGAATAGCCCTTGCGTCCGAAACGGCGGAACACCATGGGCTGGCGCCTGTTGGAAATGTTGTTGTACTTCATGATAATTTGATAAAAACACTTTGCCTTTTGGCAAATCGGCTGCAAAGGTATAAAGAATTGTTGAGAAAAAGCGGAATATTCTCAGAAAAAAAATGTAATTTTGCAGCTATAATCCGAAACTAATAACCGAACTTCTATCCTTATCGTCATGAAGAAAAAACTATCCATTACCTTATTGCTGGGCATTCTGGCAACAGGTTCCGCCAATGCCGTACCCCTCACGGTCTGCAATTTTGAGGACTATGAGATTGGTACCGTCTGGCCAATGTGGCATCTCTACGGCGGCGACATCAGTTCCGTGGCCACAGTGGAGCAAGACCCCGGCAATCCCAACAACAAAGTGCTGCATATCCAACTGAAGGACTGGTGCTGCCATCCCGAGTTTACCCTCCCCACAGACCTCCGCGGGAGTGCCATCACCAAGCGTTACCCTACCCTGCGCTACAAACTCTACCGCAGCCAGACGGATGCCGACAACTGGAAACAGTTTGCTGCCTTCATCGGAACACAGGAACTCTACCGCGACGAGGGCTATCCCGATCAGGGCAGCATCGGCGTTTGGCAGACACGTAACTATGCCTTGAAGGCCGTGGAGGATGACAACAGTTCCGACCGGCTGCGACTGGGCATCCACCACAACAATTCCGACTATTATATCGACGACATCGAACTGGTGGGTCCCTACGACGACTGCATCAGTGCCGAAGACGGGGGCACGCTCGACTACTGCGAGAACAACATCTCCAGTTCCTACAAGACCATCGACAGCGACATCTATATCCCTGCCGGACAGAGTCTGAACGTGCTCACCTCACGCTATACCGAATGGACGGGACAGGTGATGGGCGAAGGCACACTCAACATCCACTCGGGCGGCGAGCGCAGCTACCTCGGAACGGCATCGAGCAAGGGTGCCACCTACCCCGACTGGGCCCTGATGAAGGGCGATGTGAACCTCTATCCCTACAAGGAGATGGTGGGCAGTTGTGGCTTCTACGGACTGATTCTCAGCAGCGGGACCTTCCAGCCTGAAAACATCAACGGCTCAAACTATAACCGGATCTTTGCCGACAAGAAACTGACGCTGCATCCCGGTGCAACGCTGGCCGTGGAATCAGGTACACGCGGCATCCGCATCGGTGAACTGCAGACCTTGGAGGGCAGTCAGCTGAGTGGCTACTACAAGAAAAGCACAGCCACCTCTTATTATATCATCGGTGCCCGGAACACCGATGCCACCCTGGCCGGACTGATAGCCTCGAGCACCCAGGGCAACAAGGTGGGACTTATCAAGGAAGGCAAGGGCTGCTACCGCATTACGGGCAGCAACAACAGCATCGATGCGGGCATCCGCATCCTGGAGGGAAGCCTGATGGCCAACAATGATGCAGAGGCTACCATCAGCGGCAAACTGACAGGAGCCACAGGAACGGCGGGTACCCTCACCGTGTTCAAGGGAGCCACACTGGGCGGATGGGGAACCATCGGCTGCACTACCGAGGTATACGGCCAGGTGAAAGCCGGCGACGGAAAGCCTGGCACCCTACGCTTGATGAACACGAGTGTTCCTGGCACAGCCGTGAGCGTGACACTGCACCCCGAAGCCCAAATTATCTGTCCCATCCTGGATGCCTCCACCTACAGTCAGCTGATCATTGAGGGCAAACTGCTGCTCAACACCAAAACCCAGGATTTCGAAGAGTCAGAACGTCAACCCCGTCTGACCATCGCCACCAGTGCCGACAGCCAACTGAAGGTGGGCGACGAGTTCATCCTGCTCCGCGCCACTTCCAAACCATCACCAGACTGGAGCCTCACCATCCGCTATCCCAAAGCCTATACGTGGCAGGTGGACCAACTGACCGACGCTGACGGCAGTTTCAGGGTGGTGGCACGCATCACCTCACTCGACTACAGCGGACAGGGAGACACCACCGACGATGAGGAGGAGGAAGCCATCGACAACGGATACCCGGATGAGGATGTGAGCGAAGACCTGAACGACCCCACTCCCCTGCGCAGTTATGCCCAGAAACTGGGCAAATGGATAGGTGTGGCAGCCGCCTCCTACCGCTATGACTGCAGCAGTACCGAGGGTCCGGCAGCCATCGTGGGTGCAGAGTTCAACCTCGTAGTAGGCGAGAATGAAATGAAGTTTGACGCTACGGAACCCAAGCGCAACGAGTTCAACTATGGAGGATCGGATGCAGTGATGGCACTTGCCGACCGCTGTGGCCAGGAGGTGCGCGGCCACACGCTGGCATGGCACTCCCAGGTGCCTGGCTGGGTGAGCGAAGACGGCAAGAAGAACAACCATAACTACAGCCGGGAGGAACTCCTCGACATCCTGAAGAACCATATCCGGAACGTGGCAGGCAACTACAAGGGACGCATCCGTGAGTGGGATGTGGTGAACGAGGTGCTCGACGATGACCAAAGCATTGTGCGCACCCAGCCAGATGCCTACAAACTGCGCCCCTCCATCTGGAACACCTACATCGGTGAAGACTTCATCGATTCGGCCTTTGTCTGGGCCCACCAGGTTGACCCCACGGCCAAACTCTACATCAATGAGTATGGTGCAGAAATGATGGGCGGAGCCAAGTCGGAAGCCTATTTCAACCTGGTGAAGCGCCTGCAGAAATCAGGCATACCCATCGACGGCTGCGGACTGCAATGCCATTTCACCACGGGTGAGGTGGACACGCTGAAACTGGAAAAGAATATCCGCCGCTATGCCGAACTGGGTCTCAACTGCATCATCACCGAACTGGATATCGCACTGGCCAATCCATACGCCGCCGAAGCACTGGAGACACAGGCTAAGGAGTATGCTGCCATCACACGTGTCTTCCTGCGCAACGCCAACTGTCCGTCGATGCTGATATGGGGACTTGCCGACCACTATTCATGGCGACAGAACCAACCATTGCTCTGGGACAGCCAGTTGCAGGCAAAACCCGCTTACTATTATGTACATGCGCAACTGCGCAAGGCAGCCTCCGATGCAACAGCCATCAGCAGCGTGCCCCCCTCTGACAGCGAAACCATACGTATCGTCTGTCGCAATCTCGCCGGCCAAACGGTTAGTCCCAACAGCCGTGGCATCCTGATTGAGCAAGGTCTGAAGAGAGACGGCAGCCTGATCACGGTGAAACGCATCAACCGATAATTACCCCGGCGGTCCTATCCGCTACC
This sequence comes from Bacteroidaceae bacterium, assembly GCA_016302965.1. Taxonomy (GTDB): domain Bacteria; phylum Bacteroidota; class Bacteroidia; order Bacteroidales; family Bacteroidaceae; genus Prevotella. The sequence goes on from JAEDMP010000039.1 coordinate 16,662, forward strand.
TTCCTCAACCAATCGGCCTGTACGATTGAAACCAGTTTCCATGCAACAGATATGATGTTGAAACTGATTTCAAATGTACAGGCCGATTGTTATGCCAGTGTGAGGAGGGGGTCACTCACTCTTGATTTCGGGACAATACTGATAGCAGCCGATGTCGGGCAGATCGCCGCGCGGATTACCGTCTCGGTCGTTGTTATAAGGATAGATTTGGAGGATGGGCTGTGCCTTGGCTCTCGCCGTTGAGAGGGAGTCGAGGTGGAAGTCATAGTCCTGGAGGTTGGCATCCACGAGCACGAAATGGGCAGCGCCCTGCACCGTATCCTTCGGCGACTCGAAGAGGACACCAGAGAAGAGTTTCAACTGCACCGAGTCCTCAATCGCAGGCGTGCGCAGAAGACAGTTGGCAAAATAATAGTTGAAGAGCGTAGTGGAATCCTTGGTATCGCCCATCACCACATCGTCGGCATAGCCTGTGACAAGGGAGTTGAGACAGGCCATCTGATGGAGCGGATAGGGCTGGTCGTCCACATAGTTAGTGAAACGCAGTGCCGCACCACGGTCGGCATCAAAGGGATAGAACTGGGCCAGTGTGGTATAGAGCACGAGGGCACTACCTCCAAAAACGGCCAGACAATCGTTGAGCGTATTGCTGATTTGGCAGTTGGCCATCCAGAAGTTGGCGTTATAGGCCGCCAAACCATAGCCCTTGCAATTATGGATGGTCACATTCTCCATAGCCAGACGGTAGTGGAGTGAGTCGTAGGCTGCCGAATCGACCACGATACCATCAGTGGCACTATGCAGATCGAGGTTGTAGAGAGTGTTGCCGGTAGAGGACGCATGGAAGCGGATGCCCTTCCACTGTCCGCTCACACGGTCGTAGGGCAGATAGTCGAACATGCGGTCGGTTCTGTCGCCCCGCATCACCACACTGCCCCCCAACCCATCGTTGCCCTGCACCACGAGCCGTCCGTAGACATCCAGTCCGGCATCCGCATGGAAATAAAGGGTAGTTGGAGCCTTGATTGTGAGTGTGGCACCACTGTCTACACGCAGTCCGCCATAGATAACCATCGGCTGTGGGGAGACAATAACCGAGTCGTGGCTGACAATGAGATGATGACAGAGCTTGGCATCCCAGGAGTAGGCTCTGAGGTTCACCTTCTGTTCCGTACCGCTTTCGAGCAGGAACACCAGGTTGTCCTCAACGAGTTGGGGCTCTTCACCTCCGTTCCATTTGGAGGTGAGTTCCACGAACACGCGGATGCTGTCTCCCTTTCTCACATCAAGCCACGCCACCTGGCTTCCCGTGGTATTGTCGAGATACGTACCGTCGACGTTCACTCTGAATCCAGTCTGATTGCCCTTTTCGAGTCTCACCTGTTGCAACCTCAATCCGTAGTTGCTCTTGTTGTAGACCCAGAAGGATCGTGTACTCGATGGGACGCTGCTGAAGAGGGTGTCCATGCTCACGGTGTCGGTAGAGAAGGATAGTCTCCGCGAGGGGTTAGTACTAAATTCATCATTGTCGGTACAGGCCGTAAAGGCCGCCGCTGTCAGTGCGAGCAGTTGAAAGTATATAAAAAGCCGTTTCATCATATAGATAAAACGGCTTTTGTTTGATTTTATTGTAAGGCTGATTCCTTATTTCTTGCCGAAGTAGCGCTCATAGAGTCCCATGAAACCGGCGCAGTGGCGAGCCTCATCCTTGGCCATCTCGTGTACGGTGTCATGAGTGGCATCCATACCTGCAGCCTTAGCGTTCTTGGCAATACGGAACTTATCTTCACAAGCACCCTTCTCAGCAGCGATGCGAGCCTCGAGGTTGCTCTTGGTGTCCTTCAGTACATCACCGAGCAGTTCGGCAAACTTAGATGCATGCTCAGCCTCCTCAAAGGCGTAACGCTTGTAAGCCTCAGCGATTTCAGGATAACCCTCACGATCAGCCTGACGGCTCATAGCGAGATACATACCCACCTCGCAGCACTCACCATTGAAGTGGGTTTCGAGGTCTTTAATCATCTCTTCAGAGGCATCCTCATTGCGGGCAGCGCCCAGTACATGTTTGGTAGCGAAGTCAGCATTGGCAGCATCGTCCATTTCCTTGAACTTAGCGGCGGGAGCCTTGCAGAGGGGACACTTCTCAGGAGCGGTTTCACCTTCGTGAACATAACCGCATACGGTACAAACAAATTTCTTCTTCATAAAATCTATTTAGTGTTATTGTTAATAAATGGAATATACTTAGGATGAGGGAAAGACGGACGGGGAAAATATACTTTATACTACCGCACCATCCCCACTTCTTGGTATTTATACTGCAAAAGTATGAAAAAAAAAGATTTCGTGCAAGCAATTCGCCCGAAATCTTTTCCCTGTTTTTGTTTTTTTAATTATCACTTCTTCCAGGTAGCACCCTCGCGGAGCACAAACTTTATCTTCTTGTCCTTAGGCACCCGTGGTTTCTCCCATTCGCCTGCAAAGATTTGCACGGTCTGAGTAGCCTTCTGTACTGGCAGATGGTCGACTGCCTCCTGGGGTGAGAAATACTGCCCGATACCATTCTTGGCCACAGCGCAGTCAGCATGAGTGAGATGGGCAGCAAGAGCTGGTATCTGGCGTGCCACTTCTTCAGCCAGGAGCTTGGCCACGGTGTGAGCACCATAAATATTATAATGTGTATTGTCCTGTCGTCCTTTAGGCACTGAGGGTTCTTGTCCTGGGAGGAACCACATGTGAAGCTTTTTCGAATCCTCACGTCCCAAACGTTGCTCCAAACGATGAGTAATCAAGTTGGCATCTACAAACACCACATCCTCTTCGAGAGCCACATGACGGGGAGCATAGCGATAGTCTCCATGGGTGTCACGCAGGGTATCCCCCTCTTCTCCCTTGGTGTTGACTGGCGCTCCTACAGTCTTGCGCAGTGCCTCATCGTCATCATTGCGGGGTACCTGTTTGAAAAAATTTCGACGTACCACACAGTTGAAAAGCACTGGAATACCGCCTTTGGCACGCGTCTCCCTGACAAAGCGACGCAGGTTGTCATCAAAAGTTGAACCCGGATCGGTGTGGCGATCAGCCTTGGGTTTCTCATCGTTGTGCCCGAATTGGATGAATACATAGTCACCAGGACGAATCTTATCTACCACTTTCTGCCATCTTCCTTCATCGATGAAACTTTTCGACGAGCGTCCATTCACGGCATGATTATCCACACGGATTGCATCATCAAAATAACATTGAAGCGCCATGCCCCATCCTCTTTCAAGATTACCATTTTTGATTTGTTTGTTGGCCATAGTGGAGTCACCTATCATAAAGATAGTAATGACATGATCGGCCTTAAAAGCTGTCATCACCAATGCGAGGCATACGAAAGTCAGCCAATGATTGATTCTTTTCATTTTCAAGATTAATTTTAAGTGATATTGTTATGATTAAATTACTTGTGGAGGTTCCTTTTCAGAAGAGAAGTACCGACCGCCTTTTCCTCATCAGAAAAGTAGGTCGGCCATAATCTTGCTTTTTCTATTGCTACATTTAAGATCTATTTACTAAGATCTATTTAACGTGAGTTCGACGAATTCTCCATGTGACAAGACTTATCTGAAAGAGGCAGATGATTTTGCAATGATGCTTATGTTAACTTCATTGCCAATAAGGTTATTAATCTATCGGCTTATAGGTTATTAATCTATCGACTTATAGGTTATTAATCATATCGGGCATATGAGTGCATTTGTTGCTTCTTCCTGCTATTTCAAATTCATCGAACTCACGTTATTCAAGCATTCGAATCAGGCATTCTGGATT
>JAEDMP010000040.1 GCA_016302965.1 Bacteroidaceae bacterium
CTTTCTCTTATCCGGCTCTTATCGGTCTCTTATCTGAAATCGCTGAAATCCTTTGTACATCGGCATTTCACGCTTTGAAAATAAGAGTCACAACGGAGTCACAACGGAGGCAGAACGGAGGCAGAGCGGAGGCATTCATGTTCATGTAGGGTCGGTCAGAAAGTCAAGACCATGCGGCAACCGGCTTGATAGTCGGGCGAGACATACAGCTTGGCACCCAGGCGGTGGGCATGCAGACGGGCGATGGAAAGGCCGAGTCCCGTGCCGGGCACAAACTCATCAGCCTTGAAGAAACGCTCGAACACCCGTTCATGCAGGTCGGCAGGAATACCACAACCCGTATCTTCGACCGTCAGTTCGACATGCGGTTCGCCACCCACCAACGTCCGGCGGGCATCCACTGCCACATAGCCCTCGGAGGTAAACCTCACCGCATTGTCCACCAACAGTTGCACAATACGCCTCAGACTCGACTCGTCGGCCTCTACCGTGAGTGATTCATCGGTGGAGGTAGCCAGCCGGAGTTCCACTCCCTCGTGGGGATGATGGATGGTTCCAGCAAGATGGCTGATAAACTCATGCAGCTGTATCGGCTTGGGCAACAGCGGTTTGGGATTGCTCTCGAGATCAGAAATCTCGATGACATTGTCGAGCATATCCACGAGATGTTCCGTCTGTTCCTCGATAATCTTCCGGCCCTGACGCTGGTCTTCAGCAGGCAAGTCGGGCATACTGAGCACCTGGGCAAAGCCCGAAATCTGGTTGAGCGGTGTGCGAATCTCGTGCGACATGTTATTGATGAAAGCCACCTTCATCTGCAGTGCCTTCTCCAGCTGTCCATGCGCCTCTTCCAGTTCCCGGTTCTTCTCGGTGAGCACTATCTGGATGCGGCGTCGGCGATAGGCGATATAGAGCAGTAACGCCGTGACCACCATCAGGAAACCCATCAGCATCAGCACCACCGCCAGACGGCCGCGGAAGGACTGCCGCTCCATCTTGATTTTCATCTCCGCATTATCCATGCTCGACTGGATGGCAGCCAGTTCGTCCAACTGCAGTTTCGACCGCAGCGAGTCGTTGTAAATCTTGAGCGAGTCAGCTATCCTGAAAGCATCTTCGTAGCGGCCGAGTTGCCGATAGGCCCGTATGAGCATCTCGTAACGCTCCCCCTTGTCCTCTATGCCGCCTATGAGCGGCAACGCCCTGGCCGGTTCCTTGCGCACGAGCAGATCCATTACCTTCAACAGGTGGCGGGTCGTTTGATCGGAGAGTTGGGCAAAGAGCGGATTCTTCTTCAGCTGGTCATAACGGCGGAGAAACTCCACTGTCGGCACCACATCAAAGCTGAGTGGCAGACCAGCATATTCCACATTGAAACGTTGGATGTCATTGTTGGCCTCCTTTTCAGCCTGTTTAAGATACAGGATAGCCAGCTGGTCCTTCATCATATTACGGTAGCACTGTGCCATGAAAATATAGGCCAGATAGAGGTTATCCGTTTCGTTGAGTTTCTTCATCCCGTCCACGGCCTTCTCAAAGAAGCCGATGGCCAGTTGGGGCTCGTTGCGGTAGGAAAACACCTGGCCAAGATAGAAGTTGCTAATCATCATGCCATAAGGCGACTTCACCTCTACCGCCTTCTCCGACATCTTCCGTGCCTCCAGCAGCGCCTGATAGTTCTTGTTGTGCTGCGAATAGGCCGCCACCATCATCGCCCACATGTCGAAATAGGATTCCATGTGACGGTGTTTCCAGGCCAGTTCGCGAGCAGCGGCACCCAGTTCGACGGCCTTGCCAAGACTGTCTTGAGCGGTGAGGTTGTAAAACTTCAAGTGGCTGCCAAGATAGACGATGCGCCAGTCATTGCCGGCCTTGGCCTGCTGCCAAAACGAGTCGATGGCGGCTGTGGCATCGGGCGAAAAAGCCTGCTGCAACAACTGCCTATACCTATCCTTGATCTCCTGCGGAACCTCCTCTTGCAGGGCGGATTCTGCATGGACATTCACCGCCCCGAGAGCGAGCAGGGCCACAGCCATCCATTTGCACCGGAACAGACTGGTTATCTTCTTCATCATACGCATCATCTATTATCACCCTAAACTTCCTTACAACCTGCTATACAGGTGAAAGATACGGATGGTATTCTCAAATATTATATCACTCACTTTCTCTTCACGCATTCCGTAGGCCTCGGCCAGCCTCTTCAACACATAGCGCAGATAGGCACTCTCGTTGCGTTTGCCCCTCATAGGCACAGGAGCCATATAGGGCGCGTCGGTCTCGAGCACGATGCGCGAAAGGGGCACCACCGTGGGCAGCATCTCGGCCAGGGGCGAGTTCTTGAACGTCAGCACGCCGCCTATGCCAAGCATGAAATTGGGGAACTGCAACAGTTGCTCCGCCTCGCGGGCGTTGCCCGTAAAGCAATGGAACACACCGCCATGCAACTGGTCACGGTAGTCGTTGAGCAGCGCCACCATCTCGTTCTGTGCCTTGCGGCAATGAATCATGAGCGGACGCTTGGTGTCTATCGCCCACTCCACCTGCTCGCGGAATGCCTCTATCTGTTCGTGCTCAAACTCACGGCTCCAGTAGAAGTCGAGCCCCACCTCGCCGATGGCCACAAACTGGCTGCAGTCTTTCTCCCGTATCAGCCGCAGTTGCTCGCGCCAGTCGGCTTTCACTTCTTCGGGATGCAATCCAATCATCGGATAGAAATAGCCCTTATATTCGCGGCTGAGTTCGAGCACCCTGTCAACCGAAGCGAGATTGATGGAAGGCAGCAACACATGATGCACGGCCTTCTCCACCGCCCGTTCCACGACAAGTATCAAATCATCCTTGAACTCTTCTCCGTCAAGATGGGCATGGGTATCAACAAGTTTCATGTTTTTTCCTGAATTTAATGAATGTTGTATCAAGGGTTAGGGGTCACTTCTGTCGCTTCATCATGTCGAGCGTATAGGCACGCAGTTCGGCCTTCAGTTCCCCGCTCACGCCCACCTGGTCGAGACACTTGCGGCTCTCCTCGAAGTAATAGTTGATTTTGCGCTCACAGAGTTCCCTGATGCCCATTTCATTGTAGAGTCGGGTCACGGCCTGCACCTTCTCATTGCGGTCGAATTCCTTGGCGTTGATCCAGTGTTCCAGTTCGGCGCGCTGGCTCTCGTCGGCACGCTGCAGGGCATTGATGAGCATATAGGTTTTCTTGTTCGAGGTGATGTCGCCTCCGATGGCCTTGCCGAACACCTTCGGGTCGCCATAGACATCGAGCAGGTCGTCCTGCAGCTGGAAGGCCAGTCCCATCTGCTCTCCAAACTTGTACAGGCGTTCGGCATCCTCGTCGGAGGCACCGCCGAGAATGGCACCAATCTTCACCGCACAGGCCAGCAGCACACTGGTCTTGAGACGTATCATCTCGATATACTCCTCCTCGGTCACATCGTTGCGCTGCTCAAAATCCATGTCATATTGCTGTCCCTCGCCTATCTCCAGCGCGGTCTCGGTGAAGAGGCTCAACACGGGCTGCAGCTTCGACGGCTCCACCTGGGCGATGCGCTGATAGGCCACCACGAGCATCGAGTCGCCCGAAAGGATGGCGGTGTTGGCATCCCACTTGCGGTGAACGGTGGGCCGTCCGCGACGCACGTCGGCATTGTCCATGAGGTCATCGTGGAGCAGCGTATAGTTATGATAGGTCTCCAGCGCACAGGCCGGCATGAGAATGCTTTCGGGGTCATCCTTGAAGAGGTTGTAGGCCAGCAGCATAAGCACGGGTCGGATGCGCTTGCCACCCAACGAGAGTACGTACTTGATGGGGGCATAGATGGTTTCGGGCTTTCTGTCGTAAGGCAGGGCAGCGATAAACTGATTGACCTTTTCCAAGAGGTCGGATGCAGGAATCGGTTGGTGTTTCATATCTTGATGATTTATGTTTGGATAATTCTATGTCACAGTTGGAACACGATGGGGATGGCCACCATTGTGGCACAGGGCTTGTCGTTCTGCACCCCCGGTTTCCATTTGGGCATCAGCTGCAACACGCGCAGTGCCTCGCGGTCGCAGAGGGGATGGAGCGACTGGGTAATCTTGAGCTCGGTGATGGAGCCGTCGGCTGCCACAACAAACTGAGCCACCACCTTGCCCTGCACCTTCTGTTGCTGGGCGGCTTTCGGATAGCGCAGATTCTTGGTGAGCCACTTCATGAAGGCCACGGGCCCGCCAGGATATTCAGGCAGGTCCTGCACCACACGGAAATCGAGCGGCTCACCCTGAAGCACCGCCACAGGGGGCTCCTGCTCGGGTTCCTTCTTCAGGTCGGCACTGTCCGTTTTGGCGGCGTTGGCTTGCTCGGGCACCGGCTCCATCTCTTTGCCCTCCGCCGGTGTGTCCTCCACCTCGCGGGGCTGCTCAAGTGTCTTGGGCAAGAGTGCCTTCATCTCATCGTCGGGACGCTTGGGATGCAAGTCAGAGAGGTCCATCTCCTCAAGCAGTTCCTCCTCAGCCTCATCGCCATCGTCACTACATACACCTCCGAGCGGAATCTCCAAGGCAGCCAAAAAAAGGGCGGAAGCCAGCACCAGTCCCACGAGCCAGCGCACCAGACGCCCCCGCTCCAAATCGGCCTTCTTGCTTTTCTTGATTTCCATGCTTCTACAGATTACATTTTTCTTTTTTCATGCCCTTTCCTCGTCAAATAAACCGAGAAAATCTCCGTTTTTTAAGAAATAGGACAGATTTCAGCTACAAAATTAGTGAGATATTTGAAAAAATCCGTATCTTTGTAGACAAAATAACTAAATTGAATGAAAAAAGTTATCATTTCTCTGTTTTTGACTCTCTCTGCCTCCTTCGCAACGGCCCAAGAGAACGAAACAGCTTTCAACTTCCTGCGCTTGCCCGTAAGTGCACATGCCGCTGCCTTGGGTGGCGACAATATCACCATAGCCGAAGACGACCCCTCGCTCGTATTCCACAACCCCGCTCTCATCAGCAACGTGAGCGACAAGAGCATCAACCTCAACTACATGTCGTATATGGAGGGGGTGAAGACTGCCAGTGCAGCCTTTGTCAAAGCCATCAACAACCGCGCCACCTGGAGCGCACAGGCCATGTATATGGATTACGGCGACATCCTCATGACCTCTGCCGACAATGAGCGGCTGGGCGACCTCTCGGCCAAGGATATCATGGTGGGCGGATCGTTCACCTATCTGCTGGCCGACAAACTCGCCGGCGGCATCAGTGCCAAGTTCATCTCCTCGTCCATTGCCGGCTACAATGCCCTGGCGGTGGGGGTCGACCTTGGCCTCAACTATTATGACGAGGAGAAAGAGCTGTCGGTGTCGGCAGTGGCCCGCAACCTGGGAGGCGAGGTGAAGGCTTATGAGGATGATTTCGAGAAGATTCCACTCGACCTTCAGCTCGGTGTCACCAAAAGGCTCATCGGAGCCCCTCTGCGCTTCTCTGCCACCCTCACCCGACTCCATTCGTGGGACGAAGGGTTGATGAAGCATCTCGTGGTGGGTGCCGACCTGCTGCTGTCCAGCAATATCTATCTCGCAGCCGGCTATAACTTCCGCAGGGCCAAAGAGATGAAAATCTCTGATGGAGAGACCGAGAGCAGCCATGGTGCCGCCTTCTCGTTCGGTGGCGGTCTCCAGCTGGAACGCTTCAAACTGCAGGTGGGCTATGCCAAATATCACGTGTCGGCCAACTCGCTGCTCGTCAACGTGACCTATCAGCTCTGATTCACTCCCGGAGCCATCCATTCATCATCCGAATCATCATTCATCAGATACTAATTAATCATGCAGAAAAAGATTGTGATTGCCATCGACGGCCATTCGTCATGCGGAAAAAGCACCATGGCCAAGAAGCTGGCCAAAGATTTGGGATATATCTATGTTGACACCGGAGCCATGTACCGCACGGTAACGCTCTATGCCCTGCGCCAGCAGCTCTTCGAGGCCGACGGAAATGTCAAGGCCGAAGAACTGAAGCAGCAGATGGGGCAGATTGAGGTGTCGTTTGCACTCAACCCCGAAAGCGGACTGCCCGAAGCACTGCTCAACGGCGAGAACGTGGAGCGGGAAATCCGAGGCATGGAGGTGTCGTCACACGTGAGCCCCATTGCCGCCCTGCCCTTTGTGCGCGAGGCGATGGTGGACCAACAGCGACGGATGGGCGAGGCCAAAGGTATCGTCATGGACGGACGTGACATCGGCACCACCGTCTTCCCCCAAGCCGAACTGAAGGTTTTTGTCACCGCCTCTGCCGAAGTGCGTGCCCAGCGACGATACGATGAACTGCAGGCCAAAGGTATGCCTGCCGACTATGAAGACATTCTCAAGAATGTGCAGGAGCGCGATTATATCGACTCCCATCGGGAGGTGTCGCCCCTGCGTCAGGCCGACGATGCTCTCCTGCTCGACAACAGCCATCTCACCCGTGAGGAGCAACAGCAATGGCTCATGGAGAAAGCCCAGACGGTCATTGGCCGATAAGCTTGCCCCATTCCCCCATCGGATTATACCTTAATCCGGTCACGGCACTGCTCCATCAGCCATTTGGGTGTGCTGGTGGCTCCACAGATGCCTACCGTTTCCACTCCCTCAAGCCACTCGGGCTTAATCTCTTCGGGACCCTCAATGAGATGACTGTTGGGATTCACCCTCAGACACTCATTGAAGAGTACCCGGCCATTACTGCTCTTACGGCCGCAGACGAAGAGCACCAGGTCGTGGCGGGTGGCAAAGGCCGACACATTGGGCATGCGGTTGGCCACCTGACGACAGATGGTATCGAAACTGCGGAAGGTGGCACCCTCGGCGATATGCTCCTGGATATAGTCGATAATCCGATGAAACTCATCCAGCGACTTGGTGGTCTGCGAGAAGAGATACACATCACGTGTGAAATCCAGACGTTTCACATCCTCGAAACGTTCAATCACAATAGCCCGTCCATTGGTCTGTCCCACCAGTCCCAACACTTCTGCATGTCCCGGTTTGCCAAAGATGACAAGCTGGGCATGAGGGTTCTGGTCGCACTGGGTCTTGATGCGGCGTTGCAACTGCAACACCACGGGACAGGTGGCATCAATGATTTCGATATGGTTCTGACGGGCCAACTGATAGGTCTCAGGCGGCTCACCGTGTGCGCGGAGCAGCACCTTCACATCATGCAAATGGCGCAGTTCCTCATGGTTGATGGTAATGAGTCCCATCCGTTTCAACCGCTCACACTCCATGCCGTTGTGCACGATGTCACCCAGACAGTAGAGCGTGGTGCCCTTGGCCAGTTCCTCCTCGGCCTTGCTGATGGCAGTGGTTACTCCGAAGCAGAAACCACTGCCATTGTCTATTTCTATTTGCAACATTCCTTGTCGTGTATTATTATATAGGTGTAGAATATCCGGAGCCATCCTATTTCCGGAAGTACTGTTCCAGCAGGTCGCCGGCAGCCACAAACGAGGTTTTCTGTCCGGCCAGCACAGCCGTCTCAGCCAATTTGAGCTGTTCCTGAATCTGACGGTTCTGATAGAAATGGTTGCGCAACTGCTCGTTGATGGTCTCATACATCCAGTATTTGGCCTGCTCGCTGCGCCGGTAGTCAAAATAGCCGTTCTGCTTCACAAAGTCCACGTACTCATAGACCATGTCCCAAATCTCCTTGATGCCCAGTCCGTAGAATCCGCTGTAACAGAGCACACGGGGAGTCCATCCGCTCTCATGGGGCGGGAAGAAATGGAGGGCGTTGCGGAAACTCGTGGCCGCCAGATGGCAACGGTCCACATTGTCGCCGTCGCACTTGTTGATGACGATACCGTCGCTAATTTCCATGATGCCTCGCTTGATGCCCTGCAGTTCGTCGCCCGTGCCGGCCAGTTGGATGAGCAGGAAGAAATCGACCATCGAGTGACAGGCGGTCTCGCTCTGTCCCACCCCCACGGTCTCGACAAAGATCTTGTCGAATCCAGCAGCCTCACAGAGGATGATGGTCTCACGGGTCTTGCGTGCCACACCACCGAGTGAGCCTGCCGACGGACTGGGACGGATGAACGAGTCGGGATGCTGGGCCAGCTTCTCCATGCGCGTCTTGTCGCCCAGGATGCTGCCCTTCGAGCGCTCCGAACTGGGGTCGATGGCGAGCACGGCCAGTTTGCCTCCCGTTCTCTGCAGCACATGGATGCCAAACTCATCTATCGAGGTAGACTTGCCGGCTCCGGGCACACCGCTGATGCCGATGCGCACCGAGTTGCCGCTATGGGGCAGACACTTCTCAATCACCTCCTGCGCCTTGGCCTGATGGTCGGGGTTCACACTTTCCACAAGGGTCACTGCCTGACTGAGCACCGTCACGTCGCCCTTGACGATGCCTTCCACCAGCTCGGCAGCGGAGAGCTGGCGGCGGCGCACACGCTGGCGCTGCAGATAGGGGTTGATGATCGAGGGCTGGGCCACACCCTCATTCACGGTCAGGCCCTTATATGCTTCATTGTTTTCGGGATGTTCCATAATGATATGAATGATAATAGATGATATTGTCTTGAATGGTTGTAGACAGGAGAGATGCCTGGGCGGGTGGTCAGCGATACTGGATATGCAGCGTCACCTTGGGTTTCTTCGGGTCGTTGGTAATCATGAGCACGCGGGGCTCACGGCGCAGTTTCTTCAGCTCGTCGCGATAGATGGTCACCTTCAGTTTTGCCTCCTCGCCGGGTGCAATCTCCCGTTTGTTGAGCATCACCTTGATGCCATCGGTAAAGAGCTGCAGCGACCTTACCTTCAGCGGGGCGTTGCCCCTATTGGCTATCACGAATTCGCCAGTACGTTTTTTCTTGCCCTCCAGAGGTAGCTGCAGCGTCTCGGCCGAAAGCTCCATCTGCGGATGGTTGGTCATGGTCACTCCTCCCTCGCTCTCGCTGTCCTTGAACTGGGGCAGCAGCACGGTAGAAACCACCATCTCATTGTCCTGGCTCACTTTCTCGCCCAACTCGTTGCCGAGATAGATGGAGGTCTGTGTCAGTCCGAAGTCGCGCAGTTTGGAGGAGTGCAGCGTGAGCAGAATCTTCCCCTGTTTGCCTCCTCCCAACTTTTCGGGCATCACCTGTGCCGAGAGATAGGGAGGCAGGTGCATGAGGTTGGGGGTGAGCATCCGACTGCCCACGTTCACGATAAGCAATTCCTGGGAGAGGCTGTCCCCTTTGTTCACATCGTCAAACTCCAGGTCGCGCTTGTCCACTCTCAGGTCGCCTATCTGGTAAGGATAGCTCTTGCTGTAGTCCACATAGTCGGCCTCTACCACGCCCTTCATCGTAAGATAGACAGGTTTGTCGGTGGCATTGGTATAGAGGGCCACAGATTTCTCAAAATGTCCCAACATGCGGGCATCGTAGGTGAGCGTGACGCTGAACTTGTCGCCTGATCCTATTTCTCCTTTCGGATAATGGGCCTGGGTGCATCCGCAGCTCATCTTCACCTTGTTGATTCGCATCTTCCGGCCCCCTTTGTTCTTCAGTTCAAAGGTAGCGGTCACGGGCATCTCATATCCCGTTCTGCCGCAGTCCACCTCGCCTTTGATGACCTGCAGTTTCTGGGCCATCAGCTGTAGGGGAACAGTCCCCAAGAGGGCGGCGATTGCCATGGCCTTGTAATGATTATTCTTCTTCATGGTCCTGATTCTTTTTTGTTTGATGACGGGTCGCTCCCGCTCTCATCGCGTCACTCCTCTCATCTCCGGAGCGTATGCACACTGAGCCGAACAACTGCCCTGCTGATAGTGTCCGTTGGGATTGACATAATATTCGGTTTCGATGACGTGGGTGCCCTTGTGCATCACGTCAAAGAAATAACAGGTTTCGGAGTCTTTGGGGGTGGTATAGGCACCCTGTCTGTAACCGCTGGTCTGCACCACGGGTTCCATGCTGGCCGCCCTACGGTCTACCACCTGCACAAAGTCGAGGTCGCGGTCGGCGGTGAGGGTAATCACCACCTTCACCCGGTTGGCACCCGGTCCCACGGGCTTCAGTTCCCGCTTCACATGGATGCCGTTTCCGGTGGTCTCCACCTCGCTGCCCTTCTGTACAAACTGGGCGTAGAGTGCGCCCCAAGCCATGCCGTCGGCAGGCTTCCTGACGGTCAGCCGCTTGCCCTTGCCTCCCGTCACGCAGGTTTTCACATATCCAATCTGGGCGGTGGCCTGCGGCAGTTCAAGGGTCTTTCCGTCGATAGCCAAGGAAGCCATGTCCTTGGGCTGGAGCGACCTTTCACCCTGCTCCTGACAGAGGAAGGCGTGGATGGCATTCACCGAAGCGATGGGCGACTCCCAGGTCTGGGTGCGCTTCTGCTGCAGGAGCCATTGCTGCATCTCGGCGATGGTCAGTGTGTCGTTGGGGGTTACCCGGGCAATGGCCTCGATGGCCGCCACCTGGGTGGGTATGCGGTAACTGCACCAGGAGTAGGCGGCACGCGGAGTGTCATAGTAACGGCCCATCTCCTTCTGGCAGACGGTATATTGCTTCAGACTCTCCACACAGTCGAGGGCTGTCTGACGGTCGCCACGGGCTTCGAACACCACGGCGGCCAATGCCTTGTCGAGGATGGCGAGGCGCTTGGGTTCCCGCTTGAGCAGCGTCACGAGATAGTCGGCTGCCGCCTTCACATGATTGTCGGTGAGTCGGCTGTTGCCTGCCAAGGCGTGCAGATAGAGCCACTGCAACTGCTGGGTGCTGATGCCCGCGTGCCTGATGCCCTTCTTCTCCTGTTGCTTCATGCGGTCTACCTGCTCCACCATCTGTTGGTTCAGATAGCCCGTGGCTTTGTTGCCCAGCGACTTCAGTTCGTCGGGAGCCACCGTCTGCAGGCGGGCCAGCATCATGGCCACTTCGGTGGTGATATAGCTGTTGCCCCTCATGCCGGGCCACCAGCTGAAGGAGCCGTCGGACTGTTGCAGTTTGCCGAGTGCCTCGGCATAGGTGGTCAGCCGGTTGGCGATGGTGTTGGGTTCAAAAAACGCTGCCAGCCTTTGCTTCTGCTCGCTCTCCTTGTCGGCCTCATCCACCCAGGGGGTCTCAGCCAGCAACAGGTCTTTCAGTTCCTGGTTCTTGGCCAGTGCCGACTGCAGCGCCCCATCCTTTCCTTCCTCTTTCCATTGTGCCACGGCGGTCTTCAGTTGGGGATAGCGGGCGGCTATCCACTGTCCCATCCGGTTGGCATAGTAGGCGGCCATCAGGCTCACGGCATCCTGCTGTCGGGCGTTGCCCACCGAGGGCAGTGCCTGCAGGGTGAGCCAGGCGGGATTGTTGGTATATTCGATGGTCAGTTTCTGTTGGCTGCTGGATTTGGGGAAGAGGGTACTGAGTTGGAAACTGCTCTCACCGGATTCGAACAGGGTGAACGGCTGGGTCACGGTGATGCGTTCACGGTTGTCGATGACGGGCAGGTAGTGCTGTTCGCCATCGCTCACGTCCTTTCCCTTCACACTCATGCGGCAGATGAGCAGTGGTGTCTCTCCCGTAGCCTTCCAGTCGAAACGGAGGGTCTGGGTGGAGTCGGCATCCACACTGAGGGTCTTTTCCTGTTTCCACACACATTTCATGGTTTCGGGATGAATCAGTTCCACGCGGGCAGTGAGTTTCTGTCTTGCCTCCCCCGTATTGAACACCCGTGCCGTCAGACAGGCCTCATCGCCCACCCTGACGAAACGGGGCAACTGGGGCTGCACCATCAGTTCCTTCTTGGCCACCGTCTGGGCGGTCATCACTGCGCAATCAGCCTCCTGGGTATGGGCCAGTCCCATCCACTGCCAGGTGGTGACACTCTCAGGCAGGGTGAAACTCATGCTCACGTTCCCCTGTTCGTCGGTTCTGAGGTTGGGATAGAAGAAGGCTGTCTCCTGCAGATTCTCGCGCATCACCACATCCTGTGCGGGTTCATCGTCAGCCACAGCCTTGGCCTCCTCCTCTTCTCCGCCTGCCCCTATCTCTGTAGGAGCAGCCTCAGTCACGGCATCGGTCATCATCTTCGGGGCGGCATTCATCTGCATGTCCGCCACCATACGGGTAGCCGAACTGGTGAATTTCTGTTTGGCACCGCGTATGAATACGCTCCGCTCTTTGACGGCGAGTCCGGGGACGATGTCAAAACGGCTCAGGTCGAGGGTTTTGTATTTCATTCTCTTCCAGACCTGCAAATGACTGCCCCATAACGAGGAGATACGCAGGGGCTGCAACGAGGCATAGGGAATACTGCGGGTGAGCCAAACCAACTGGCCTCCCCAGTTGAATCCGGGCACCAGCTGCAGCAACGACTGGTCGAAGAGGGTCGCCACGAGATGAGCCTGTGCAGGCTTGCCGTCGGGATGGCTCACTTGCAGGGTCCACTCCTCCTGTTGTCCGGGTGTCAGACGGTCACGGAAGGTACTCCAGTTCATCTTGAGTTTTTTCTCGGGCAGCGGTCGGTTGATGGTGGTACTCCAGCGGTGCAGCTCACCATCTTTCACCCATCCGCAACAGAAGAGTACGCCGTCGCCATACTCCTCTTTGTAAGTCAACTGTCGGATAGCGATACTGTCGGAGAACTGCAGGGTGCCACGCTCCATCACCTGGTCGCCTGCCATGAGATGATAAACCAGATGGATGTCTTTTTCCGACGAGCCCATCTGCAGTGTCACAGGCTGATGGCCAAAGCTGTTGGCCGAGGCATAGAACCACTCTTCACAGGGTGTGGCGGGTTTAGTGTCGTTCAGACCGAAGGCCACAAACGAGGTGCGCAGGGTGTCACCCTCGCATACGGCCACCAACTGGTGACGTCCCGAACTGAGTTTTCCGTCGAGAGCGACGAGTTCGTTGGTCATGCCCTGACGGCTGTTGTCGGGATGGTCGATATAGAAGCTGACGGGAGCGGTGAGTTCCACTCCGGCCACATTTCTCAAAGTGAACCGGATGCCCTTCAGACTGTCTTTCAGCACCTTTTCAGGCAGCGAGCAACTGAAACTGGTGGGCTGGGTACCCAAAGGTACCGTCATCTCGCCACTGCGGGTCTCGCCCGCCTGGTCGGTCACATCGGCAGTCACCACAAAGCGGAAGAAACCAGCAGGCATCTTCTTTTGTCCGTTGCTGCCCTCATAGACACTTTGGTAGGCTTTGGGCAGTGTGAGCGGAATCTCCACTGTGAAGCGTCCATCGGCATCGGTAGTGGCTTCGGCCTTCCACACCATGCCCTCCTCAGTGCCTTCCGCACTGCGCCACCAGAAGGCGTTGCGGCGATCTACCCGATAGCTCACCTTGGCTCCTTGCACCGGCACCCCGGCAAAACTCATGGCTTTGGCTTTCACCTCCAAGGTGTCGCCGGCGGCATAGCGCTCGTTCACCTCGGGGAACTCCAACTGGAAGGTGGGACGCTTGTACTGTTCCACCCGGAAATACTGGTAACTGCCACCCGCCTGCAGCGAGTAGCGTCCCGTGAGCTGTCCCTCGGGCAGCAAAAAGTCGGCATGGCAACAGCCATAGTCATTGGTGGTGAGCGTCTTCTCCTCCACCACCTTGCGGTTGGCATCGCGGAGTGTCACCTTCAGCTGCCGTCCCTCCACGGTCTGTGCCTCCTTGCCATCGGTCACGGCCGTCATGATGGCAGCCATCTTCACGGTCTGTCCGGGGCGATAGATGGGGCGGTCGGTCATGATTTTGGTTTGCTCGCGCACTCCTTTCACGGGATAATATGTATAAGAGGTATAGGGATTGGCCACGGTGCTCTGCTTCATGGCACGGTCGCTGCCGGTATAGGCATAGAGGCGCACCTGCCGGCTGGCATCGTGGGTGGCCATGGCCTCTCCGTTCTCGTCACACACCAGCTGCACGGTCTTCGTCTTTTCCTTTCCGGCATTGGAGGTCCTCACGGGCATCCAGCGTTCCTCCTCTCCGTATTCGAGTTCCAGGTGAGCCCCGGACAGCGGCTGTCCGGTTGTGGCATTCACCACCGTATATCTCGTCTGCCTGGCGGGCAGCGCCTGTGCCATCACATACACATCCGACACAAAGACCATGCCCCTCCACACGCTCGTGGCAGGCGTAGTGCTCACTTCGAGCATATACACCCCCACTGGCAGCGGCTTCAGTTCGAGCGAGTCCTTGAAGAACTGCCAGGCGGCACCCACCTTGCATCCCTTTACCACGCTATGGTCGGCCATCAGCCTCAACTGCGATTTCATACTCTTGTAGTCGTCGGAATTGTTGGGGTCGAGCATGAAGCGTCCGTCGGCCTTCAGCCCACTGGTTCCCTTGCCATCGCGGAGCTGATAGACATTCATCTTCATTGCATTGAGGTTTCTCTGCTTGTCTATATGCAACCAGTATTTCTTTCCGGGCAACAATTGCTCTTTGATACTTGCCTGGAACATCGAGGCGGTGAGTTCCTTCTCGGCATTGCGCAGTTCGCCGGCCCGCTGCCATTGTCCCCAGTGGTCGAGTGCATAGTGGATATAACTGATTTTGTCTTCGGTGGTCACATCGCTGCACTGCTCCATCAGCCGATAGCGCTCCACGGCCGCCTCTCCCGCCACATCCAGGTCGCTGTAGATGTTGATGAGCGAGTCGAGCTGCATGATGCGGTGCGACTTCTTCAGTTCGCGGTAGTCGTCCTTGATGGGATTGTTGAGGAGATATTTCAGGGCGGTGAGACAAGCGGCTCTGCGGTTTCCGTTTTCGGTATAATGGTAGTAGAGCGTGCGGTAGTCGCCCACGGTCAGTCCCACGACGGGCAGCATCGTGGAGCCGAAAATCGAGGCATTGGCACCCTTCACCACGAGCGGCAGGTAACTGTTTTCGGGTGTCATGGCAAGCTGCTCTACGGGTAGCATGGCAAGCTGCTTGCTGCGGGCAGCCTTGGCATCAGCTGAGTCGAGCGTCACCGTGAGGTTGCTCTTGCGGTATCGGGGCATCGTGGCATAGTCGTGATAGAGCTGATAGAGCAAAGCATGATACACGGCCTTGACCACGGGATTCGTGGCCCCGTCGGCCTTCCGTTCCAAACGTGCTGTCATGGGAGCCAACGAATCGGGAGCCGTCATCGTGACCTGCTGCAGCTCCTGCATCTCAGCTCTGAGCAGATGTCCATAGGCCGACTCACGTTCAGCCTTTGCTGCTATCTGCCTGAGCACCGTCATCTGTTGTTGCGGCAGGTCTTTTTCTTCAGCCACCCTCACCTTCTTCCAAAGCGAGGTGAAACTTTGAGCCTCTGCAACGAGTGACATTGCCATCATCGAGGCGATAATCATCCATGTTTTTCTCTTCATTTTTCAGTACATTTATGGAGTACATTCATTCGGTAGGTTTTTCTGTACATCCTGCAGTACACCTACATCGACAATCATTCAATGACCCATCTTTCGATGTTCACTTTGCAAAGATACAAAAAAGAATCGGAGAAGCACACAAATACTTCAAAAAAAATGAGCCGATGAGCCGGAATCAGCCTCTCCATCCATTGCTTGCCAACATCCCCTGAAGATGCACGAAATTGTGACCAATCGGCTTTCATGATTGTTTAAACGGATTTTTATTGAGCTCAAATGTTTATCTGCGCTTAAAAAACGGGAGGGAATAATTAAAAAACATCAAAAAAATGCTATTTATGGTCTGAATGTTTGGATAGTATCAAAATTACACTTAACTTTGCACTTGACAACTAGTAATTTTAATCTATATTTATCATTTTCCTAAAAAAATAAGCGGTCCGTGAGGGATAGCTTATTTTTTTTGTACCCAATGAAAGGTTTTTTCCCGTGCAAAGTAGGTTCTCTAACCAAAAAGTTGTAACTTTGCAGCCTATATTAATGTTTATGCGCATGAATAACGATAGCACCTGGCGAATGCCAGCTGAATGGGAACCCCAACGAGGGGTGCAGCTGACATGGCCGCACCAAGAGACCGACTGGGCTCCCATGCTCGACGAGGTCACGGAAACATACGTACAGATAGCACTCGAAATCAGCCAGCGGGAACGACTGCTCATCGTGGCTCCTGAGCCACAACTGGCCATCGATGCCATCCGCCCACGCGCCTCGCTCCAACAGATGAACAACATCACCACCCTCGCCTGCCCTACCGACGACACCTGGGCGCGCGACCATGGTTTCATCACGCTCACAGACGACCAAGGACATCTCCGGTTGCTCGACTTCTGTTTTAACGGATGGGGAAGGAAGTTTGCCGCTGACAAAGACAATGCCATCAACCGGCGGCTCTATGAGGCTAGCATGACGAACCCCACACTGCAGGAGATGGTCTGCGGCGACTATGTAGACCACCTCGATTTCGTGCTCGAAGGAGGCTCCATCGAGAGCGACGGGCAGGGCACCATCTATACCACTACCTGCTGTCTGCTCGCCCCCAACCGCAACCAACCCCTCTCCCAAGACGAGATTACCGAACAACTGAAACAGCGGCTCCATGCCCAGCAAATCGTGTGGCTCGACGATGCCCAATTGCCCGGCGACGACACCGACGGACATATAGACACCGTGGCAAGGGCCGTACCCGGAGGTCTGCTCCGTCTGCCCTTGCCCGAACCCATCTATGATGAGGACGGCGAACAATTGCCGGCCACCTATGCCAACTTCCTCGTCATCAACGGAGCCGTACTATGCCCCACCTACGGACAGCCCGAAGCCGACGCTGAGGCACTGAGACGAATCGGCGAGGCCTTCCCCGACCGCGAGATAGTGGGTATCGACTGCCGCAACATCATCCGCCAGCACGGTTCGCTCCACTGCTGCACCATGCAGTTCTTCTGCGGTGGTTCTTTATGATGTAATCAGAATTGCACCCTATAAATCATACTTTTATGTCTGAATTAAGAATCGGATTTCTACAACTTCATAACACTGCCGATACGAGAAAGAATATCCTCCGTCTGGCAGAAGGTGTGGCCGACCTCGCCAAGCGGGGCGCCCGCTTAGTCGTTCTGCAGGAACTGCACAACTCGCTCTACTTCTGCCAGACCGAAAATGTCAACAACTTCGACCTGGCCGAGCCTATCCCTGGTCCCTCCACACAACTCTTCGGCGAGATAGCCCGCCAGTATCAGGTAGTCATCGTCACCTCGCTCTTCGAACGCCGTGCCCCCGGCCTCTACCACAACACAGCCGTGGTCATCGAGAAGACGGGCGACATCGCCGGCATCTACCGCAAGATGCACATCCCCGACGATCCAGCCTACTACGAGAAGTTCTACTTCACCCCAGGCGACCTGGGCTTCCACCCCATCAACACCAGCGTGGGCCGACTCGGTGTGCTCGTGTGCTGGGACCAGTGGTATCCCGAAGCAGCCCGGCTCATGGCGCTGCAGGGTGCCGACCTGCTCATCTATCCCACCGCCATCGGCTTCGAGAGCTCCGATACCCCCGAGGAACAGAAACGCCAGCGCATGGCCTGGCAGACCGTTCAGCGCGGACATGCCGTGGCTAACGGACTGCCTGTCATTACCGTCAACCGAGTGGGCTATGAACCCGACCCCTCCCAACAGACGGGAGGCATCATGTTCTGGGGCTCCTCGTTCATCGCCGGACCGCAAGGAGAACTGCTCTACGAGGCTTCCACCACCGAGGAGGAAAGCGTCATCGCCGACATTGACCTCAAGCGCAGCGAACAGGTGAGACGCTGGTGGCCCTTCCTGCGTGACCGCCGCATCGACCACTACGGCGACATCACCAAGCGCTTCATCGACTGACAACAGATATCAAACTTCAACAACCATATTTAGCAAATTATGTCAGAGAATTTAAGATTCCGCGTCGTAGAAGAGGCTTTCAAGAAGAAGGCCATCGACGTGGAGAACCCTTCTGAAAGGCCCTCGGAGTACTTCGGCAAGTATGTCTTCACACGGCAGAAGATGTACAAGTATCTGCCCGCCGACATCTACGAGAAACTCATTGATGTGATGGACAACGGAGCACGGCTCGACCGCTCCATCGCCGATGCCGTGGCGGCAGGCATGAAACAATGGGCCACCGAGATGGGCGTGACCCATTACACCCACTGGTTCCAACCACTCACCGAAGGTACCGCCGAGAAACATGATGCCTTTGTTGAACACGACGGCAAGGGCGGGATGATGGAGAAATTCAGCGGCAAACTGCTGGTGCAGCAGGAGCCCGACGCCAGTTCCTTCCCCAACGGAGGTATCCGCAACACCTTTGAGGCTCGCGGTTATTCGGCTTGGGATCCTACCTCGCCTGTCTTCATCATCGATGACACGCTCTGCATCCCCACTATCTTCATCTCCTACACGGGTGAGGCACTCGACTACAAGGCTCCCCTGCTCCGTGCGCTCCACGCCGTAGACAAGGCCGCCACGGAGGTGTGCCACCTTTTCTACCCCGAGGTGCAGAAGGTGCGCTGCAACCTGGGATGGGAGCAGGAGTATTTCCTCGTGGACGAGGGACTCTACTCGGCCCGCCCCGACCTCATGCTCACGGGAAGGACACTCATGGGGCACGAGAGCGCCAAGAACCAGCAGATGGACGACCACTACTTCGGCACCATCCCCGACCGGGTGCAGGCCTTCATGAAAGACCTGGAGATACAGGCGCTGGAGCTCGCCATCCCCTGCAAAACCCGCCACAACGAGGTGGCTCCCAACCAGTTTGAATTGGCTCCCATCTATGAGGAGTGTAATCTCGCCATCGACCATAACATGCTGCTCATGTCGCTCATGAAAAAAGTGGCACGTAAGCACGGATTCCGCGTGCTGCTCCATGAAAAGCCCTTCGACGGGGTGAACGGATCGGGCAAGCACAACAACTGGAGTCTCTCTACCGACACCGGTGTCCTGCTCCACGCTCCCGGCAAGACGCCCGAAGAGAACCTCCGCTTCGTAGTGTTCATCGTCGAGACCCTCAAGGCTGTCTACCGCCACAACGGACTGCTCAAGGCGAGCATCATGAGTGCCACCAACGCCCATCGTCTCGGCGGCAACGAGGCTCCACCAGCCATCATCTCCTCGTTCCTGGGCAAACAACTCAGCGAACTGCTCGACCATATCGAGCGGGCAGACAAAGAGGAACTATTCAACCTCAAGGCCAAGCAGGGCATGGAACTGGACATCCCACAGATTCCGCAACTTATCATCGACAACACCGACCGCAACCGCACCTCTCCCTTCGCCTTCACCGGCAACCGCTTTGAGTTCCGCGCCATCGGTTCCGAGGCCAACTGTGCCTCAGCGATGATTGCGCTGAATGCCGCCATGGCCGAGGCACTCTGCGAGTTCAAGCAGCGTGTAGACCAGCTTATCGCCGGAGGCGAAGACAAGATCAGTGCCATCATCGATGTGCTGCGCGAAGACATCCGCTACTCCCGCCCCATCCGCTTCGACGGCAACGGCTACAGTGAGGAATGGGTGGAAGAAGCCAAGCGCCGCGGTCTCGATACCGAGCGCAGCTGTCCCATCGTGTTCGAGCGTTATCTGGATGAAGCGAGCATCGGCATGTTCGAGTCGACCAAGGTCATGACCAAGAAAGAGTTGGAGGCCCGCAACGAGGTGAAATGGGAAACCTATGTGAAAAAGGTACAGATTGAGGCACGTGTCATGGGCGACCTCTCGATGAACCATATCATCCCCGTCTCCACCCACTACCAGAGCCAGCTCATCAAGAATGTGCAGATGATGAAGGCTATCTTCCCCGAGGAGAAGTCGGAACGGCTCAGCATGAGGAACATGAAACTCATAGAGGAGATTGCTAAGCGCACGGAGCGTATCGAACGCTATGTGGAGGAACTGACCGAGGCCCGCCGCATCGCCAACCGTATCGATGATATCCACACCCGCGCCATCTCGTATCACGACACCGTGGAACCCAAGATGGAGGCCATCCGCCATGAGACCGACCATCTGGAGATGATTGTCGAAGACGGTCTCTGGACCCTGCCCAAATACCGCGAACTGCTGTTCATCCGATAAATGTATCAGCACGATAACCAACAGCGAGGGTGTATCAGTTGAGTCTGATACACCCTCGTTTCCATTTCTGTGTCTCTACCACCTCAGTGCCCTTGGCTGTCATGGTAAGTATGGCTCCGGAGTCAATAAGGCTATCGGTCATGTGCGAAATCGGCCAATCCTGTTTCTTTCACAGCCACGGCCTTAAACATGCCGCTGCCCCCACCGTCAATGGTTTTCTGCTTGAGATTTTCTCAATCTCCTTGTCACAACAACTGCATCACCAACAAGATGTCAACTTGATTGCTCACAAGATTATTAACCCTACCTTAACAGGGTTAATAATCTTGGCACCATAAGATTATT
>JAEDMP010000109.1 GCA_016302965.1 Bacteroidaceae bacterium
CCGCGTGGCTCACGGCTCATGAAGCGGCTGCTTCGCGAGTTCAGTCATGAAGATGCCTACCGCTGGTTTGAGCAGGCCGGCATCCGCTTGGTGACCCAGGAAGACGAGTGTGTGTTTCCCGCCTCCCAGAATGCCATGGAGATTGTCGACAAGTTGTTGTGGCTGCTGCGCCAGTCAAATGTAAAGCTCATGACTGGACACCGCACCATCCGCATCCAGCCTCAACCATCGGGCTACGAACTGCATTTTGCCCATGGAGCCCGGATTCAGGCCGACCGGGTACTGGTAACAATCGGAGGTACGCCCCGCCTGTCATCTTGCCAGCTCTTCAGCGAACTCAACTTGGAAATCTCCGCTCCCGTCCCCTCACTCTTCAGCCTCTGTCTGAAACAGCATCCCCTCACCCAACTCATGGGTACTGTAGTCAGCGAGGTATCGGCCAGCATTGCAGGTACCAAGATGAAAGCCACCGGACCGCTGCTCATCACCCATTGGGGACTGAGCGGTCCCGCCATCCTGAAACTCTCTTCCTACGGAGCCCGATGGCTCCACGAATGCGGCTACAAGACCCGTATCAGCGTCAATTGGTTCGGCATGCAGTCGGAGAGCGAGGTGGCCTCCATCCTGGGCGAACTGGCTGTTCGCCATCCGCAGAAACAACTGCAGAGCGTCTTCCCTACCCGTTTCAACAGCCGTCTTTGGCTCCATCTGCTGGACTATTGCCAGATGAACCCCACGACACGCTGGGCAGAGTTAGGACGTAAGAGTTACAACCGCATGGCCGCCATGATGACCAACCATCAGCTGGAAGTGGATGGCAAAAACAAGTTCAAGGAAGAGTTTGTCACCTGCGGAGGTGTGGCTCTTAGCCAGATTAATCCCTCTACCCTGGAATGCAAAAAGCACCCCGGGCTCTATTTCGCCGGCGAGGTGCTTGATGTGGATGCCATCACTGGAGGTTTCAACCTGCAGGCTGCATGGACGATGGGGTATGTGGCAGCCAAGTCAATAGGCAGTTGTTCTATTTGACCGGCCATTCAAAATGCTGGTAATCCTTGCAGGAGCGCCAGTCTCCTCCCCAACTGAATCCGGCTTGGGTGAAGAGCCGGTAGCAGAGGTCGCCCTTGTGGATGAGGTAAGGCGAAGGGTTCTTGCGGTCGGTATAGGCCGTAGCGGTGGCAGGCTCTATCACCCGCTGCCCATTGGGCAGGGTCTTGAGGTAAGGGTTATAGAGCGGGTTGATATCAATAGCCAATCCCAACCCGTGTTTCGACACCTTGCGGGTATGTGAGATGAATCGGAAGTTGAACGCCGACGAGTTGTTGTCGCGCATCGAACGTTCATCGTCTCCCTCCCACTCGTCTATCAGCCTCATGCACTCTATCGGATAACGCTGGCGGTAGAGTTCATGCAGAATCTCCAGCACTTTGTCCGCAATCCTCCGGTTGAGCACCATCTCTCCCACACGTATGCAACCCTCAGCATCCCGATGCAGACAGCGCAGATAGCGTAGTTCCGACCGTTTAGTCGTACAATCCGCCCTCCAGCTTCTGCCTTGCATCTTGCGAAAGACAGAATCAGGAATGGCAGTCACGCTGAAAAAAGCATCCTCACCCTTGCTGTCCACCTCCTTCTGAGCCAACTGCTGTCCGGCTGCAGGCATGGCGCTGACCTTCTTGCCCGGTGCCGCCAGTCCGGTGGCAGTCAGGCAGAAAGCCAGCAGCAGTGAAAAGACACATGTCCGTTGCATCATTCCTGGGGAACGTGGAAGGAATAGGAGTTGTTGATGATGGAACTCACCTTGCTGATTTCGAGCAGCGTGGTTCCCCCTTGTCTCACGAGTCCGCTCAGATAAGCGATATTGTCTTCGGGCTGCAGATAGCCCTTCTGCTTGAGCATTCTGACAGCGGCATAAATCAGTTCTTTGGATGAGAGTTTGCCCTTCTGGTAGACAGGAGTCACCCCATAACTGAGGTTGAGCCAGCGCTGGAGTTTCTCGTTATAGCAGATGGCGAGCACAGGATTGGGGCCGCGGTAGGCTGCGAGATTGCGTGCCGTCACTCCGCTCATGCTGTCGGTGATGATACCCTTGACACCCATCTGCTCGGTGGCAGCAATGGCGCTGTGGGCGAGAAACTCGCTGACGGTGGAGTCGCTGGTCATCTGCAACACGATATCATTCTCTTTGAGTTTGTCCTTCTCGGCCTGTTCGGCAATCTGTGCCATGGTGGTCACCGCCTCCACGGGATATTTGCCTGTAGCAGTCTCACCGCTGAGCATGAGTGCGTCGGTGCGGTAGTAGATGGCATTGGCAATGTCGGTCACTTCGGCGCGGGTGGGACGCGGATTATTGATCATCGAGTGGAGCATCTGCGTGGCCACAATCACCGGCTTGCGGGCCTGCACACACTTACGGATGATGCGACGCTGTATGCCGGGAATACGCTCAATGGGCACCTCGATACCCAGGTCGCCTCGGGCAATCATGATTCCGTACGAAGCGTTGATGATTTCGTCGATATTGTCCACACCCTCCTGATTCTCAATCTTCGAGATAATCTTGATGTCGCTGTGATGCTGGTCGAGCACATCCTGCACGGCCTTCACATCGTTGGCATTGCGCACAAAGGAGTGGGCGATGAAGTCGATGTCAAGGTCGATGGCCAACTCGATGTTCTTGCGGTCCTTCTCGGTGAGTGCGGGCAGGTCGATATGCACACCGGGCACGTTGACACTCTTTCTCGAACCCAGTGTGGCATCGTTCTGCACCTGGGCGATGACAGCGGGTCCGTTGATGCCAATGACCTTCATGGCGAGTGCTCCGTCGTCGAAGAGAATCATGTCGCCCTCATGCACATCGTTGGCAAAGTTGACATAAGTGAGGTTGATGATGTCATGTTCGGTCATCATCTCGGGTCGTCCGAAAATCTTCACCACGTCGCCCGTCTTATAGGGAATGGGGGCTTCGCAGGCGGTCGTTCTCACCTCGGGTCCCTTGGTGTCGATGAGTATGCCGATATGATGGGACACCTTCCTGGTGTTCTCCACAATCTGTCGTATCCCTTCTTCAGTGGCATGTGCGGTGTTCATTCTCACCACGTTCATACCTGCATAGAAGAGTTGCTTGATAAAAGCCACGTCACATCTTCTGTCACTGATGGAAGCTACAATCTTTGTCTGTTTCATGCGTACCTATATAATTTGTTAATAATACCTATCTGAAAGTTTTTGTGAAGCATTCAAAAATTGCCTACAAAGGTAACCTTTTTTCGTGAAATATCAAAAAAACTCTGAATATTTTTTGTAGATTCAAAAAAAATACCTACCTTTGCACACGAAAAAGGAAAGTTGGCAGAGTGACCGAATGCGCTGGACTCGAAATCCGGTATACCCTTTCCGGGTATCGGGGGTTTGAATCCCTCACTTTCCGCAAAGTATCGTTTTAGGGAGCCTGACGGTTCCCTTTTTTATTGTCTGAAAGTCAGATTGTTATAAAATATATGGCATAGTTAATCCTCAAGGCACTTGCGTCAACGTTTTTGCCATCCAAGACATAAAAGGCATTTGGATTAGGAACATATTTTGTTCGCAAATAATTGTCATCCTCCTTCGTCTCTTTGGTTGCGGATTTGCCATAACTTTCAACAGATACTTCATTAATAACATTCGAACCCTCGACCTTTGCTTTTGAATCCTTTTCCTTATTATCTCCACCTCCGTTCAGACGAAACATAATAGGTACAGAAAAATAAACAGCTACAGGTTTCCCATTTTGCTTACCAGGCATCCATTTAGGCATAGATCTGAAACACGCAACTAATACGCTGATTATTAAGCGTTTAATTTATAGAACCTCCCTATAAAGAAACTCAACTTTCGGAAGTGGAAGTCGCTTCCGAAAGTTGAGTAAATAATAATTAGTCTATTGAGTAGATACCTCCTGACGAAGTGTCGCCACCGTCTTCGATTGATGAATTGTCACTACATGATGCTTTCATACCGCTGCCTGCGAGAAGCATAGGCTTGCTTATCAGAAACACCTGAATCTCTGGCTTTACATAAGTTTTCTTCATTTCTTTTCTTGTTTTTATTTGATTATTATTTTCTTTCCGTTCACGATGACGATGCCCTTGGTCTGCTCGTCGCGCTTGCGGCCGAGGAGGTCATACACTGCGCCACCTTCGCCCGTTGCGTCGGCCTTTATCAGGCGGAGGTCAGTGGATGAACCGTCGGAGTGGAGCACGCGGGCATTGCTGAACATGCTTGTGCCAACTGTGCCGGAGCCTTCCTCCGCTGAACCTGTAGTGGATTCCTCAGCCACGAAATAGCAGCGGAAGCCCTTCATCTCAACGTCTGAATTGACATAGTATATCTTGTCGCCGCTGATGACGTAGAGGGACTTGCCGTCTGTTGCCTCATCGGGAGTAATCATGCGGTGGTTGTATTCGCCCTGCATGGTGAGCTTGGTTGAATTGACATTGTTTGTCACTTCTTTGCCAGCAGGTGTATAGAGGTAATTCTCGTCAGCAGGACAGATGATGTTCTTGCCTGTGAAAGCATATAGCTGCACGTAGGTTTGAGCTTCAGACTTCGTAGTGCCTGGCTTGATAAGATAAGGTGTTCCTGCCTTCATCAAGCTGCCATCGGCTTCTTTAACGGCTGCAAATACCAAGGTATAGGACTGTGAAGTCTCATTGTAAGTCAGCGAACTGAGTTCCTCTACCTTTGTATCGCTGCCAAACACTGTTTCAACTTCCGCTGTCGTCAGGTTGAACGGCAAACAGATGGTGTTCCACTGTCCGAGTTTCACCGTGCGGCGCATCTTCACGTTCGTAGTCTTCGGAGCAGCCTCTGTAGAGTTCAGTCC
>JAEDMP010000110.1 GCA_016302965.1 Bacteroidaceae bacterium
TCAACTGCGAGATGATTCCTGCCGAGAACGTGGGTGTGAAGCATGCCAAGTGGGATCGTGAAGACGGCTATTTCGTGCCTCGAGACTGCTACAATAGTTATTTCTATGTGGTGGAAGACGACTCGCTCAACATCATCGACAAGTTCAAACTCCACGGCGCTCCCTATATCGAGCATCTCACGGGTGGCTCCGCCCTCCACATGAATCTGGACGAGCATCTCAGCCAGGCCCAGTATCGCCAGCTGCTGCGTGTGGCTGCCCATGAGGGTTGCAACTACTTCACCTTCAACGTGCCCAACACCATCTGCAACGACTGCGGCACCATCGACAAGCGCTATCTGCATGAGTGCCCCCACTGCCACTCGGCCAATATCGACTACATGACCCGCATCATCGGTTATCTCAAGCGCGTAAGCAACTTCTCCACAGCCCGTCAGCAGGAGGCCCGCCGCCGCTTCTATGCCCATCCTACTACGGCCGACCAGTTGGATGCTTAACTCTTCAGAGATTCATCCTTCAACTCGTATTCTCAAGATTCGTATACTCAAGATTCAAAAGAAATGAAATTCATTGCAATCATCCCCGCCCGTTACGCCTCGACGCGTTTTCCGGGCAAACCCCTGGCCATGCTGGGTGGCAAGACCGTCATTGAGCGGGTCTACCGTCAGGTGACCAAGGTGCTGCCCGAGGCATGGGTAGCCACCGACGACGACCGCATCCGTGAGGCTGTTGAGGCCTTTGGCGGCAAGGTGGTCATGACCTCGCCCGACCATCAGAGCGGCACCGACCGTATCGAGGAGGCCGCCTGTGCCATTGGCACCCAGGCTGATGTCATTGTGAATATCCAGGGCGACGAGCCTTTCATCCAGCCCGAGCAGATTTCCATTGTCTGCCGTTGCTTCGATGCCCCGGGCACCCAGATAGCCACGCTGGCCAAACCCTTCGGCCAGGACTTGCAGGCCATCCAAAACCCCAATTCGCCCAAGGTGGTAGTAGACAACCGCCACTTCGCCCTCTATTTCAGTCGCAGCGTCATCCCCTTTGTGCGCAATCAGGAGCTGGAGTCGTGGCCCGATTCCTTCCCCTTCATGAAGCATATCGGCATCTATGCCTATCGCCGTGAGGTGTTGCACAAGGTGACCCAGTTGCCCCAGAGCGCACTGGAGAAGGCCGAGAGCCTCGAGCAGTTGCGCTGGTTGCAGAATGGTTTCCGCATCCGTGTGGGTGTGACGGATATGGAGACGGTGGGTATCGACACCCCCGATGACCTGGCGCGTGCCGAAGCATTCCTGGCTGCCCATGGGGAGTGATTCGTTCCGTTTCCGGCAGTTTGAGCTGCGTCAGGACCGCTGTGCCATGAAGGTGGGCACCGACGGCACCCTGCTCGGAGCCTGGGCATTGATGCCCGGTGAGGCTTCGGGCAGGGTGCTCGACATAGGCACGGGCACAGGACTCATCGCCCTGATGATGGCGCAGCGTTATCCCGAGGCCGAGGTCACAGCCATCGACATCGATGCCGGGGCAGTGTCTCAGGCGCAGGAGAATGTGGCGGCTTCGCCTTTTGCCCGTCGCGTCACGGTGATGGAGATGGCATTGCAGCAGATGGGGGAGTCATCCCCTGTGGCCGATCAGCCCTCGTCCCGTTACGATGCCCTCGTCTGCAACCCGCCTTTCTTTGTCAACTCGCTGGTCTGCCCCGATGCCCGTCGCACGGCCGCCCGTCATGCCTCCTCCCTTCCCTTGACCGATTTGGCTGCTGCCGCCTCTGTCCTGCTCAGCGATGGGGGAGAGTTGTCGGTCATCCTTCCTGCCGACCTTCATTCTTCCATGGATGCCGCCGCAGCCCTGTCAGGACTCTTTGCCCATCGGGTCTGCCGTTTCTTCACCTCTGTCCGCAAACCCGCCAAACGGGTATTGTTGGCCTATGGCCGTCAGCCTGCCGACACCTTCGAGCAGACACAGTTGGTATTGGGTGATGACGATTACCGACAATTGGTAGCGCCGTTCTATCTGAAATAAACGCTCTCTTCGTCTGATACTGTCACCCTCTTTTTATCTGAAAAAGCCGATTTTTCCATGGATGATTCGTCAGGAAATCAGAAAAAATGATGTCTGTCTGTAAAAAAACAGGAAGAAAAGTTGTATATCTCAATTATTCTTCTTACCTTTGCACCTGGTTTGGTTCCGTAGCTCAGTTGGATTAGAGCAACGCCCTTCTAAGGCGTGGGTCTAGGGTTCGAATCCCTACGGAATCACCAAACGTATTAGTATAGGGAATCTTTCATTCTCATAACAAACAAGGCGACCAGAAGGTTGCCTTGTTTGTTATGAGAGATTGGCTTTCTCTGATTTTAACTACACAAACAAATCATCCATGGTAAGCATACTCTGGATGTTGTGAGTATCAGAACCTGGCGTTACTCCGTTCGAGGTAATCAGAGTGAGGTGTATTGTCTTCTGCGTCTCTGTTTCTGTTTGAAGAGTGTCAATGCGATTCTGCATCTTTTCTAGCTCCTCTTCATCAAGAGCATATTTACCTTTGCTATACTTCATCTCACATACATTGATGACGTTGTCATTACGGTCAATGAGAAGATCTATCTGTGCACCTGGACCTCTCCACGAGTGTGCTGTACTGATGACAGCTCCGAAGCCAAGTGCCTTCTTGATTTGCTCAATGTGCTGAAGGCATACTCGCTCAAAGGCAAGTCCTGCCCAAGTATTGTGGAGGGTGGAGTTGTACATGCTTGTCCAAAAGGTTTTGTCTCCATTTGCATTTTTCTGTGCAAATTGGAAATAGAATAGGGTATAGTTGTCCATGAGCTGATACATGGCATCTTTAATTTTTTTGCCTAGACAAGTGTATTTACGGACAAATCCACATTGTTCCAATTCCTTGAGAGCCTTACTGAAATGTTCGCTATCAGTTATCTTAGCTTTCTCCAGCAACTCATTTCTTACCATGCCCGCTTTCTTGGTCGACAAAGCATTGATAATAGCGATATGCAACGTAGGGTTTTTGAATAATGAAGCATAAAGAGCATCATACTCACCAGCAAGATCGCCATCTTCTTCGAAGAACATACGATCAAGATTCTGAGCTACGCTAAGTCCTTTCTGCATGAAACTCCAATAATATGGAATGCCACCAATCGCCATGTATGCCTCCATGATGAGATTGCGTTTATAGCCAAATCCTTGACTCTTACAAAAGAGTTCACATTCGTGGAGGGTGAAAGGATGAAGATGAATCTTTTTTGTCAAACGATTGTGAAGTCCACCATAGTTCATCACAATATTGTCTATAATCCATGATGTGGCACTACCACATACAACAAGGATGATGTCCTTGCGAGCCGTTGCCCAACTGTTCCAGAAGTGATCTAGAGCACGTATGAAGTTTGAACGTGTGGTGTCCATCCATGGAAGTTCATCTATGAATACTACTTTCTTGCCTTCAGGAAGGCTTTCAAGCCAATCTTCCAAGAGGTGGAATGCCTCATTCCATGTTTTGGGCAAGGCTTTGCGTCCCATGCCTACACGATACAACGACTGACGGAACTCTGATAATTGTTCTTTAAGAGGTGCGTCAAGTATTCCTGTATGTTGGAAAGCAAATGTATATTCAAAGGTCTCTCGTATGAGAAAAGTTTTTCCCACACGACGACGTCCATATACTGCAATGAATTCTGATTGTCCGGATTCGAAGGCACTCAGCAAAGCTTCCTTTTCTTTTTCTCTACCTATGAGCATGGCGTAATTTGTTGAATTTTACGGGTGCAAAATTAATAATTTATTTTCAAATAAAGAATGAAAAGCGACAAAAACACGTTTGAACATGTCGGAAATCTATGATTTTGCGCATGATTTACGCCGATTACAAGTGTTTTTTTCTGTATTAAACGAGCTGTGAGTACATATTTTCTATGCAAAGTTCTTGAACTCCACATTTCCTTTTTAGCCTCCTGTTAAAGCCTTTGCCATACT
Organism: Bacteroidaceae bacterium; assembly: GCA_016302965.1. GTDB lineage: Bacteria > Bacteroidota > Bacteroidia > Bacteroidales > Bacteroidaceae > Prevotella. The sequence continues at coordinate 3,988 of JAEDMP010000110.1, forward strand.
TATCAGTAAGCTTATCTGATAATGACTTGATGACATACTTCCCGTACTCAGCTCTTCCGTCATCCTCCAGATGTTCGTGGGAGATACGTTCACCCAGTTTCCAGTTGCGAAGAGTTAACGCCGTATTTATGGCACGAAAAGCAGAAGTTCGTGCTTCTTCAATAATATGGCATGAGTCTTCGTAAAGTGTGGATGCCACTTCTCGTTGATATATATTGTTGTTGTCCGTATGTCCTTGTATATCTTTGTTGTCTTCCTCATTCACATATTCTTTTTTTTGTTATTGTACATCTATACCTTTTTATATATATTATCATTCTTGCGAATCAGAGGTACCAGTCCCTATGACCCATATACAACTCTTAAACAAAGAGGAGAATATGATGAAAGAAGCATATGCACAAAGCGTAGAGTGTGAAGAGCCGTGTGAGGGGAGAATTTTACGCACGGTTCTGTGAGAGGGTGAGGGTGAAACTCCCTCGCTCTACTCGACCCTGTCCTGTCGACTCAATCAGCTTAATCTACTACTGTTTTTCTTATGGTAAGGTAGAGCCGTTGGCAGCTATAATATCGGCTGTTATCTGGCTTGCTTTGATAATCTATGCTCTCTCATAATTGAAAGAATGAAAGGATGGCTTAACGCTGTCCTTTTTTCTTTTTGCACAAGCCTAATTATACAAATAGTCGAAACTACCAAATATTTTAGGTTAAAAATTGTGTTAATTATCCAAAACGCTATACGAATTCCGTTTTTTATGACTACCTTTGCATTGCCTATTGGAGGCTCTGTATAAAAACGGAGAATAGCCAGTGGGTCAAGGAAAGGCGTATCTCGCTATCTATTTCCGCTCTGAAA
>JAEDMP010000041.1 GCA_016302965.1 Bacteroidaceae bacterium
GTCTGCCAGTAGTAGTGGCCCACGTCGCCATTTCTGCTGCCCTGTGTCCAGTTGACAGCGGCGGGACGGCCCTCGTAGCCTCCGGCAGCATCCTGGCTCTTGTCGAGCCAACCCTTCTCTTCGCCATCCTCGTTGCGCATGATGAGGCTCACGGCATCGTTGTCGGCAGCGGCGAAGTCAGCGAGACGGGCGGCATTGCCGCGACGGATGAAGTCCCAGCCCACGATATAGTCGATGGCAGAGTAGGTGGCAGTAAACTGCTTGTCCTCGTTCATCACGATGGGCATTTCGCTGGCGGTTTCGCCATTGCTCCAGTTGGTGAAGGTGAGAATCTTGTTCGAGGCAGCGCTCAGCACCACCTTGGAGCCTTCTTCATACATGTTCTTGCCGTCAACCACGGTGGGGGCAGGAGAGAGGCTTACCATATAGTCGTTGGCTCCACCCTCGACGGTGATGGCCAGTTCATAGGTGTTCACCTTCTTGAAGTTGGCGGTCAGGGTCTCGTTGGCGGTCACGGTATACTTGAACTTGGCCTCGGCGGAAATCTCTTTGCCGGCGGCATCGGTCCAGTTGACGAAATCGTAGCCGAAATTCTCAGTGGCGGTCAGCGTCACCTCGTCGTTCTCGATATACTCGTCAGACTTCGGATAGACAGACACTTCACCGCCCTCTGTAGGATTGGAGGCCAGCGTGAGTGTATACTTGTTGACGGCTGCTACGGTACCGTTGACGGTACCGTTGATGGTCACTTCGCCGAAGAGCCCCTCCTTGGCGCTGCCTACGCCCACAGCGGCAATCAGATAGAAGCCGTCTTCGCCTGCCAGCTGGGCCTGCTGTTCAGCGGTCAGCGTGATGTCATATTTGTAGACAGCCTCACTGTCGTAGTCCTTGCTGGATGAACTTTTGCCCTGGCGCCATGCAGTATAGGTGCCGAGTGCAATCTCCTGGCCGTCGGCCTTCTTGGCTGTTACTTTTACGCCCTTTTCCGAGTCGGTACCGCAGCGGTTGATATAGCCTGCTACGGTGGTGGGAGTGAAGGTGAGACCCATGGCAGGACGTACAAACCAGTTGAGGCTCTTGGTGGTGCCGGCAGGCTTGAACTTGATGCCGGTGACACCGGTGCTGGTACCGTCGGTCATGGTGACAGTAGCTGTTCCCGTGAGGGTGCAGTCACCCGAGTCGAAGGCTACGGTGCTGAAGGCATCGGCAGGGTCGGCGGTATAGTTGCCGGGGTTTGTGAGGTCATTCATGGCGAAGACCACGCTCACGGGCTCGTCGGTATAGGTCTTTCCACCCTGTGCCTGGGTTACGGGCAATACGGTCTGTACATATCTGTAGTAGGAACCGTCGCCGATAACGATGTCGATGGTCTCGGCCGTGTTGGCGATGGAGTAGTTGATGGTCTTGCCCTGGGTGTAGTCGCTCTGTCCGTCAATGGTGGTCGTGGTGATGATGTTGTAGGCCTCCATTGAAACCACGGCATCCTTGCAAGAGGGGATGGTGAGTTTGGTACCGCCGTTCAGCTGGGCCCAGTCGGTCCAGTTGCCGTTGGCAATCTTGCCGTTGGTGGCGTCAGCAACCATCTGAACGTCGATGGTTTCATTGCCGATAGTGGCCTGGGTCACCAACAGGATGGTCTTGCCTTGGGCAGCCAACAGGGGAGCACCCTGGTCGCGGCGGAAGTTCCACTTCAGGGTGACGGGTTCGGTACGGTCGGCCAGCGTCACGCTGTTCTGCGTGAAGATCGGTGTGAGGGTCACATTGGCCGTCGGCGTATAGTTGTCGCCGGCCTTCACCGTGTTGGTACCGTCGGTCCATCCGCTCAGCGTATATCCTTCTTTATATAAGGTGTAGTTGGCAGGGATGGTATACGTGTCACCCTCGGTCCATGTGATACCTGCGGGAACGCTTCCCTCGGCGGTCTCGTTGCCGAGTGAATAATTGATGTCGTAGGTGGTTACGGGGTTGTCGTTCACCTCAACAGCCACATAGGGACAATAGCCCATGCCGCTGATGGTGAGGGTGGTGGCACCGCCCGTGTAGAAGAGTTCGGTCACATTGGTGCGGTCGTTCTTCCAGCAGGCTGTGCCGGGAGTCTTCTGTACGACCACATTGCCTTCGCTGTTTTTCACCACGATGTCACTTCCCGAAAAGGTACACTGACCCACGATGATTTTCACACCTCCGTCCACGGGGACGGTTACGTTGAGTCCGGTCATACCGTGATCACTGTGATACTTGCCACTGATGGTGGCTACAGCCGAAGCATCGTCGGCTGCCACTCGGATTGTTGTTCCGTCGTCGGCCACGGCCACTCCGAAGTTCACGGCAGTGCCTTGAACCTGTTCGTCGGCGGTGAGCAGGGTGCCGGCCTGATTGTTCAGTACGGCACTGAAACTACGGAACTCAGCCCATGACATGCTTACTCCCATTACCAACAGGAGAAGAGTCAGAAACGTTCTGTACTTGAGTTTCATTGTTTTGGTTTTTAGTTGTTAAAAATTATAAAAGATAAAAGGTTTCGTTTTTTCAGCAGTAGTTTGTGGTTCTTGTCGTTTATAGATACGATAGCACCGCATATCTCTTTCGGGATATGCGGTGCAAAGATATGAAAAATCTGTGGAATATGTTCTATTTTTGTCGGATTTTTTTTTGTTCTTGTCACAAAATTATTTCCCTCGCCTTAGTTTGGGGAACATTTTGCGAAGCCGGAGCAGCTTGACGGTCAGATTACCCCTTGCCACGACCAGACTGACCGAGCCGATGATGAGCACGAACCCCAAACAGATGCGGGGGGTGAGCTGTTCGCCAAACACGGTGACACCGAAGATGACGGCGGTGAGGGGCTCCAGTGCGCCGAGGATGGCGGTGGGGGTGGAGCCGATGAGCTGGATGGCGGCGGTGGTGCAGAAGAGGGAGATGACGGTGGGGAAGAGCCCCAGGGCAATCATGTTGCCCCAGAGCCACCACTGGCTGGGCGTCTGTATCTCACCCTGATGGAGCAGCATGCCCGAGAAGAGCAGGAAGCCGATGATGATGACATAGAGGGTGATGGAGAGGGTGGGCACCTCGCGCAACCGCGTCTGGTTCACACCCACGATATAGATGGCGTAGGAGAGTGATGAGGCCACGACATACAGCACGCCCGTCAGGTTGAGGGTGGTGCCGTCGGAGGTCTCGTAGAGCAGGCTGATGCCCAGGAGGGCGGCCGCGATACACGCCATCGTCGACAGTTGCAACTTCTCTTTGAAGAAGATGCTCATGATGAGAGCCACGAGGATGGGGTAGACGAAGAGTAGGGTAGAGGCGATGCCCGCATCCATGTAGTTGTAGCTCTGGAACAAGGTGAACGATGACAGGGCGAAGAGCAGACCGAAGAAGGCGGCAGGGGCCAGATACTTCAGCGGTAAGGTGAGACTGCGCCCCCGGCTCTTGAGCATGATGATCAGGATGGGGATGGCGAAGAGGTAGCGGAAGAAGAGCACTGACAGCGGCTCGATGCCGTCGGCATAGAGCGGAAGGGCAAAGAGCGGGTTCATGCCGTAGGTGGCGGCGGCGATGGCGCCGAGGGTATATCCTTTGATGACGGGACTCATGTTCTTGGCGATGGTCGGTTAGAGTTTGTCCTTGAGTTGGGCCAGATGGATGCCATTGCTGCCTTTGATGAGGATATAATGGTCTTCGGGACAGTGACGTGCCAGTTCGGCTTCCACCTCCTCCACCGTCTTGAACTTGCGGAAGGGACACTGGGTCTTGCCAAATTCCTCGCCCACCAGCCATACCTCGCAGAAGGCATCGTGTTGCAGGTAGTCCACCGTCTTCTGGTGTTCTTCGGCACTCACATCGCCCAGTTCCCTCATGTCGCCGAGGATAGCCATCTTGTTCTTCACCTCCATCCGTCGGAAGTTGTCCAATGCGGCTGCCATGCTGGTGGGGTTGGCATTGTAGGCATCCACGATGAGATGGTTGCGTCCGGTCTCCTCCAGCTGGGAGCGGTTGTTGCTGGGAATATAGTGGGTAAGGGCATGGTCAATCTGTTCGGGAGTGACACCGAAGTGCAGGCCGATACAGGCGGCTGCCAGCATGTTGTAGAGGTTGTAGCTGCCGATGAGGCGGCTCTCGATATGGTGCCAGGCACCGGCCGGCTGCCGGTAGCTGAACTGCAGGAAGGGGGCGCAGGCATCCACTTTTCCTTCCACGGCAAGGGATTCGTCAGGCTCTGTGCCGTAGCAGACGAGACGGAGCCCCTGGGCGATGCCCATCAGATGCGGGTTGTCGTGATGGATGAATACGGTGCTCTGTTCCTTGGTGCGCAGATAGTCGAAGAGTTCACCCTTGGTGCGCACCACTCCTTCAAAAGAGCCGAAGCCCTGCAGATGGGCCCGTCCCACATTGGTGATGAGGCCGTAGTCGGGCTCAACCACTTCCACCAGTGTTTTGATGTCGCCGGGATGGCTGGCACCCATCTCCACCACGGCTATCTCGTGGCTGCTGTTGAGGCGGAAGAGTGTTTTGGGAACGCCGATGTCGTTGTTGAAGTTGCCTTGGGTGAAAAGCACCCGGTAGCGTTCGCCCAGTACGGCTGCCACCAGTTCCTTGGTGGTGGTCTTGCCGTTGGTACCCGTAATGCCGATGACAGGGATGGAGAACTGGCGGCGGTGGTGGCGGGCCAGCTGTTGCAGGGTCTTCAGACAATCGTCGACGAGTATACAGCGCGGGTCATTGGCATATTCCGCCTCGTCGACCACCGCACGGGCGCAACCTTTTTCCAATGCTTTTTGGGCAAACTGGTTGCCGTTGAACGAAGCCCCCTTCAGGGCGAAAAACAAGGAACCCTCCGGACACTCGCGGCTGTCGGTGGTAATGATGGGGTGCTGCTTGAACACCTCGTATAGCTGTTCTATTTCCATAATCTGAGCGTTAGGTGAAATAAGTTTGGTGCAAAAGTACATTTTTTCTTCGATACATGACCCGTTTTTGATTTATAAATTGTATTTTTGCATGGAAAAAAGAACTACTGTAAAGACCAGAGGCCTTCTACAGCCCTTATCAGATAATGACAAACATGACAATCAACAGCAACGGACAACTCATGGATATGTCCACCCCGCAAGTGATGGGCATCCTCAACGTGACCCCTGACTCCTTCTATTCGGGCAGCCGCAAACAGACCGGAAGGGAAATAGCCGAACGTGCCAACCAGATTATTTCAGAGGGAGGCACGATGATTGATGTGGGCGCCTTCTCCACCCGCCCGGGTGCTCCCCAGGTGACCGAAGCCGAAGAGATGGAGCGATTGCGTCATGGACTCGCTATCGTGCGCCGTGAACAGCCCCAGGCGGTGGTCAGTGTCGATACGTTCCGTCCTGACGTGGCACGCATGGCTGTTGAGGAATATGGCGTGGCGATAATCAATGATGTGAGTGAGGGAAATGTGAACGGTGCCTTTGGCGGCACATCGGGAGCCAATGCCCCCTCGGAGCAGTTGGGAGCCGACGGCTATCCGGCCATGTTCCGCATGATGGGGCGCCTGCAGGTGCCATATATCCTGATGTCGGTGCGTCCTACAGTGGAAGAGATGCTGATGGCTTTTTCAAAGGAGGTGCAGCAACTGCGTGACCTCGGTGTCAAGGACATCATACTCGACCCAGGCTTCGGCTTCGGCAAGACCCTGGAGCAGAACTACCGACTGCTCTCCCAGCTCAACCGCCTCCAGGTGATGGGCCTGCCCTTGTTGGTGGGTGTGTCGCGCAAGTCGATGGTGTTCCGCTTGGTGGGTGGCGACCCCACCACCGCCCTCAACGGCACGACCGCCCTGCATGTGCTGGCGCTGGAGCGCGGTGCCTCCATCCTGCGCGTGCATGATGTGCGTGAGGCCGTGGAGTGTGTGAAGATTGTCCAACAAACCTTATCTGAATAGCCTATGTTTTTTGATTTTGGACTGAAAGACATGATTGACATCCTGCTGGTGGCTGTCATCCTCTACTATGTCTATAAACTGATGAAGGAGTCGCGGTCGCTCAACGTCTTCATGGGCATCATGATGTTTGTGGTGGTGTGGCTCTTTGTTTCCCAGATTCTCGAGATGAGGCTGCTCGGTTCCATCATGGACAAACTCGTGAGTGTAGGAGTCATTGCTCTCATCGTACTCTTTCAGGAGGACATCCGCAAGTTTCTCTACAATATAGGTGCCCACCAGCATGCAGCCCGTCTGCTGAAACTCTTCGCCTCCGACCGCGATAAGAACTACCAGGCCGACAAGGAGGCTATCATGTCGGTGGTGCTGGCCTGTATGAGTATGAGTAAGCGTAAGGAGGGGGCGCTGATTGTTATCGAACGTGAGACGTCGCTGAGTGAGGTGGCAGAAACGGGCGACAAGATTGATGCCAATCTCAACCAGCGCCTGATTGAAAATATTTTTTTCAAGAACTCCCCGCTCCACGACGGTGCCATGCTCATCTCCAATAAACGTATCTGGGCGGCCGGGTGCATCTTGCCTGTCAGCCACAATTTTGATATTCCGAAGGAATTGGGACTGCGCCACCGGGCTGCTTTGGGCATTTCCCAGCAGAGTGATGCCATCGCCATTATCGTTTCGGAAGAGACTGGAGGAATATCCGTGGCCATCGGTGGCAACTTCCAACTGAGGCTCTCGCCGGAGAAGTTGGAAAGTATTCTCACTGCCGAGAAAGCCTTTTAGACCGGCACATGGTATTGAGATTCAAGACTTTTTCACGACTTCTTGACTGAAAGCCGATTTTTTTGAGAAAAAAGAGTGGGCGAACGGATATTTTTTACTACTTTTGCAAAACCGAAATGACAAATTACGAAGAACAAGAAAATCATCAATCATATTTTTATTCAAATTATGGATTTAGTACAACAAATCATCGAACGCGCTAAGAGCAACAAGCAGCGTATCGTACTCCCCGAGGCAACTGAGGAGCGCACTTTGAAAGCAGCCGACAGAGTGCTGGCTGACGATGTGGCAAATCTGATTCTGATCGGCAATCCCGATGAGATTCATCGTCTGGCCAACGAATGGGGACTCACCCATATCGACAAGGCCGAGATTATCGACCCCGAGAACAATCCCAAGAGCGAGGAATATGCAGCCCTGCTCACCGAACTCCGCAAGAAGAAGGGCATGACCATCGAGAAGGCCCGCGAACTGGTGAAGAATCCGCTCTATCTCGGCTGTATGATTATTAAGACCGAGGGTGCCGACGGCCAGATTTCGGGTGCGCTCAGCACCACTGGCGACACCCTGCGTCCTGCCCTGCAGATCATCAAGTGTGCTCCTGGCATCAGCTGCGTGAGCGGTGCCATGCTGCTCATCACCCAGAAGCCCGAATATGGTGAGAACGGTGTGCTCGTGATGGGCGATGTGGCTGTAACGCCGATGCCCGATGCCAACCAGTTGGCACAGATTGCCGTCTGTACGGCCCAGACCGCCAAGAGTGTGGCCGGCTTTGCCGACCCCCGTGTGGCCATGCTGAGCTTCTCTACAAAGGGCAGTGCCAGCCACGAGGTAGTAGACAAGGTGGTGGAGGCAACCCGTATCGCCAAGGAGATGGCTCCCGAGCTCCATATCGACGGCGAACTCCAGGCCGATGCCTCTCTCGTTCCCTCGGTAGGTGCCAAGAAGGCTCCCGGTAGCGACATCGCCGGTAAGGCCAATGTGCTCGTGGTGCCCTGTCTCGAGGTGGGCAACATCGCCTACAAGCTCGTTGAGCGTCTCGGAGGTGCCGTAGCCCTCGGACCCATCCTCCAGGGTATCGCCCGTCCCGTGAACGACCTGAGCCGTGGATGCTCCGTAGACGACATCTATAAGATGGTGGCCATCACGGCCTGCCAGGCTATGGACGCCAAATAACATTCATTCTCAATCATTCAAAGATTACCGATAAGACGTATGAAGATTCTGGTATTAAACTGTGGTAGCTCATCCATCAAGTATGCGCTCTACGATATGGACACCAAGCGTGTCATGACCTCTGGTGGTGCCGAGCGTGTGGGCTTGGACGGTGCTTTCGTCAAGGTGAAACTGGCCAATGGCGAGAAGAAGCAAATCATGCACGATATCCCCGAACACACCGAGGGTGTGAAGTTCATTTTCAGTCTGCTCACCGATCCTGAGATTGGTGTCATCAAAGACCTGAAGGAGATTGACGCCGTAGGTCACCGTATGGTGCATGGTGGCGAGAAGTTCAACAAGAGCGTGCTGCTCACCGACGAGGTACTCAAGGTATTTGAGGCATGCAGCGACTTGGCTCCCCTCCACAACCCCGCCAACCTCAAGGGTGTGAAGGCTGTGAGCGAACTGATGCCCGGTCTGCCCCAGGTGGGGGTGTTCGACACCGCCTTCCATCAGACCATGCCTGCCAAGGCCTATATGTATGCCATCCCCTATGAACTCTATGAGCAGTATGGTGTGCGTCGCTACGGTTTCCATGGCACCAGCCATCGTTACGTATCTGCCCGTGTATGCGAGTACCTCGGTGTGAAGCCCGAAGACAAGAAGGTTATTACCTGCCACATCGGCAATGGCGGCTCGGTGGCTGCCGTTGACGGAGGCAAGTGTGTGGACACCTCGATGGGTCTCACTCCCCTTGAAGGTCTGATGATGGGTACGCGTTCCGGCGACATCGACGGCGGTGCTATCAGCTTCATCCAGAAGAAACTCGGACTGGATGCCGACGGTATCTCCAACCTGCTCAACAAGAAGAGCGGCGTGCTGGGTGTGACGGGCGTTTCTTCCGACATGCGCGAGATTGATGCCGCCGCTGCTGCCGGCAACGAGCGTGCCGTGTTGGCTCTCGATATGTATTTCTACCGCATCAAGAAGTATGTGGGTGCCTATGCTGCCGCCATGGGTGGCTGCGACATCATCGTCTTCACTGCCGGTGTGGGCGAGAACCAGGCCAACATGCGTGAGGCCGTGTGCGAAGGCATGGAATGGATGGGCGTGAAGCTGGATGTGGAGAAGAACAAGACCGTTCGTGGCGAAGAAGCCATCATCTCTACTCCCGACTCACAGGTGACCGTAGTGGTGGTTCCCACCGATGAGGAACTCATGATTGCTACCGACACGATGAACCTGCTCTGATGGGTTGTACCTCTAGTTGATAAAACGATATAATAATAAGGTGACAGTTGGAGCATAAACACCGGCTGCCACCTTATTTTTTTTTGATTCTATTGGAATAACGCTTGACGTGTCTCAGTTACCGATGGGAAATAGGGATAAAAAAAGATGTCACTACTCATCAACGAGCAATGACACCCAAGCCTATGTTTAACTAAAAATCCTATTCTTTATATCTTGATTCGCTTTCGCGAAGTAATTTCATTTTTAAAAGAAAGTTTAGGGAGCCTCACGGCGACCTATGTTATCCACATTGTAAACTTTCTTTTTACCAATAACTAAAAACCTAAAACTATAATTTCTTACTACTAACCTAAAACAATCTATTAACCTTTTGACGATGCAAAGGTACGCATATTTTCGCTTTTGCGCAATATTTCTTCGCATATTTTTCTGAAAAAAGCCTTTGTTCTTGATGTAAATCAAGTGTTGTGTGCGCAAACAATACCGCTAATACTCGGTTTTGTCCTCTTTCATGGTCCAAAGGTCAAAGGCTCGCCGCGCTTCATCTTCCAGCAGTTGTGCCATGGGCTTCTGACGTTGGTCGGCGGGCAGTGCCAACTCCTTATATATAAGGTTGTCGTCGAAACCGATGCGGGCTGCATCATATCGGTTGTTGCCGTAGTAGATTTTGTCGAGGTGGGCCCAGTAGATGGCGCCCAGACACATGGGGCAGGGCTCACATGAGGTGAATATCTCGCAGCCTTCCAGATTGAATGTGCCGAGTTGTCGGGCCGCCTTTCTGATGGCGTTCACCTCGGCATGGGCGGTAGGGTCGTGGTCGATGGTCACGCTGTTGCTTGCTTCGGCAATAATCTGTCCGTTTTTGGCGATGACGGCTCCGAAGGGGCCTCCTCCATGTTTCACGCTCTCTTCAGCCAGTTGGATGGCTCTTCTCATTAAGTCGTTTTTTTCCATAGTACTTGTTTCTTTTGTTGGGGGGAGATGCTGAATGGTCAGTTGCCACCCTGTTTGGTTGCTTTTGCAAATATACGCATTTTTCGGGTTCCTTATTCCGATGTCACCAATCTTTTACTGATAATTAACAGCTGGCCCTATCCGTTCCCCCAAAAGGGCATCTACGACCGGAAAATGATGTTCTTTCTAAGGTGTGCCTCCGTTCTGCCTCCGTTGTGACTCCGTTGTGGCTCTTATTTTTCAACGCTGAAATGCCGATGTACAAAGGATTTCAGCCTTTTCAGATAAGAGACCGATAAGAGCCGGATAAGAGAAACGTCTTGGAAAGAGCGCATTTTTTGGACACAATCATTAGGGTGCCGCTTTCATGGACGGTAAAGGCCGTTCTTTTATGGGGTTCTCAAACGATAGGAAAAGCCCCATGGAATAGCATTTTTCAGGCGAATAATTTGGTTGTTTCGTGCATAATCTGTAACTTTGCTTCCGATTCACAGGCAGACACTTAATTTCAACAACGATGAGAGTACTGATAGTAAACACGAGCGACAATACGGGTGGAGCCGCCGTAGCGGCACACCGGCTGATGGATGCGCTCAATAACAACGGCGTGAAGGTGAAGATGATTGTTCGCGACAAGACCACCGACCAGATAACCGTGGTGGGACTGAAAAAGTCGTGGCTGCAGCAGTATCCTTTCCTTTGGGAACGGCTCGTTATCTTTATGCACGGACATTTCTCGATGAAGCACCATTTTGAAATGGATATCGCCAACATCGGCAATGATATTACCCGGACACCCGAGTTCAAAGAGGCCGATGTCATCCATCTGCATTGGATCAATCAGGGAATGCTTTCTCTCAGCAATATCCGCAAGATACTCGACAGTGGCAAGCCTGTGGTGTGGACGATGCACGACATCTGGCCAGCCACGGCCATTTGCCACTACACCCGGGGGTGCAGCAGCTTTAAGTCGCACTGCCACCACTGCAAGCTCTTGCCTGGAGGAGGTGGCGACCACGACCTGGCCGCACAGACCTGGGCACGCAAGGTGGCGATGCTCAGCAACCATAATATCGACTATGTGGCATGCAGCAAATGGCTTGCCCAGGAGGCGAAGAAGAGCGCCCTGCTCTCGGGGCAGCGCATCACCAATATCCCGAATCCCATTGACACCCGCTTGTTCCATCCCCTCAACCAGGGAGAGGCACGTCGCAGTCTGCAGTTGCCCGACAACAAGCGCATCATCCTCTTTGTCTCCCAGCGGGTGACCGACCGCCGAAAGGGTATGGACTATCTGGTAGATGCGCTGCAGAAACTGGTCGGGGCGCATCCCCAATACCGTGAAAACACGGCTGTTGCCATCCTTGGAGGCCATGCCGAAGACCTGACTGGCGAACTGCCTTTGGAGACTTTTCCCTTGGGTTATGTGAGCGACACCCGCCGCATCGTGGAAGTCTATTCCGCGGCCGACCTCTTTGTGCTGCCCTCGCTCGAAGACAACCTGCCCAACACCATCATGGAGGCCATGGCTTGCGGAGTGCCTTGTGTGGGATTCAAGGTGGGTGGCATTCCCGAGATGATCGACCATCAGAAGAACGGCTATGTGGCCAACTATTGTGATGCGGCCGACCTGGCCCACGGCATACGATGGACACTGGATGAGGCCAACCGTGAGTCGCTGCGTGCCGAAGCCCTCCACAAGGTGTCGGTCAGCTATTCGCAAGCAGCGGTGGCGATGCGTTATATCGAAGTCTACAACCAGGCGCTTGCCTTCAAACATTACAAGATATGATCCGGTTCTCTATCGTCACCATCACCTTCAATGCCAGTCATACCCTGCCCCGTACGTTGCGCAGTGTGGCGGAGCAGAAGTGGGCTGCTTTGGAGCATATCATCATTGATGGTGCCTCAACGGACGGAACCCTGCAGCTTGCCGAGGCCTACAAGCAGGAACAGGAGGCAGGTGAAACCGGCTCTATGCGCACCGTCAGTCTGCTTTCCGAACCCGACCGAGGTCTTTATGATGCCATGAACAAGGGCTTGGCAAGAGCCACGGGCGACTATGTGCTCTTTCTGAATGCGGGCGACTGTTTCCCCTCTCCCGATACCCTCTCCTCGATAGCTGCCCGACCCGAGTGTCAGAGTGACGACCGTAGCCAATGGCCTGCCGTGCTCTATGGTCAGACAGATGTGGTGGACGACGAGGGACGCTTTGTGGCTCACCGCCACCTCACGGCTCCACGCCACCTCACTTGGCGCTCCTTTATGCGTGGTATGCTCGTGTGCCATCAGGCATTCTATGCGCGCACTGACCTTGCCCGTACGCTCCCCTATGACCTTCAATACCGGTTCTCCGCCGATGTCGATTGGTGCATCCGGGTGATGAAGGAGGCACATAAGCGTCATCTCCCCCTGCTCTATCTGGATGCTGTGGTGGCCCTTTATCTGCAGGAGGGACAGACCACGCGCAACCATCGAGCTTCGCTCAAGGAGCGTTTCCGGGTGATGGTACACCATTATGGATGGTTGCCTACCCTCGCCATGCACGCCTGGTTTGTGGTACGGGCGTGGTTGAAATAGCGGGTTGCATATCCTTAAGGATTAGCAGTATAAATAAACGCCAGAAGCGAACAGCCATCTTGAGTCTGTTCGCTTCTGGCGATTTGTTAGGTCGCTTGGACTTCGGTTGAGGCCGTTCGGTGTTATTCACCGTCAGGAGCCTGCTCGATGAGGTCCATGAATTGGTCGAGCTTCGGTGTGATGATAATCTGGGTGCGGCGGTTGCGCAGCTTGCCTTCTTCGGTGGTGTTGGGAGCCAAGGGGTTGTACTCGCCACGTCCGCCAGCGGTGAGTCGCTTGGGGTCTACGCCATAGTTGTTCTGCAGAGCCTGCACGACGCTGGAGGCACGCAGACAGGAGAGGTCCCAGTTGTTGCGGATGTTCTCCCGGGAGATGGGTACATTGTCAGTGTTACCCTCGATGAGCACATCGTAGTCTTTATAGTCGGTGATAATCTTGGCAATCTTGCTCAGTGTCTCGGCGGCACGGTCGTTGATTTCGTAAGAACCGCTCTTGTAGAGCATGTTGTCGGCCAGTGAGATATACACCACACCCTTGAGCACCTGTACGTCCACCTCCTTCAGTTCTTCGCGGCTGAGCGAGCGGGTGAGGTTGTTGGTGAGCACCATATTGAGCGAGTCGCTCTTGGTCTTCACCTCCACCAAGTGGCGGATATACAGGTTCGATTCGTTGATTTGGTCAACGAGTTTCTCGATGCTCACATTGTTCTGGCTGGCATTGGTGAGACTCTTGTCGAGGGCACCCTGAACGGCTTCGTAAGCCTTCTTCGAGCCTGCGAGTTGTTCTTCGAGACTGGTGATGCGGCTCTTGGCGGCAGCCAGTTCTTCCTTGGTGCTCTGATAGTTCTTGGTCAGTTCCTTGTTTTCCTGTTGACAGCCGTCAAACTGCTTTTTGGTCACACAACTACTGGTGAGAAGGCAGGCGGCGAGGGCTGCCATGGTCCATACATTTCTTTTCATGTTCTTATCTGTTTGTTATGCAATGATTATTCTTTCTCTGGGGGAATCCTGTTTCTTCTCCCTGGATTAGGATAGGATGGAAACGGTCTCTGCCCTTTTTCGGATGCAAAGTTACTAATATGACGTTGAAGTAAGAAAAAAGGAAAAACCATTTAGATTAAATTAACCATTTTTGATAAGCCTGGTAGCAGTGCATCTATGAGGAGGCAAAAAAAATGGCTGGCCTTGCTCGTATCTCAGAATTTTGTTGTAATTTTGCAGCAGTTATATAACTTTTCAATAGAACATAGCATGATACTATTTTTCCAGACTCCGCAGAACAGCGTGATCGCAACTGAAGTAGACCATCAGTTGAGTCAAGAAGAAACCCAAGAACTCTGCTGGCTCTATGGTGATGCCCAGCTCGTGGAAGGCGAGCGGATGCAGGGATTCTTTGTGGGTCCCCGTAGGGAGATGATTACTCCCTGGAGCACCAATGCCGTGGAGATTACCCAGAACATGAGTCTCCGCGGCATTTCCCGTATTGAGGAGTATTTCCCCGTAGCCAGCAAGGATGCCGACCATGACCCCATGCTCCAGCGTATGTATGAAGGGCTCGACCAGAGCATCTTTACCGTTAACATCGAGCCCCAGCCCATCAAGCGCGTGGAGAATCTGGAGGAATACAACGAGCAGGAAGGACTCGCCCTCTCTCCCGAGGAAATGGAGTATCTGCACAAGATAGAACAGGCCAACGGCCGTCCGCTGACCGACTCTGAAATCTTTGGTTTCGCCCAGATTAACTCGGAGCATTGCCGCCACAAGATTTTCGGTGGTACCTTCATCATCGACGGCGAGGAGAAGCAGTCGAGCCTCTTCTCGATGATCAAGCGCACCACCAAGGAGAACCCCAATAAGATTCTGTCTGCCTATAAGGACAACGTGGCCTTTGCGCAGGGACCGATGGTGGAGCAGTTTGCCCCCAAAGACCAGTCGACCAGCGACTGGTTTGAGGTGAAAGAGGTGGAGAGCGTGATCTCCCTCAAGGCCGAAACCCACAACTTCCCCACTACTGTGGAACCCTTCAATGGTGCCGCTACCGGAACAGGCGGTGAGATCCGCGACCGTATGGGGGGCGGCGTCGGTTCATGGCCTATCGCCGGAACGGCTGTCTATATGACTGCCTATCCGCGTCTCAACGGAGGCCAGCGCGACTGGGAGGGCAAGCTCGAAGAGCGCAAGTGGCTCTACCAGACACCCGAACAGATTCTGATCAAGGCTTCCAATGGTGCCAGCGACTTTGGCAACAAGTTCGGACAGCCCCTTATCTGTGGATCCGTGCTCACCTTTGAACACCAGGAGACGGCCACCGATGCCAAATATGCCTACGACAAGGTAATCATGCTTGCCGGTGGCGTAGGATATGGTACCAAGCGCGACTGTCTGAAGAAGGCTCCACAGCCCGGCAACAAGGTGGTCGTAGTCGGTGGCGACAACTACCGCATCGGACTCGGTGGAGGATCGGTTTCATCCGTTGATACCGGCCGATACAGCAACGGCATTGAGCTCAACGCCGTACAGCGTGCCAACCCCGAGATGCAGAAACGTGCCTATAATCTTGTGCGTGCCCTCTGCGAAGAAGAGGTGAATCCCGTAGTCAGCATCCACGACCATGGATCGGCCGGTCACCTCAACTGCCTCTCTGAACTGGTGGAGGAGTGTGGCGGACGCATTGACATGACGCAGTTGCCTATCGGCGACAAGACTCTCTCGGCCAAGGAAATCATCGCCAACGAGAGCCAGGAACGCATGGGCTTGCTCATCGACGAGAAACATATCGAACATGTGCGTCGTATTGCCGAACGTGAACGCGCCCCGATGTACGTAGTGGGTGAGACCACAGGCGATGCCCATTTCTCTTTTGTACAAGGTGACGGTGTGAAACCCTTCGACCTGGATGTGGCGCAGATGTTCGGCCACTCGCCCAAGACGGTGATGGTAGACAAAACCGTAGAACATCACTATGAAGGAGTGACTTATTCGGTTGATTCAATCGCCGAATATCTGGACCGTGTGCTCCAACTGGAGGCTGTAGCCTGCAAAGACTGGCTCACCAACAAGGTTGACCGCTCCGTAACGGGTAAGATTGCCCGTCAGCAGTGTCAGGGCGAGATACAGTTGCCGCTGAGCGACTGCGGCGTGGTGGCCCTTGACTACCGCGGACGCAAGGGTATTGCCACCGCCATCGGCCATGCCCCCCAGGCAGGTCTGGCCTCGCCCGAGGCAGGCAGTGTGCTCTCTGTGGCCGAAGCACTCACCAATCTGGTGTGGGCTCCCCTTGCTGATGGCATGAAGAGCATCTCGCTCTCGGCCAACTGGATGTGGCCCTGCCGCTCGCAGGAGGGTGAGGACGCACGTCTCTACAGTGCTGTGAGTGCCCTCTCCGACTTCTGTTGCGCACTGCGCGTGAATGTGCCCACCGGCAAGGACAGCCTCTCGCTCACCCAGCAGTACCCCAACGGTGAGAAGATCATCAGTCCGGGAACGGTCATCGTGAGCGCCGGTGGTGAGGTGTCGGATGTGCGCAAGGTCGTATCGCCCGTCATCGTCAACGATAAGAACTCAAGCCTCTATCATATCGACTTCTCTTTCGACGAGCAGCGTCTCGGCGGTTCTGCCTTTGCCCAGAGTTTAGGCAAGGTGGGTGACGATGTGCCCACCGTGAAGAATCCCGAATATTTCCGTGATGCCTTCATGGCTGTACAGGAGATGATCAAGCGTGGATGGATAGGAGCCGGACATGACATCAGTGCCGGTGGTATGATTACCGCCCTGCTGGAGATGTGCTTCGCCAACAAGACCGGCGGTTTGCACATCAATCTCTTCGACCTCTGCAAGGATGGCGATGTAGTGAAGACACTCTTTGCCGAGAACCCTGGCGTGATTGTCGAGGTGTCTGACCGCCACAAGCAGGACTTCCGAAAGTTTATGGACAATTGCGGCGTAGCCTATGCCAAGATTGGTTATCCTGTTCCCGAGAGCCGTACGATCGTGGTGAAGACAGGAGACCAAGAACTCAGCTTCGATATTGATGCCCTGCGTGACACTTGGTACAAGACCTCACACCTGCTCGACCGCGACCAGAGCTTCAATGGCTGTGCCGATGAGCGTTATGCCAACTATAAGAACCAGCCGCTCGAAATCACTTTCCCCGCAGGCTTCGAGGGTACGCTTGCCCACTATGGTGTGAGTGCCGACCGCCGCGAACGTACGGGCATCAAGTCTGCCATCATCCGTGAGAAGGGTACCAATGGCGAGCGCGAGATGGCCTATTCGCTCTATCTTGCTGGTTTCGACGTGAAGGATGTGATGATGACCGACCTCATCACCGGACGAGAGACACTCGACGAGGTGAACCTTATCGTCTTCTGTGGCGGATTCTCCAACAGCGACGTGCTCGGCTCTGCCAAGGGATGGGCTGGTGCCTTCCTCTTCAACCCCAAAGCCAAAGAGGCACTCGACCGTTTCTATGCCCGTGAAGACACCCTCTCGCTCGGTATCTGCAACGGTTGCCAGTTGATGGTGGAACTCGGACTGGTAGGCAATGAGGGTGCGGCTGCCACCGACAGCTCGCTCAAGGCACGCATGCTCCACAATAACTCGCATAAGTTTGAGAGTGGATTTGTATCGCTTGCCATTCCCGAGAACAACAGTGTGATGTTCGGTTCCTTGGCAGGCAGCAAACTCGGTATCTGGGTAGCCCATGGCGAAGGCAAGTTCTCACTGCCCCAGGCAGAGAACTGCTACCATGTAGTGGCGAAGTACAACTATACGGGTTATCCGGCCAACCCCAACGGATCCGATTATGATGTCGCTGGTATCTGCTCGGCCGACGGTCGTCATCTGGCCATGATGCCCCACTTGGAGCGTGCCCTCTTCCCCTGGCAGTGCGCTTGGTATCCCGAGAAGCACCGCATGGACGAGGTGACACCTTGGCTGGAGGCCTTTGTCAATGCCCGCCGCTGGATTGAAAACAAGTAGGCATAAGGCGTAGCCAGAGAGCATACATTATGGGAGTGGGCGTTCCTTCAGTGGGGGCGCCCATCCTGTTTGTCAGTATCTCCGATTTACACCTTATTATATATATAGACCCGTTAGACCTCATCCATATTTATCAAGTATGTTCGAAGCCTTCAAGACCTTTTTCAAGATAGGGCTCTTTACCCTCGGTGGCGGTTATGCCATGATTCCCATCATCCAGGAGGAGGTGGTGGAACGCCACAAATGGATAGAGAAGGAGCAGATGCTCGACCTGATAGCCATCGCCCAGAGTTGTCCGGGTGTGTTTGCCATCAACATCAGCACCTTTGTCGGTTACAAGATAGGCAAGGTCAAGGGAGCACTCTGTACCACCCTTGGCGCAGCCCTGCCCTCTTTCCTCATCATCCTGCTCATCGCCATCTTCTTCCGTCAGTTCCAGGATCACCCCACCGTAGCCGCCATCTTCCGTGGCATCCGACCTGCCGTGGTGGCACTGATAGCGGTGCCCACGTTCAATCTGGCCAAGACCGCCAAAATAGGCTGGACCAACTGCTGGATTCCGATTGCGTCGGCATTGGCCATCTGGGCGATGGGTGTGTCGCCGTTGGTCATCATCATTGTGGCTGCAGTTGCCGGTTATCTCTATGGTCGTTTCATCAAACCCACTGAATCATGATTTTCCTGCAGTTGTTTTATACCTTCTTTGTCATCGGACTTTTTGGCTTCGGAGGTGGCTATGGTATGCTCTCGCTCATACAGGGCGAGGTGGTGCACCACTGGCACTGGATGACTACGGCAGAGTTTACGAATATCGTGGCCGTCAGTCAGATGACACCCGGTCCCATAGGCATCAATTCGGCCACCTATTGCGGCTATACTGCCGTCCACAATGCCGGCATGGGCAATGCCATGGCCACGCTTGGCAGTCTGACAGCCACCTTCGCGCTGGTGTTGCCCTCGCTCATTCTGATGATTCTCATCAGTCGCATGTTCATGAAATATATGCGTACGCCGCTTGTGCAGTCGGTATTCCAGGGATTGCGTCCTGCCGTGGTGGGACTGCTCGGTGCCGCCACCCTGCTGCTGATGACCCCCGAAAACTTCTCCACACCCCAGGAGGATATGTGGCAGTTCTCTGTGAGTTGCTTCCTCTTTGTAGCCACCTTTGTCGGCACCAAATACTTCAAAATCAATCCCATCAAGATGATACTCTATTGCGGAGGAGCCGGATGGTTGCTGCTTTAAGAAAAAGAATTGTCACTTTTATATCCCCTTTTTCATGTAAATTAAAATGAAAAAGGGGATGTTTGCTTCATGATTGTAAATGAGATAAAAATAACGAGAAAAATATCGATAAAAATTTGTCAGTTTTTGTAATTTTAACTAACTTTGCACCCGCAAAACCCCATTAGAGGCTATGCAAAAGGTGTTAGTTTATCTTCCTTTTCAGGAAATCAATATATAGTGTAGTCACATTCAAAGTAGTCACATTCAAAGTAGTCATATCCAAAAAGATGTAGTCACATAGAAAGATGTTGTCACACCCCAAAATGTCCCATCAAAAAGAAATCTTCGGATATAATTGATACATGGCAATTACTTGCCGTGTTCATATCATTCATATTTTTTTATTATCATCATTATTAATATTAATTTAAACTTCAGTTTTATGAAGAAGGGATTTTTTACCAAACTGAACGTTGCCAAGTTTGCTTTGGCAGGCATGTTGCTCTTCGGAGGTAACGTGGCTGTCCAGACCGCTATGGCCAACGTAAATGCAGTGGCAGAGAGCGGCGTAGAGATTACGGCCGTTACCCCTGACCCCAGTGCTTCAATGGAGACTCCCCTGAAGAGTCTCAAGCAAATCACCCTCACCGTTGATGCTGCTGTAGAAAAAGTTGTCAGCGATGGTGTTGTTGCTTACCGTGATGGTGACCAGGTTGCTACTGGTGTAATCTATCAGAGCCAAGACAATGCCAAGGAGGTTTATGTCGTGCTGAACGATAATCTTAGTGAGTATGGCAAATACAGGGTAGTTCTGCCCGCAGGTGCCATTACTACAGCAAATGGTACAAGCACGGAGGTTGAATTTGACTATCATGTAGGTAGCTTCGAAGTTTCTGCTATTTCTCCCGAAAACGAGATGCCTGTGAAGAGCCTGAGCGAGGTGACTGTCTTCATGACTGCTCCTGTTGGTGGCTTCCTCGATGGTGCTACCCTGAAGGTTTACAAGGACGGCGACGACGAGCCTTACTGCAACGCTACCCTTGACTGGGCTACCGAGCCTAATGGCAACGACGTTCTCGTGAAGTTCGAGACCGAGCTGATGGAGTATGGCAAGTATACCGTAAAGTTCCCCGAGGGTGTAATCTTCGACAAGTTCTATACCGATGTTGATCCTATCTTCTCCGGTGCTCGCAGCAACACTGCTTTCGATTTGACTTACAATGTGGGTCTCTTCGACGTGGCTACCGTTGCTCCTGCAACCGACGAGCCTGTGAAGAGCCTGAGCGAGGTGACTGTCTTCATGACTGCTCCTGTTGGTGGCTTCCTCGATGGTGCTA
>JAEDMP010000111.1 GCA_016302965.1 Bacteroidaceae bacterium
TCCTTATTGACATAACTATACAGGGTGAAGGTGTATACCTTCTTGCCAGCAGGAGCGTAGAAGGTGTTTTGGGCACCATTGCTTACCTTGGTGGTGGTATAGTCTTTGCCGTTGATCTTGATTTTGCTGGCACCAGCAAAACTTTTTGAAGCATTGCCGGTCAGAGCGACCTTGGCTCCGTCGCTATAGGTCATGGTGCTGTAGCCGTCAACAACAGCGGCAGTGGTATTTGCATAGATGAAAGCGCTGGGCTCGGTATAGGTACCGGCTGTTACATCCAGACCGTAGAACTGAACAGTGCCGCCTTGGGAATAGATGGTGTAGGTATTGCCGCCTTTGAGTTGGAGCAGGTTCGAAGCATAGTAATTGCTTTCATCTTTGGAGAGATTTGTCTGTGTGCCCGATTCGCTGTCACCATTGGTTTGGTTGTAAACGGAGAGAGCCTTTGTTTTCCCAATACGGTAGTAGAGGGTCACGTCGGCATTCTGCTTGGCATCTACCACCAGGGCAATGTTCTGTGTGCCATCGTCAGCAGAGTGGGCGGTGCCGGTTGGATTGTCCTTGCTGGGGGCATCTGTCACGCGAATGTTGACAGCCTTGGTAAAACTGTAATCACCCAAAGTGATGGTGGTAGGTTGGCTTTCGCTGTCAAGAAGGGTGTAGACGGTACCATCCTGATTGGCGGTTGCTACTTTGGCATATTCGTTGTCAACGAGTACAGAGTTCTCGGCAACTACGTCGCCAGTAGCCTGCCATGACTGGGCATTCACACCTGCAACTGCCAAGCATGCAGCTGCTACAGAAGTAAAGAATTTCTTCATAAGTAAAATGAATAAATGGGGTTAGTAAATTGTTTGATTATTGGTCAGCCGCCAAGGCGGCTTAGTTTTATGGGTTTGTTTTTATGCCGCAAAATTAATTATTTCTTTCTGTTCCTGCAAATTTTTGATGTTTTTTTCTGCTTATAGTCCACTTTTTCCTCGTTTTTTCTTGTATGATATGGCCTAATATGAACTATTCTAACTCCAATTTCGCCACATGGGGAGCCAGTTTGTTGAGGTCGGGCAACTGCATGTAGTCGCCGTAGATGTCGCGGAGCATGTCGTCGCTCTTGTTGGGAACGGGCAGCAGATGACCTTCGAAGGGGACGTAGCGTAGAGGATAGAGGAAATCGGGATTGCGGCGGCTATGGTAGGGGATGCCCATGCCCAGGGCATGCATGCGGCTTGGCAGACAGCGGGCGACGAGGCGGAAGAAAGGATAGATGAACCGGGTGTTGAGGCGATAGAGCCTGACAGCACGCTCGAAGGCACGGTCGTCGTCGGGATGGGTGCGGCAGATTTTGTAGATGTGGCCGAAGGTGAATTCCGAGAGTCGGTGAACCCAGATGGGATGACGCTCCACGGGAAAGATGTCGATATAGACACCGCGGTCGTGGCAACGGCGGTCGTAGGGCAACCCTTCGTCGAGGAACGAGTTGCGGTCGCGCAGTTTGGCATAGCAGAAGATAAAGTTGGGATCCTGCTCGTGCGACTGGAGCGAAAGCCACGAGGGCAGATGTTGGGGCAGGATGCTGAGCATCTTCAGATAGTCTTCGTGTGGCATCTCCACATCCATGTCGTCATCCCAGGGGATGAAGCCCTGGTGGCGGAGCGCACCGATGAGTGTGCCGCTGGAGAGCCAGTAGCGCAGGTCGTGGTCGCGGCAGAGGCGGTCGAACTCCAGCAGCATGTCGAGCATGCGGAGTTGGTGGCGTCGCAGCAGCGATCCATCGGGATTGAAACGGTTGCGCAATTCTTGGATGGTGGATGAGGGTAGAGACATGACGGGAAGGATAAATAGTGATGGGTGTAGGATAAATAATGGTTTACTTTTTCTTGTGAAGACGCTGTCTGATGAAGGCCATGCACTCATCGAGCACGACGACATGGGCCATTTTCATCACGCCATAATAGAACAGTGCGGCCAGTATGACACGGCTTCCGAGCAGCAGGAGCGGGTGGGTGAGAGTGGCGGTTATCAGATATACTGTTGCCATGACCAAGGCGGCAGTCAGGGCGAAGGGCATGGTGTCACGGATAAAGAGTTTCAGACTGTACCCCGTGGCCTTCCAGACAAAATAATGCCACACCAGCACCCATGCCAACTGAATCATGACGAACCCTTTCACCATCGCCCACATGCCAAGGGGAGCAAGGAGCAGGGCCATGCCGATGATACAACAGAAGAGGGCGACCGTGCTGAGCATGTAAACCGCACTGCGGCCATGCGAGAGCAGCACATTCTGGAAAACCGTAACCAATGGCATGAACGCCCCGCAGATGCCGAGATACTGGATGATGCGGGCACTCTCTATCCATCGGTCGGTGATGGTGGCTGTGATAAACTCTACTGCCACCAAAGAGAAGCCGAAGAGTAGGGGGAAACTCAGGAAGGATGTGAAGCGGATGAGTTTGCGCAGGATGTGAAGTTGGCGATCGCGGTCTTCGCGGGCAATGACCATCACGGGCTGCGATACCTGGCTGAGCATTCCTTGCAGCAGATAGACACATTTGTAGTTCCACTGGTAGGCTTGGTTGAAGATGCCGGCGGCACGAGATGAATAGCAACTGCCTAAAAGCACGTTAAGTACGCTGTTGTTCACATCATTGATGATGCACGACAGCAGCAACTTGTAACTGAAGCGGAACATGCGGCGGATGGGTTCCAGGCTGAACTCCCAGGTGGGTCGCCAGGGTGAGTAGTGCCATAGGAGGAAGGTGTTGGTGGCTATGTAGAGGTTGGTCTGGGTGGCCAGCGACCAGTAGGAGAAGCCGCAGGCAGCCATGCCTACGGCCACCGTGCTGCTCAAGACTACAGCCACCGAGGCAGCCTTGGCCATCTGTTTGGCCTGGAACTGTTTGAAGAGATAGGCCGACTGCACCAGTCCCATCGAGGCAAAAACAAAGCTGAGAAAGGCGTAACGGCAAAGGGGAATCAGACGGGGCTCATGATAGAAGTCGGCAATGAGCGGTGCCGAGAGAAAAAGGAACACATAGATGAAAGCCCCCACGATGATATTGAACCAGAAAACGGAGTTGTAGTCTTGGTGGGTAGGATGGGAGAGGTTGGTCAGGGCGGTCTTGAAACCGCTGCTCTGCAACTCGTTGGCGATGAGCGAGAAGACGGTAATCATGGCTATCATACCAAACTCCTCGGGCAGAAGCAGACGGCCCATCAGAATGCCCATGAGCAATCCCACCACCTGCTGGAATCCCACGCTAAGCCCGCCATAGAAGAGCCCTTTGGCGGTCTTCTCCTTCAGCGATTCCGCTTGGTTCGGTGTCTCGTGCTCTTGGGTTGTTTCCATCTATGTGCTTCGGATATGTGCTACGGATATGTGCTACGGATTGTATGTGAATGGCCTGGCTGCTTATCCCACCTGGCTACCGGGCTTCACCTCGCTGAGCGTAGAGGTGACGGTGAGCGAGCCGTCGAAGTTGACAGCCGAGAGAATCATTCCCTGGCTCTCAATACCCATCATCTTGCGCGGAGCGAAATTGGCCACGAAGAGCACGTCCTTGCCGATGAGTTGTTCGGGCTCATAGTAGGCGGCGATACCGCTGAGGATGGTGCGGTCAGTACCGCTGCCGTCGTCGATGGTAAACTGCAGCAGTTTCTTCGATTTCTTCACCTTCTGGCAGTCCTTGATATGTCCTACGCGGATATCCAGTTTCTCGAAATCCTCGAAGGCCACGTTCTCCTTGATGGGAGCAGCCTGATAGGCGGCCGCCTCGTTGGCTTTCTTGGTGGCTTCCAGCTTGTCGAGCTGCTGCTGGATAGTGGCGTCTTCAATCTTCTCGAAGAGCAGGGCGGGCTCACCCAGTTGGTGGCCGGCTTCCAGCAGGTCGGTGCTGCCCAACTGTTCCCACTCATAGTGGTCTACATTGAGCATGCCCAGCAGTTTCTTGCTGCTGAAAGGCAGGAAGGGTTCGAAGGCGATGGCGAGGTTGGCCACCAGCTGCAGGGAGATGTTGAGGATGGTCTCCACGCGCTTCATGTCGGTCTTGGCCACCTTCCATGGCTCGCAGTCGGCGATGTATTTGTTGCCGATACGGGCGAGGTTCATGGCCTCCTTTTGGGCATCGCGGAACTTGAAGGCATCGAGCAGCTTCTCCACGTTCTGCTTCACATCCTTGAACTCTTCGAGTGCCTGTCGGTCGATGTCGTTGAGTTCGCCGCAGGCGGGAACCACTCCGTTCCAGTATTTCTTGGTGAGCTGCAGCGCACGGTTCACGAAGTTGCCGTAGACAGCCACGAGTTCGTTGTTGTTGCGGTCTTGGAAATCCTTCCAGGTGAAGTTGTTGTCTTTGGTCTCGGGGGCGTTGGCGGTGAGCACGTAGCGCAGCACATCCTGTTTGCCGGGGAAGTCAACGAGATATTCGTGGAGCCAAACAGCCCAGTTGCGTGAGGTGGAGATTTTGTCGTTCTCCAGGTTGAGGAACTCGTTGGAGGGAACGTTGTCGGGCATGATATAGCCGCCATGTGCCTTCATCATCACGGGGAAGATGAGGCAGTGGAACACGATATTGTCCTTGCCGATGAAGTGAACGAGACGGGTTTCCTCGTCCTGCCACCATTTCTGCCAACTGCCCCATTTCTCGGGTTCTTTGTCGCAGAGTTCCTTTGTGTTGGAGATGTAGCCGATGGGTGCGTCAAACCATACGTAGAGCACCTTTCCCTCGGCTCCTTCCACGGGTACGGGTATACCCCATTCCAGGTCGCGGGTCATGGCGCGGGGCTGGAGGTCCATGTCGAGCCAGCTCTTGCATTG
>JAEDMP010000042.1 GCA_016302965.1 Bacteroidaceae bacterium
GTCGGAACAGGAATACGATGGTGAGAAGTACTACTACATCGTTGCCAACGGAACGTCGATGTCGGCCCCCATCGTCAGTGGCGTGATAGCACTATGGCTGCAGGCCGACCCGACGCTCACCCGCGAGCGCATCATGGACATCATTGCCCGCACCTCCAGGCAGCCCGACCCCGAGCTCGACTATCCGAACAACTATTATGGCTATGGCGAGATTGATGCCTACGCCGGTCTGCTCGACATTCTCGGCCTCTCGGGCACGGTTTCCATCTCGAAGGTCCATCTGCAGGGAGCCACCGCCTTGCCCACAGCCGACGGCAACGTGCGTATCACCTTTGCTACCCCCACCGACGGTCCCATTGACTGCCGCCTCTACTCTACGGGCGGCTCGCTGCTGAAGTCTGTCACCATACCGGCCTCGACCTCCACCTACGACGTGAACCTTGACCATCACCAGGGCATCGTTGCCGTCCAGGTGGGCAAACTCGGCAGCACGCTCGTACGACTCTGATTTCTCCCTGCCCCACTTATCTTGCATGGATTTGCGGTACGAGGTATCTGCAATGGCAGGTACCTCGTATCTGCAAATCTTTCTTTTGTTATATCATGAGAATCTGAACGATAGATACGGTTGGAAGCCCCGCTGATTATAGGATTTCAATCAACACTTCCGGTAGGCCTGTCACTTCTGATATGACGGATAAAGGAAAGCCTTTGGCTTTCATGGCTTGCGCGATAGCGGCTTTTTCCTCTGCTCTTCCTTCTGTTCTTCCTGCGGCTCTTCCTTCCGCCATCCCTTCCGCCATTCCTTCCGCCCTTCCTTCCGCCCTTCCTTCCGCTCTTCCTTCCCTTCTTGCCGTTTCAATGGAGTTCTTGATGTCGCGGTAAGCCTTGAGGCTGTCCTCGTATTCGCGCAGTTCCTCGGGGGTGAACTTGGCAATCTCTGCCTCCTGGAACAAACGGTCAAACACCTTGTCGCGCAATGCCTTGGGACGATTCTCCAACTTGTAGAGGTTCTTCAGCATATAGAGCCACTTGTCGTAGAGCGTCTCCAACTCATCCTCCTTTTTCTTGAACTTGGCAATCTCCACAAAAATGAAATCGAGTTTCTTGTAGAACACCTTGTTGGTATCGATGTCGCACAACTTGACCGTATGCGTGATTGTGTTCTTGTCGAAGGCCTCTTCCTTCATGTCGAAGTTCAGCAGTGCGATGGTATAGACACGTGAGAGGTGGAAGTCCCAGTCTGAACTTTTCTTGGCCTGCTCCCGGATGGGGAAAGTGGAATAAAAGAGGGAACGATCCTTGAAGAACTCCTGATAGGCGTTCTGCATCTCAACGATGAACTTCTCTCCATTCTCGCCCTCGCAATAGACATCAAAGATGGCTTTCCTTGCAGATACCTGGTCTCCAAAATGCTCCGTGTTGAGATATTTCACATCTTTGACCACCTGTTTCCCATCGAACAAACTATTGAGGAAATGGATCAGCAGTTCCTTGTTGGGAGCAGTGCCGAAAATACGCTTGAACCCGAAATCGGTAAGCAGACTGATGTATCTTTCTTCTATTCCGTTCATATCCTTCGTCGTTTATTGTCGCAAAAATACGAAGTTTTTTTGAAACGGCAAAGCTTTTTGTCCTTTTTGTCAATTTGTTAGCGAAATGCGGTATTGATTCACGGATGTTTATCGCTGGATAACCTGTGCTCAATGTAACTACTCTGTGACTAATTGTTAATTTCTGATAATTTCCATTCCGTCATGGCAACCATGATTTATCTGTATGGCAATGGCCAGATTTCCCTATTTTCGCCCGTTACAGTATTTGTGTAAAGAAAAACGCCTAACTGGAAAAATTTATTTTCCCAACTGGAAAAATTTATTTTTCTAACTGGAAAGTGCCAAAAAGGCAGTTGGACGATTTTTGGCTCCTAACGGGCAGCTGTGGCCGGCGCGAGCCAGAAAAATCTTCCCTTCCATTCATTAACAATTTGAAACATTTCTGCGGGTCGCAGATTTTGTATAAGTAACCGCTAAAACGAAAAAAGGTAAAGCAACGAGCCTTACTTTCAACCCTTCTTTTTCTCCCTATAAGGACAGATTCGTACCAATCGAACTGGGTGTCGTTATTAAGTAAGCGTTTCTATCTTCTCCCCGAGCGTGTTTATCGCTTACGTTGTGACCGCCTTCTATTATTTGGCTCTTAGGGACAGTTCCTATGAGTCATTCATTTTTTGAAATCCACCCACACTCCTATTTGTTGTACCCATGATGCTTCATGTGTTAAAGTGTCAAGAAATGAAGGTATAGAATCACAAATTATAAATTTACTTTGCATAATCAAAAAAATTGTCGTAATTTTGCACTTTTAATAACAATTATCCATTACATACAATTCGAAATGACGGAATGACATGCCCATTGCCATGAAGCAAATCAAGATGGATGATTGGAGCAATCGAGGACTTGTCCCACAAAGAACAAGAGAAAAGAAGGTAAAGAGAACAAGAAAGAGAAGAGATCAAAATAAAAAGAAGATAAAAAAGAAGAACAAGAGAAAAGTCAATAGTATTATCAGATGAAAAAAACCTTACTAAGCATGCTTTTGGTAGCAACAGCACTGACGGCCAACGGACAGCAGTCGCTCGACATCAAAAGCAGGATGCAGTTGCGCGAGATGCGCTCCAGCATCCAACCCTATGTGAGCACCCTGGCCAACGGCAAGAAGATGCTGACGGGACTGAACCACAACAGTCTGCAACTGCAGAAGGCCGCAGCCAACAAGGAACAACGGGCCTTTGCACTCGTGAAACTGGCTCCGGGTTACGGCACTGACGAACTGGAACAGGCCGGTGCCACGGTCATCCGCAGCCGCCACGGCTTCGCCTTTATCCAGGCGCCGATCGACCAGATGGAACGGGTGGCCTCGCTGAAGAGCGTGGGACGCTTTGAACTCTCCAGCCAACTGAAGACCGCCATGAAGGATGCACGCGCAGCGAGCGGCGTGGACCTCATCCACCAAGGCACCGGACTCAACCAGGCCTATACCGGCAAGGGCGTCATCTGCGCCATCATGGACAAGGGTATCGACCCCAACCACATCAACTTCCTCGACGAGAACGGAAAGTCGAGGGTGAAGTATTTCTCCAACTTTGTCATGGGCAGCAAGAACGTTGAGCTGGGCTTCTATGCCAACACCCCTGAGACCATCCGCGAAGTGACCACCGACGATGCCACCACCGTACACGGCACCCATACACTGGGCACCATGGCCGGAGGTTACCGAGGTCCCATCACCTTTGTGCAGAAGAATGCGGAAGG
Organism: Bacteroidaceae bacterium; assembly: GCA_016302965.1. GTDB lineage: Bacteria > Bacteroidota > Bacteroidia > Bacteroidales > Bacteroidaceae > Prevotella. The sequence continues at coordinate 3,318 of JAEDMP010000042.1, forward strand.
CAAGGCAGAGACCGTCACCGCCAACAACCCCTATTATGGCGTGGCATACGGTGCCGACATCGCCGCCACCTCGGGTGTTCTCTATGATGCGGTCATCGCAACGGGCATCGACGACCTGCTCAACTACATTGAATATGAGAAGAAACCCGCCGTATTCAACCTCTCCATCGTGAAGAGCACCGGCCCGCACGACGGCACGAGCCTGATCTGCCAGTTTCTCGACACCTGCGCCGTGATGGACAATGCCATCTTCTGCATCGCATCAGGCAACGACGGCGACCTGCCGCTGACCACCCACAAGACCCTCACCGCCCAGGACAATGAACTGAAATCATTCCTCGAAGGCGACATCTACGGCACCGAGGGCGGCGACATCTACATGCGCACAGGACAGACCAGCATCTACAGCGACTCGAATGAGCCGTTCGAGATCGAGGTGGTGCTCTACAACAAGAAGCGAGGCGTAGCAGCCACCACGATGACACTGCTCGTGGACGAGAGCACCATCGGCACCGGCCAGTACTGGGTGAGCAGCAGCTACTATCAGCAAGACGACAACGACATCATCGAACCCATCCTCGGCAAGTATATGAGCGGATATGTGGGCATCGGCATCCAATATGACAAGACCAGCGGCCGCTTCATGGCCCTCATCCATAGCCAGCTCATCAACAATCCCGAGACCAATGGCGACAGCAACTACGTCATCGGATTCATCGCCCGAGGCAAAGAGGGACAACGCCTCGATGCCTACTGCGACAACACGGGCACCTGGCTGAGCGACAACGGCATCAAGGGATGGGACAACTACATGGGCAACGGTACCATCAGCGACTTCGCCACCGGACACCACACCATCTCGGTGGGCAGCTACAACACGGCTACCAGCTGGTACGCACTCAACGGCACTGAATACCACCACGGCGACTTCGACCTGAAGACGGGCGAGATGTCGCCCTTCTCGAGCTACGGCACCCTAATCGATGGTCGCAACCTGCCCGACGTGGTGGCTCCCGGAGCCTTGATTGTCTCTTCGGCCAACCACTACTTTGAGCAGGCGGGCTACACCATCCCCTCCAACCTGCTGGCACGCGCCGACAACGATCGCCAGGACTTCTTCACCGTGCAGGCCGGTACCTCGATGTCATCGCCGCTCGTAGCGGGTGCGGTGGCCCTCTGGTTGGAGGCCGACCCGACCCTCACCGCCGAAGAAGTGAAGGAGATTATCCATCTGACCGCCAAACAGGATGCCTATACCGAGGCCGCTGACGTGGCTCAGGCCGGATTCGGCAAGTTTGATGCCTACGAGGGACTGAAAGAGGTGCTCCGCCGCAGCACGACGGGCATCCGCCACACCTCCGCTTCCGACTCGCGCCTGATTGTCAAGGGCTTAGGAAGCCGACAACTGCAACTGCTGCTGGCCGGCGAAAAGGAGCTGAAGGTGAAGGTGCTCAACATGGGCGGACAGACCATCATCAGCCAGCAGACCCAAGGCGATGAGACCACGCTCGACCTGAACCGCCTGGGCCACGGCACCTATCTCATCGAGGTGAACGGAAAGGTGGAGAAAGTAATGCTCTAACCCTCCTTTCCTGAATCTCAGTTGATTGAACAATCTGAAAATATTATCCATTCATGAAAACATATCTTACAAACATCAAAAGAATGAGGCACGCCGCACTTCTGTTGCTGGCCTTCCTCACCCTGCCGATACAGGCAGCCGATGACGATCTGGGTACGCCCATCGCCACCTTCCACACGCTCGCCTATGAAAGCCAGGGAGCCGAGAATGTCATCAATATCCTCTTCGGAGCCACCGAGACCGGCCACTCCATCATCGTCGACGACGGCAACACCCGCCAGACACTGGAACTGCAAGTGGCCACCATCGACTCGGAGAGCGGCAACTGGAGCGGTTCGGTAGCCACGTGTACCGTCAGCAAAGAAGGCTGGGTGAAGGTATATGGCAATGCCGAGGTCATCAACCTCATCAACGCCAGCGGCTGCAAGATTGACCGGGCCGACCTGAGCCAGCTCACGACCCTCAACATCCTCGACATGAGCCACAACGAACTGAAGGCACTCAACCTGGAAGGACTGATGAGGATGCAGGCCCTCTACCTGAACGACAACCCCTTCAGCGAGACACCGCTCCTCGTGGGAAGTGACAAGGAAGGCATGCTCATCCTCGACATCGGACAGGTGGGACAACTCGACCCGAGTTTCACGCTCAAGGACTATCCTGCCCTGCGCTCGTTTGACGCGTGGTACTGCCAGCAGCTCTACAAGGTGGAGCCCGAGGGATGTCCCAACCTGCAGCGACTGTCCATCGACACCACGCCCGTTCAGGAACTGGACGTGACCAAGAACCCCTTGCTGCAGACCCTGAACATCAGTGAGACCGCCATCCAGGACATCGACCTCTCACAGAATGCCAAGCTGCGCGAACTCTACTGCGACCACTCGGGCAGCGGCACCGACCGCAAACTGAAGACCATCGACCTGAGCCATAACCCCTACCTCATCCGGCTCTTTGCCTCGGGTAACCTCTTCGAGAGCATCGACCTGAGCAAGAATATCTACCTCACCGATATCTTCCTCAACTACAACCAACTCTCGGCCATCGACCTGAGCCAGCACCAGTATATCATCAACCTGATGCTGCGCAACAACAACCTCGACTTCGCCACCCTGCCGCTGCCTCAGGATGTGTGGACCCAGTATGACTACATGCAGCGTCCCATGCCCGTGGCCAAGAGTTATGCCGTTGGCGCCACCATCGACCTGAGCAAACGTGTGCTGAGAGAGGGATATACCACCACGATGGCCCTCTACCGCACCTCGGACAGCGACCCCTCGGCCCTCACCGCCCTCGACGAGAGTTACTATCGCTATGAGAACGGTGTCATCACCCTGCTGAAAGAGACCGCAGGGGACAGTATCTATGTGGCCTTTGCCTGTGATGCCTTCCCCGCCCTTACCCTCGACGGCATGCCGCTGAAGACGGAGAAATTCGTGGTCAAGACCGCAGAGGACTTCAACAAGGCCGCCCTCGCCCTGAGTTTCATCCCCGCCAACGCAACGGGAGCCGTAGCCTTTGGTGTGGGTATGCAGGGAGCCAGCGAAGAGACCCCGAAGACGCTGGGTGTGGACTTCGGTGACGGTGTGATGCACGACTTCCGGATTACCAGCGAGAAACTGACCAACGAGACGGTCAACGTGAACGCTGCCAACAGCAACGGCCCCATCAGCCTCTATATCGCGGGCGATGACCAGCTCACCGCCCTCAGCATCAACGGTACTGCCCTGACGGACATCAACCTGAGTGCCGCCAAACAGCTGAAGCAGCTCTATCTGAACGACACCCGTATGAAGAGCATCGACCTGGGATGGAACCGCGCACTGGAGGTGCTGGAACTCACGGGCAACGACTTCGACTCTCTGAACATACGCGGTGCCAACGATGCCTTCCAGAAGAACCTGCTCCAGGACATCAACCTCAGCAACAACCAGCTGAACAAGGTGACGCTCAACGACAACTACACCATCCATCACCTCAACCTCAGCCACAACCAGCTGACGGAACTCTCGTTCAAGGACGGTGACATGATGGAGAGCATCAACGTGGCCGACAACCAGCTCGAGCGCATCGAACTGAGCTACTGCACCATCCTGAAGAAACTCGACATCAGCAACAACCGCATCGTCAGCATCGTCATGCCGGAGGAACACCAACTGCAGTCGCTCCACTGCGAGAACAATACACTGAGCTTCACCTCACTGCCCCAACTGGAGGGCGTGGCCGACTATGTCTATGCCCCCCAGAGCCAGGTGACCATCGCCACACAGGGTCCCGGTGCCGACCTCTCGGCCCATAACCTGAACAAGCAGACGGTCTACACCTGGAAGACCACCGACGGCGAGACGCTCACCGACGGCACCGACTATACCGTGACCGACGGACGCACCCGCTTCCAGCCGTCCACCTTCGGCAAGAAGCTGTACTGCGAGATGACCCATGAGACCTTCAGCCAACTGACCCTCTCCACCTCGGCCATCGAGTCGATGGACCTGCCTGCCTACGAACTGGGCCGCTTCACCATGACCGCCGACTCGGCTGCCGTACTCGTGCTGCGCACCGCCGGCGACCCCATCAACATCGGTATCGACTGGCAAGGTGACGGCACCGACTACGAGCAGTTTACCGTGACCAACGAGGCATGCCGCTTTGACGTGAAGGGACGCACGGGAGCCACCGCCCGCATCTGCGCCTACAGCGAGACCCCGGGACTGACGGTGTTCAGCCTGAACAAGCTTCCCCTGAGTCAGGCCGACTTCAGCAAGATGACCGAACTGGTGATGCTGAGTGTGAACAATGCCGGACTCAGCAACATCACCCTGCCCCAATCCAAGGAACTGTCGGAGATGAGCCTCGACGGCAACCGATTCAGCCAGCTCGACCTCACCCAGTATGAGAAGCTCTACTATCTGATGCTCAACAACAACGAGTTCAAGACCTTCGATGCCAGCCTCTATCCCAACCTGGGTCTGCTCGGTCTCGGCGGCAACCGTCTGACCGACGTGAAGTTTGACAACCCGCAACTCTGGTCGCTCTCGCTGAGCGGCAACGAGCTGACCGAGGTGGACTTCAGCAAGGCCAAGAGCCTCTACCAGCTGAGCCTCGACTACAACAAACTGAGCCGTCTCGACGTGTCGAAACTGAAGGAACTGGCCGTGCTCTTTGTCGACCACAACCGCTTCACCTTCAGCACCCTCCCCGTGAACAAGGGATATGCCCTCTACACCTACGCCAACCAAGACTATGTGGAGATTGAGGCCCATAACGGCATCGTCGACCTCTCCTCTGAGGCCAACATCTATGGTATCGACACCGAATACCGCTGGTTCGTAGACGCTCCCTTTATCAACGAGAACGGTGAACTCGACGGCGAGGAGCTGTTTGTGGATGTGGAGTATAGCGTGAGCGGAGGTATCACCACCTTCCTCCGTCCCGAGGAGAACGTGATGTGTGTGATGACCAACTCCAACTTCCCCGATCTCTATCTCTGCACCACCTTCATCGATGTAGACGAGACCTCGCTGGGCATCGAACAGACAACCGCCACAACCCTCAACGAGGGAGGCATCCTGTATACCATCGACGGCAAACAGGTGAAGCACCTCCAGAAGGGCGAGAGCCTCGAGGGCGTGAAGCCGGGTCTCTACCTCATCAAACGGGGTGACAAGACCGAGAAGAGAGTCATCAGATAATCCACTTTCCCCGTGGCCGGTGCCGCCAACGGCTGTGCATCGGCCACCAGGGAAACACAATCCGAAAAGCATAACAGGATGGACAAACAGAAAATCATCATCTCCAACAACCTGACGGCGGCGCTTCAACAGGCACTGGCAGGTTGTCCGCACGACAAACTCTTCGTGCTGCTCGACACCACCACCGAGCGACTCTGCTGGCCGCTAATGCGCGACCTCGACTGCATGGCAGGCGCACAGACCATCACCATCGGTGACACAGACACCCACAAGACCATCGAGTCGCTGGGACAGGTATGGACCGCACTCGGACAGGGTGGTGCCACACGACACTCGCTGCTGGTGAACGTGGGCGGCGGCATGGTGACCGACCTGGGCGGTTTTGCCGCCTCTACATTCAAGCGGGGCATCCGCTTCATCAATATCCCCACCACCCTGCTGGCCATGGTTGACGCCTCGGTAGGCGGCAAGACGGGTATCAACTGGAACGGGTTGAAGAACGAGATTGGCGTGTTCAACAATGCCAACTACGTAATCCTCGACACCCTCTTCCTGAAAACCATGGATGCCGCCAACCTCTGCTCGGGCTATGCCGAGATGCTGAAACACGGCCTCATCAACAATAGCGCGATGTGGAGCCAGCTGATGCGCTTCGATATTGCCCAGCCTCAGCTGGACACGCTGCGACAGATGGTGGCCGACTCAGTGGCCGTGAAAGAGCGTATCGTGGAGGATGACCCCACCGAGAAGGGCATCCGCAAGGCCCTGAACCTGGGCCATACCTTCGGCCATGCCTTCGAGTCGTTTGCCCTCAGCCACCAGCCGGTGCTGCACGGTTATGCCGTGGCCTACGGTATCATCTGCGAACTGTATCTGAGTGCGAAGAAAACGGGATTCCCCACCGAGGTGCTCCACCAGACCGTGAGGTATATCCGCGCGCATTACGGGCAACTGGCCTTCACCTGCGACGATTATGACACGCTGGTGGAACTGATGACCCACGACAAGAAGAACAAGAACGGTATCATCAACTTCACCCTGCTGGGTGGCATCGGTGACATCCGCATCAACCAGACTGCCACCATCGACGAAATCAAGGAAGCCCTCGACTATTTCCGCGAGGGCTGAACAGATCTTCCCACAACGACAACAGGCCGTGAGCACTGCTCACGGCCTGTTGTCGTTAGAAGCCATGGCTTCGGCCTTGGCCCGGGCGGGTTTGCCCGTTTCGGTCATCGGAAGAGAGGGAACCGTGATGACGCGGCGGGGTTGCCAGTAGCGGGGCAAGACACGACGGCAGACGGTCAGCAACTGTTCCTCACGCCGGCTCTCCGCCTTCCCGTCCATCGGCACTGCCTTGGCCTCACGCTCGACCATGAGCACCACCCGCTCGCCCAATCGCTCATCGGCTTGACGCGTGATGAGAAACGGACAGGAGAGATGGGGACGCAACAGGCGTTCCACCTCTTCGATCTGTATCTTGATGCCACCACTGTCGATGACATTATCCACTCTGCCCAGGATGCGGAAACGGATGCCATCGGCATGCATCTCCACCCGGTCGTGGGTCTGCAGGGGAACGGCACAGACAGCAGGTGCCTCGATGGCGAGACAGCCATCCTCAGACTGCCACACACGGACTCCCTCCAAGGGCTGGTACCAGTGACTGCGCCCGGCCCCATTCACGCGCCGCAAGGCGATATGTGAGAGGGTCTCAGTCATGCCGTAACTGCTCCAGACGGCATGGGGAAAATCCTGCAGGCGCTGCTCCAAAGCCTCATCGATGGCACCTCCGCCTATCAGCAGGTGGCGCACTTGGCGGAGCAGTGCCCGCTCTTCCGGATGCTCAAGACTATGATAGACCTGCAGGGGCACCATCGCCACGAAATCAAGTGACAACGGCGATGGGCTACCGGCAGCCACCAACGAGCGCAACGGACGGGACGAAGGAGGGACGGTAATCAGCCGGAGCCCCCGCTCCCGTGCCCGAACCACCATCATCTTACCCGCGATATAATCGAGCGACATGCAGAGCAGAGCCGTATCGCCGGGCTGCAGTCCCAGAAAATCGCAGGTCATACGTGCGGAAGCCCGCATCCGGCTTTTCTCTACCTGCATCCGCTTGGGCTCCCCGGTAGAACCGCTGGTCTGTACGCTGATGGTCGGGCTATCGTTCTCCCACTCCTTCAGAAACTCCCCGTTATCCATAGGCTATTCATGTGCTGGGTGTCTCCAGAGTTGTTCTCCCTCGATACGAAGGCAGCTCTCGACATTATCGGTGAAGAGCTGGCCGGTGCCTAGTCCCTGTGCGATGCGCTGACGGGGATAGACATCGGCAGCCAACTGGGCCACGGCATCCAGTCCGATGTTCGACTCCAGGGCTGAGGTGATCCACGAACCGATATCCATGCTCCGTGCGATGTCCACCCACTCTCTCACTCCGCTCATGCCGCCATGCAGCGAGGGTTTGAGTACGATATAGGCCGGTTTGATGATGTTGAGCAACTGTCGCTTCATGTCGGGCAGATTCACCCCGATAAGTTCCTCGTCGAGGGCAATGGGCAGTGGTGACTCGCGGCAGAGTTGCGCCATATACGACCATTGCCGGGCCTGGATGGGTTGCTCGATGGAGTGGATGGCATATTGGGAGAGCAGTTCGAGTTTGTAGAGCGCCTCGTCACGGCTGAAGGCACCGTTGGCATCCACCCTCAGCTCCACCTCACGCCGCGAAAAGCGGTCGCGGATGCGCTTCACCAGTTCCAGTTCCTGCTCAAAGGCAATGGCACCGATCTTCAGTTTCACGCAGTGGAAGCCCTGTTCGAGTTTGTCTTCGATGCGCTGCAGCATCTCCTCGTAGTTGCCCATCCACACCAGTCCGTTGATGGTGATGCCCTCTTCGCCACGGGCAAAGGGGGTGTCGAAGATCACGTCTCCATGCTGACAGTGGAGCCAAGCGGTCTCCAGACCGAAGAGCATGGAGGGATAGGGGCGCATCAGCTCATAGTCGATGGTGCCCTCCTGCTCGAAGCGGTCGCAGAGGGCACGCAGGGTCTTCTCGTATTCGGGAATGGCATCACAGCTCAGGTCGGGCAGCGGGGCACACTCGCCTACCCCGCAGCGTTGCGGGTCGGTTGTAGAACGGAGGCGTAGCAGCCACGACTGTCTCTCGGTATAGACCCCGCGCGAGGTGCCTGCCGGCAGGCGGAAATGGAAGGTGCGGGGTTCTATCTGAATCTCATATTTCTTCATCATGATCTGTATAGGTTTATTTTCTTAACGCAGAAAAACACAAAAAATTGCCCGCCAAGCAGGAAAGCTGGCAGGCAATTTCAATAAGTTATTCAAGTTTCTGTCGGTATCATCCGGCTTATTTCGTCACCTTCAGGGCACTCACCTGACCATTCTTCTCAACGAGAATCATGTAGCTGCCCTTGGCCAGACGGTTCAGGTCGACGCTCTCGGTCTGCTCTTCCTTCATGCGGAGTTCACCGTTGATGGCAAAGACGCTCACGTTGGCCTTGTCCTGCAGACTGAGACGGCTGTTGGCATAGCTGATCTGCAGACCCTCGGCAGTGGTGGTGCTGCTGATGCCGGTGGCAATCAGCTTGTCCAGATCGCTGACGGTGACAGTCACCGTGTCAGAGAGGGCCTTGCCGTAAGCATAGCGAGTGAGCACATACACATTGGTAGTGGTGTAGATGCTGGCCTCCAGTGAGGTGCAGTTGGGATCCTGGCTTTCTGATTCAGCGGCCTGTGCTTTGTTGAGCATCAGACTGTTGCTGATAAACTGATACTCCTCGGGATATTCAGGATTGGTCCAAGAGAAGGTACCATACTTCTCGGTGGAGGCAGTGAGACCAGAGCCCACCTTTTCCTTACGTGCAGAGGTGAGGGCGAGGTCCTTCACGGCGGGCAGGTCCAGATCCATGATTACCTCGGAAGGAGCCGGGATGAGGTAGCCGGTCAGACTGCTTGGATTGTTCACGTCGCCAGTCATCGGCTGTACGAAATAGTCGTGGGTACCGTTGTATACGTGGGCATCCCTATATTCGAGATAAGGCATGCCGAAGTCTTCTGGCTTGACATACACTTCCATCACGCTGACGGTGTCGATGGGCTGTCCGTCGCGATAGATGGCGAGCAGCAGGTTTTCGTTCTCATAGGCGAGTTCAGGTATCGACATGTTCAGTACGGTCGTATTGAGGGACTCTGCATCCTTGTAGGCCACAACGTCCATCGCTGTAGGAGCGGGATCGTCGCCAAACTCCTGATACTCCGACATGTAAGGTATACCCTGCTGATACCAAGAGGTTCCTTTATCCGTTGAGGTGTATTCGGTGGCCATCACCTTGTCGGGGTTATTATCCACCATGGTGTACTCAATCTTGAATTCAGGAGCAGGCTGTCCATCCTTGTCAAACTGGTAGCGGGTATAGCGAACGAGGAAGTTGTCTTCGTAGGTCCACTCCTCACGCTGTACCGTCAGGGGCATCATATCGCCATATTCCTCATCGATGGTGCAGGTCTGCTTCTCGGCGACGGTGAGGTTGAGGTTATCGTCATAGGTGTAGAGCATGTTGTAGTTGTAGCTGGAGTAAGCACCCTCTGAGGTCACGGCACCGGGTTTGCCGGGAGCGACATAGTCGAAGTACTCATAGGTGCGGCTCCATTTGCCCGTATTGGCATTGGTAACCACCTCGGTGGCCACATTGCCCTCTGCGTCATAAGTGTAGGTATGGAGATAGCTTCCATCGTTCATCGTAGCCATCTGGCCAGCCTCGTTATAGGTATAGGTGGCATTGCCGGAGTAGCTGGGTTTCATCGCGTAGTCGCCGAAGTCGTAGAGTCCGTACTGGTACACCTTGGTATCGGTCAACTGATCGTTGTCATTGAAAGCATTTTTGGTGTAGTACATGATTTGGTAGTCGGCAATCGTACCGTTGGTGTTATAGGTACGTCCGAATTTTGACACGCGAGCCACCTGGTAGTTGTAGTTGTAGAAGTAGTACTCCTTCTTCATATCCTTGTCTCTCGGAGCGGTACCCATCAGGTCACCATACCAGGTCTTGCTCACAAGCAGACGGGTAACGGGTTTGGGTTTGTCGGCAGTGGAAGGAGTGGCATCCTCGGTTGACTTGGAGTAGGTGATGCCAATCAGATTGCTCTTCAGATTACCCACTTTGGTGATGGTCTTGGCAGTCAGGTCGGCTGCAAACAATTGTTCGTATGTCAGATAATAGAGGGTGTTGCCGTCGGCAGAGAGCAGGGCACTATTCAAGTTCGTACTCTTGCATATGGTCTGGCTATCCATGAGAAAATCAGTTTTCTCATAGGTGGAGGTGCTGATATACCAAATACGGGGAGAAGTCTGCAAAGAGGAATTGCGTCCATTGTAAACCAGATAAATACCTCCCTTACCGTCAGCTGCCAATGCCTTCACATCCTTCTTGTCATAGGTGGCCAACTTGGTGATATTACCATTGTTAGGATTGATGGAGTAGAGAGCGGTAAACCAGTTCTCCTCTTCATCGTAGGTCATCTCGGCTCCATAGAGTGTGCCGGTGGACTCGTCATAGCAGAGAGCGGTCATTCTGTCACCAGGGGTGCCAATTTTGTAGGTAGCGATGTTCACCACTTTACCCGTCGTGAAGTTGACAGAATAGAGTCCAAAAGCATAAGTATTGGGATCATAGCCAAGGGCATAATACTTATTGCCAACAGCCGTACCGGCAACCGGCTCTTCTATCCCCAGTTCTTCGATACTCTTGGTCAGTGCGGTTGGTGTCTCTCCATTGACGGCATCCAAATCAACCTCAGCCACAGAGGTGCCCATACTGGAGTAGTTTAATCCATAGATTTTTGTCTCAGCCTGAACGAGGCTTGTCACTCCGAACAGGAGCAAGCAGGTCATGACTGCATGGAGTAATGTTTGTTTCATAATCGATTGTTTTATTATTAAGTAATGTAAATATTCTGATGTGGGTATGAAATCCTGGGTTTAAGAAGGGTATATTGCTTGGGCTAAATAGTCCATAACGCTGTTTCTAACGCTGTTGACAACGTCATGCAGCGCACAGCATCGACGAAAGCTCTTCGTCATGCTCTGCGCTGCAAAAGTAACCATTATTTTGTTAATAAACGAATAATTGGCCGGATATTTTTCAAAATATCACAAAATGTCGCGATTTTCAGACAAATTGACACCTGTCATGCCAAAAAAAATGAAGGAACCTTCAAGGCATCTTGGGATATTTGCTGAAATCGGGTTTGCGCTTTTCGAGGAAAGCCTTGCCACCCTCCTGAGCCTCGTCGAGGAAGTAGTAGAGCATGGTGGCATCTCCCGCCAGTTCCTGGATGCCCGCCTGTCCGTCGAGTTCGGCATTCAGTCCGGCCTTGATCATGCGCAGGGCGAGCGGACTGCGTTCCATCATCGTCTGTGCCCACTCCACGCACTCGTCTTCTAGCCGTTCCGGCGGCACCACCTTGTTCACCATTCCCATCTTTTCGGCCTCATAGGCATCGTACTGACGGCAGAGGAACCATATCTCGCGCGCCTTCTTCTGTCCCACGATGCGGGCAAGATAACTGGCACCGAAACCGGCGTCAAAGGAGCCCACCTTGGGGCCGGTCTGCCCGAAGATGGCGTTGCTGCTGGCGATGGTGAGGTCGCAGACGAGGTGGAGCACATGGCCTCCGCCGATGGCATAGCCGTTGACCATGGCGATGACGGGTTTGGGCAGTCGCCGTATCTGCATCTGCACATCCAGCACACTCAGCCGGGGCACGCCCTCGTCGTCCACATAGCCGCCACGGCCCTTCACGTGCATGTCTCCTCCGGCACAGAAAGCCTTGTCGCCGGCTCCCGTGAGCAGCACCACACTGATGCGCGATGCCTCGCGGCAATAGGCAAAAGCCTGGCTCAGCTCGAGGGTGGTCTTGGGTGTGAAAGCGTTGCGGTAACGGGGTCGGTTGATGGTAATCTTGGCGATACCTTCAAACTCTTCGAAGAGGATTTCCTCGAAATCCTTGATTTTTTTCCATTCTCTTGTTGTCATTGCTGTATCTTGTTTTCGTGAATCATTGCTTCTATCTCGAGCAGCATGGGGCGATTGGTCTCTTCGGTCAGGAGTGTGACGATGCCCATGCGCATCTCGTCGAAACTGCCGGCATGGAGATACCCCACATCGTTCTGGGTACAGATGCCGCGGGCTTCCGCCGGATGAGCGGCCGAGACGATGTCTTCGAGACGGGCACACGGCTCCAAGCCTTTCACCTGTCGGAAGATGCCGCCTCCATGGTCGTTGAGCAGGAGGATGCGCAGGTTGCCTCCAAGGTGTCTGTTCCACAGGGCGTTCTGGTCGTAGAAGAAACTCAGGTCGCCGGTGACGAGAATCACCTTGTCGGGGGAGGCAGCCGCAAATCCCACCGCCGTCGACACCGACCCTTCAATCCCGTTCACCCCCCGGTTGCACCATAGCTTATGGCCGTAGGCATAACGGCATCCCCATCTCACGGCCCTGCTGTTGGCATAATGCACCTGATAAGTATAGTCCATATCCTCGAGTTGCTCCTCGAGATAAGCCACCGTGGCTTCCAGGGGATGCTCGCTCCAGGAGGGTGCTTCGGCCCAAGTCGGCTGACGGCAGAAGTCGGCATAGCGGCAGGCACTGTCCTTCGCCTCCGCTTCCTCTTGAGATGACGCATGGTCAGGAGCTTCCGTTTCCGCCTGTGCCAGCAGTGTGCGGATGAACACCTCGGGTGCCACCCTCACCACCCCCCTGGCGCATCTGAAAAGGTCGGTCACCTCGCCATCGGCATCCACACGCCAGAGTTCCATCCCCCTTGCCTCGGCCAGACGGGTGTTCAGCTGTCGGCAGACAAACGAGCCACCCATATAGACCACGAAATCGGGCATCTTTTCAGCGTCCAGCCGTTCTAAGAGCGGCGGCAGTTGCGGAGCTTCCTTCCAGGTGATGGCTTCGGCCACCACGGCCATCCTACGGGACAGTCGTGAGAGCAGATCCTGCACGGTCTCGTCCAGTTCGAGATGTCCCAGCAGGAGCATGGGGCGCCGGGCAGCCAACAGCGGCCGTATCACACGCTCCATCACCTGCGGATCGCAAACGGCAGGTTCCAGCAGTTCCATCTTCCTGTAGTTGAGGCTCTTTCCGTCCCCGGCTGCATCGGTCTCCAGCGACACCGTTTCCGTCAGCGGCATCTCCGAGGCATTGGGCAACGGTACATTGATATGCACCGGTCCCTTGGCACCGCTGCAGGCCGCCATCAATGCCTCCTGGATGTTCCTTTGCAGATACCATTCGGCATGCTGCTCAGAGGTCACGAGGTTCACACTCTTCCTGACCATCAGGTCGAGGACTCCGGTCTGGCGGATGGTCTGTCCCACATGCTGCCCGATCCACTCGATGGGGCGGTCGGCCGACACCACCACTATGGGCACATGCCGCTCGTAGGCCTCGGCCACGGCGGGAGCCACATTGAGCAGTGCCGACCCCGAGGTGACACACACTGCCACGGGTCTGCATCCCTGGGCCAGCGAGAGCCCCAAGGCAAAGAATCCCGCACTGCGTTCATCAGTGACGGGGAAACAGCACATCCTCCCCTCCTCGCAGATATTGTTGAGGATGGGTGCGTTGCGACTGCCCGGACAGGCCACCACCTGCTTCACGCCATGGGCATGGAGCAGTGCGGTGAGCAGTCGTATCTTCTCATTTTCGTATATCATAAATCAGTTTTTTCATCGTCATCATCTTTGCTTCGGTCTCCTTCCATTCCATCTCCTCCTCGCTGTCGGCCAGCAAGCCGCCTCCGGCAAAGAGCTGGCAGCGGTCACCGTGCAGGCGCATGCAGCGGAGCGAGACATAGAGATGCGACTGACCGTCGATGTCGAGCGGCCCCATGAATCCGCTGTAATAGTCGCGCCGGTCGTGCTCGGCTCGGCCTATCAGGTCTACGGCCTGCGGTTTGGGCAGTCCGCTCACGGCAGGCGTGGGATGGAGGTGGCTGAGGAAGGTGCCGAGAGCCGCCGTCGCGGGCAGCGCAAAGCTGAAGTCGCTGCGCAGATGCCTCAGATGGCCGGCCGTGACGGTATAGGGTCCTTGTTGCTCGCAACGTTCGGTGAAGCGGCAAATGCAATCGCTGATATAATCGGCTACAAACTGCTGTTCGGCGATATTCTTCTCGCTCCACAGGGTGGTGCCCCAGCGTCCCATCGTTCCGGCCAGGGCGATGGTCTGGAAACGGCTACGGCATCCCTCCAGCAGAATCTCAGGTGTGGCAGTGAGCCAGGTACCGCACTGCGGAGCCGACACCAAGGCCACAAACACCTGGGGATAGCAGTGGCAGGCACGGAAAAAGAGGTCTGTCACGTTCATCTGATCCGTGAGTGCCACCTCGCTCATCCTCGCCAGCACGATTTTGGAGAAATCGCCCTGCAGGATATGCTGATGAAAACATTGGAAATCTTCGTGATAATGAAGCCGTTCCGCCTCCTTCCGTCCAGTGTTGTCCGTTGCGGCAAGAGCTATAGGATTCGGGACGGCCGCCTCCACGTCGGATACCGGCTCGGGCAAGAGCCAACGCCGCCACCCGGCGGATGAGAACAGCAACACGGGACATTCCTCATCCGGTGCAAAGGGAGCCATGACAAAGCCCTGCCTCCCATCGAGCTGTTCCACTGTGGGGAGTGCCATTGGGGGGTCCTGTTGGCGAATCTCCGTATAACAGCAGTCGCCGGGCAAGCGATAGTATACAAAACACTCCTGACTCATGGCTGCGTCACGGAACCGTTAGGTGAAGAAAGGATATAATTGGTGACATGGGCCGTCGAGACCAGACGTCCCTGGTCATCGGTGATGTCAACGTTCCAAACGTGGAGCGTATGACCTTGGTGCACGATGCGCGCCAAGGCCGTGACAGTGTCACCCTCGGGCACAGCCCTCACATGACTGCCGCTCACCTGAATACCCACACAAATCTTGTCGGGACAGAGTGTAGCCGACCCCGCGCCTGCCAATGTCTCGGCCAGCGCCAACGAGGCTCCTCCACTGAGAAAGCCCATCGGTTGCCGGCTGCTCTCGTCCACCCTCATCCTCGCCCCGCAGGTGTCGGGTTCGGGTGTCGAGAAGATGTCAATCCCCATGCTTGTGGCCATATTCGGCCTTTTGTTTATTTTCTCTACAATCTCTGATAAATCCATCATGAAGGCGGACCGCAAAAAGTCCGCCGCTATTAGCTGGCGGATGCCCCCGCCTGGCGATTGTTTTTCACTTGAAAAGCGAATACTCCTTGACCTCCCAAGCCAGGGCACTGGCTCCCAGCACATCACGCTCGCGGCTGTCGAGGTCGGAAAGCAGCAATTTCACCTTTCCCTTGATATTGCCGAAAACATGCTCGTCGAATGCCTCCTGGGTCGGCCCGACAATCCATTTGCCCGCCTTGGAGATACCTCCGGCGATGATGATGGCCTCGGGGTCGAGCAGAGCGGCATAGTTGGCCAATGCAACCCCCAGGATGCGTCCTGCCCTGCGATACACCTCCTGTGCCATGGCGTCGCCTTGGTCGCAGCATTGGGTGACGATTTTCGGCGTAATCTTCTCATAGTTGCGCAGGAGCGAAGGCTGGTCGCTTTCGGCCATGAGGTCCTTGACATTCTGGATGATTCCCTTCTCTGCCACATAGGCTTCGAGACAGCCCTTGAGTCCGCATCCGCACTGTCGTCCGTTTTCCGCCACACAGGAGTGTCCCAGCTCGCCTCCGAATCCGTGGGCACCGATGAGGAAGTGGCGGTCCACAAAGGCGTAGCCTCCGAGCCCGTGCCCGATGGTGATCACGAGGAAGTCGTGCATACCGTGGGCGCTTCCATAGGTATACTCACCCAGGGCAATGCAATGGGCATCATTGCCCACCGCCACAGCCACTCCCAGCCGGTCGCGCAGCATGGCCGACAGAGGCACCACCCCCTTCCAGGGCATATTGGGCGAGTTTTCGATACATCCCGTCAGAAAGTTGCCGCTGGGCGTACTGATACCCACCGAGCGAACGTGTTCAAAGCCTCCGCTAGCTTCGCCAATCATGACGATTACTTCACTCAACTTGTTTACAAAGGAGCTGATATCTTGGAACTCTTGCGTGCCGAAAGTCTCCTTGGCCAGGATGCGGCCGCGGATGTCGACAATGGCACAAGTGGTTTCATCGTAGCTGATGTCTACGCCCACCACTCTGGTTTTAACGAATGTCTCTGTCATTGATCAGTCAGGTAATGTATTATTCAGGTATATTAAAAGCAGTACGTTTTGTTGACCCTCACATGCCGAGAGCCGTTTCTAAGTAGGTCTGCGGGGTTTCCCCCGCTTTCCCCTTCAAGAACCGTGCAT
>JAEDMP010000043.1 GCA_016302965.1 Bacteroidaceae bacterium
CGCACTACGTTCGGGACGTAGGGGTCGGGCGTTCGAGTCGCCTCATCCCGACTGCACAAAAGTAGGGATTGTCTGAGGCTCAGATAATCCCCTTTTTGTTTTTTTCTACCGACGCAGTCATGCGTGCAGGATGGATTTTTCCGTATATATATAATAAGGTGTCAATATCTTTAAGGTGTTTATCAAATAAGTTGTTCAGCAGATGGAGTTAACTGAATTGTTCTTGCGCCTGTCGGTGGCGCTCCTGCTTGGCGGTATCATCGGGTTCGAAAGGGAATACCGGTCCAAGGATGCGGGATTCCGCACCCATTTCCTCGTGTCATTAGGTAGTGCCCTCTTCTGTTTGGTTTCCCAGTATGGTTTCGGTGACGGCCTGAAGGATGCCTCGCGTGTGGCAGCCCAGGTGGTTTCGGGCATCGGTTTCCTGGGTGCCGGTACCATCATCTTCCAGAAGAGTGTGGTGCGTGGTCTCACCACGGCTGCTGGTCTGTGGGTGACAGCCGCCATCGGTCTGGCCTGTGGCTCGGGCATGTATGTGGCTGCTCTTGTCGGCACGGTGCTCATCCTGTTCGGTCTGGAGATTCTCAATGAGATGATTCCACAGATTTCAACCACCACGGTCATGCTCGCCTTTACCTCCCACTCGCGCGAGGAGGTGAAACGTGTGCTTGACGAGATGAAGCGAAACAGCATCAAACTCTATTCCTATGAACTGAAGACCCACCGCGCCGAAACGGGCGAGTTGTTCAAGGCCAATCTGGAACTCAAGGTGAAGCGTGGCCAGATGCAGAAGCGCATCCTTGAGGCCATGGAACATTTCGATGATGTCACCATCTCGATAGTGGAATAAGGGAATCCATTGTATGATTACAGCGTCTGTTTCCGCTGTCAATGGTATACTCTTTTTCTATCCGTTACAAAGTTGCCTTCGTGTCAGTCAAACAGAAGAGCTGCTCTATTGGTCTGTTGTGCCAATAGGGCAGCTCTTGCATGCTGCATGATGATGTTGATGAGAATCAGCGTCGGGTCTTGATGCTGATTTCCTTGGTGAGTTTGCGCTTGGGGGCTGTCACCTTCACCTGGATGTTGCCGGGCTCTGTGGTGCCGCGTACTATCAGCACGAGCTTGCCGCTGAAGAGCTTCATGGTGGGCTGGGTGAAGGGCTCCAATGAGGTGGCATCGCCGTTGCAGACTGCCTCGAAACGGCCGTTGCCGCTCACCTCAAAGGTGAGTTGGTCGTCGGCTGTCGGCACAAACACACCGTCTTTGTCGGCCAGCGATACGGTGATGAAAGCCAGGTCCTCGCCGTCCGCCTTCACGTAATCCTTCTCTGTGAAGGCCGTCTCGAGCACTATCTGGGTGGGAGCACCGGCTGTCTTCTGGATAGTCTCGCCCACTTTCTTGCCCTCTTTGTCGTAGGTTACTACCTTGATTTCACCCGGTTCATATTTCACGTTGTCCCAGCAGAGGCGATAGCGTCCGATGCGCTTTGAGGCATCCTTGCTCAACTTGCCCTGGCTCTTGCCGTTGATGAAGAGTTCGCCCGACTCGCCGTCGGTATAGCAGAAGACGGGGGTCACCTTGCCTTCGCGTCCCGGCCAGGTCCAGTGGGGAAGCAGATGGGTGGTGTGCTCCTTGAGGTTCCACTTGCTGCGGTAGAGGTAGTAGCGGTCCTTGGGCAGACCGGCCAGGTCGCAGATGCCGAAGTAGCTGGAGCGGCTGGGCCAGTAACTGTCGTAGGGAGTGGGCTCGCCGAGATAGTCGTAGCCGGTCCATACAAACTCGCCGATCACCCAGTCGTGGTCATCCTGCATACGCCAGTCGTCGTCGGGCAGGTTGCTCCATGAGCAGTACTCCACATCGTAGCCCGAGCATTGGCCGTCGGCATAGGTCTTCTTGTTGGACACCTCCACGGGGAACTTGTAGACCCCGCGGCTGCTCACTGTCGAGGCTGTTTCTGAACCCAGCAGGAAGCCCTGTGGCAGTTTGCTGAACGTGGGTTCATACTTGTGCAGACGGTAGTTGTAGCCCGGCACATCCATGG
Organism: Bacteroidaceae bacterium; assembly: GCA_016302965.1. Lineage (GTDB taxonomy): Bacteria > Bacteroidota > Bacteroidia > Bacteroidales > Bacteroidaceae > Prevotella. The sequence continues at coordinate 2,045 of JAEDMP010000043.1, forward strand.
CCTGGGCAAAGCCCGTGCTGATGGCATTGTCGGGGCGGTCCATACCCTGGGTCACAGGGCGTGTGGGGTCGAGTTGGTGGCAGAGGTCCTGCAGATGCTTGGCCATTGCGGTGCCTCCCTTCATGCCCTGTTCGGGAATCTCGTTGCCGATGCTCCACATCACGATGCTGGGATGGTTGCGATGGTTTAGCACGAGATTGGTGATGTCGCGGTCGCTCCACTCCTTGAAGAAGCGGGCATAGCCGTTCTTGCATTTGGGATAGACCCACATGTCGAAACTCTCGGCCATGGCCATCATACCCATCGAGTCGCAGAGGTTCATCAGCAGGGTGGAGGGCATGTTGTGGGCGCTTCGGATGGCGTCGCATCCCATCTCCTTCAACTGGCGGATGCGCTGGATGAGGGCGGCCTTGTTCTCGGCGGCACCGAGCGGACCGAGGTCATGGTGCAGGCAGACACCCTTCAGCTTGCGGGTGACTCCATTCAGTTGGAATCCCTTCTCCTTGCTCACGCTCACTGTGCGCAGTCCTACCTTGGTCTGCTCGATGTCGGCGAGCACATTGTTCTGGTAGAGACGGGTGACGAGGGTGTAGAGATAGGGCGACTCGGGCGACCACATCTTGGGTTTCTCCACGTCGAGCGAGGCGGCCACCTTGCCCTCGGCATCGGGCTGGATGCGGTTGGCTGCCACAAATCCGCCCTTGTCGTCATAGAGCGTTATCTCCATCGTGGTGGTGGCTGTGGGTTTGGCTCCCTCCATCCGGGCATCCACCAGCAGGGTAGCGTGCTGCTTGCTCAACTCGGCCGTACGGGCAAACACGCTCCAGGTGGCGATGTGCTTGTCGGCCTTGTGGGTGATGAGTTTCACCGGACGGTAGATACCGCCACCGGGATACCAGCGGCTGCTCTCCTCCACATTGTTCAGGTGCACCTCCAGCAGGTTGTCGCCCTGCTTCATATAGGGGGTGATGTCTACACGGAAGGCGTTGTAGCCGTAGGCCCAGTAGCCGGCTTTCTGGCCGTTGACGTAGACGGTGGGCTCACTCATGGCACCGTCGAAGAGCAGTTCGGCGTGACGGCAACCGGGGGCGATGGTGAAATGGCGCTGATAGAATCCCTCGCCAATCCAGGGCAGGGCTCCCGAGCGTCCCGACTTCTCCGATTTCTCCTTCTCGCCATTCTGTTCGATGGCTACTACCTGCAGGTCCCATTTCTTGTCGAAGGGACCGCTGATGGCCCAGTCGTGCGGGATGCTGACTTGCTGCCAACTGGCATTGTCGCGTGAGAAGTGCCATCCCTCGCTGAGGGTCTGTTCGTGGCGTTGCGCCCAGGCGGTGGAGGCCGCTATGGCGAAAACCATGGTCAATAATGTCTTGTTCATGTTTTATTGTTTAGGTTGTTACTACTCGTTTTTTTGTTCTATGAAACAGCTGGATATACACCTGTTATTATATATATAGCGCTTATTATATATAGAGAATGATGCGGCTCATTTCAGCCTGTTCTTCACCCATACCATGTGGCCATACTCGGTGGTCTCCGAGGTCCAGTGCTCGTTGACGGGAGTGATGAGCGACTCCTTCTCGCCCTTCAGCGTGTTCCATACGGCATAGGAGGTGGTGGGCGGACAGACGTTGTCGTTGTAGCCCCAGGTCATGAACACGGGGCAGGCGATATGGCGGGCAAAGTTCACCACGTCATAATAGGCCATCACCTTGATTTTCTCGGGTGTGAGCATCGCGTTGACGCGGTTGAAGTGGGGGTAGCCGCCCGTGCGTCCCTTCTCGGCGTAGGCTGCCATGTCAGAGAGGGCGGGATGGTTGGCCACGGTGAGGGTCGTGTTCGGACAGAGTGCGGCACCAATCAGTGCGAGGGCACCTCCCTGCGAACCGCCCTGGAAAGTCACGTTCTTGCCGTCCCATTCGGGCAGCGAGGTCATCATCTCCACCGCCCTCACCAATGCGAGGTAGACGTGGCGCATATAGTAGTTGTCGCGGTTGTCGAGTCCGTTTTCGAGATAGTTGTTGCCCTTGGCGGCAAAGGCACTCTGAATCTCGCGGAAGGTGCTTTCGGGCAGCCGCGGGTCGATGCCGTGGATTTCCATCTCCAATCGCAGGAATCCGTTCTCGGCATAGTACTTGTGGCGCAGCGGTTCCTTGATGGTCTTGATGCCTGCTCCCGGTGGACAGATGCTGATGGGGCAGGAGCCGGCTTTCGCGTTTTTGGGATAGCTGAGGTAGGCATAGACGGAATGCTGTCCGTCGACATTCAGTTTGAGGAGGTCGCAGTCAATCTTGTCGGTGCAGTATTCCTCGGCCCGTTCGCGCGTGTAGGAGAGGGGAGTGGACTTGAGGCTTGCCACCTGTTTCTGCCAGAACTCCCAGAAGTCGGCAGGCTCTTGGGTGTAGGGTTTGATCTGTTCGGGCGAGAAGCCCACCTTCACGTGGTGCTTGCTCTTCTTGCCGTTGATGGTGGCCACGAGACTGAGGTCTCTGAATCCCGGGGTCTTGCGGGTGCCGATGTTCAGTGTGGCGCGTCCGTTCTTCAGTTTCAGTGTGCCCGTCTTGTCGGCTGCTTGCAGGTCGTCCGACAGCGACCAGGTTATCTCCGTGTCCACAGGCATGCCATACAGGTAGAACTGGATGTCTACCGTGGCCTTTTCGCCCGTCTGGTAGAGCCAGTCACGATGGTCGGGAACCGTCACCCAGAGATAGTCGGAGCGGTTGGGATAGTTCTGGGCATGGCCCGGGCTGGCCGTCAGCGATAGGACGGCCAGCATGAGTTTCAGTAGCGTTTTTTTTAGCATGGTTTGTCGTTTTATAGTTGTCAAGGGTAATAATCTTGTTTGCGGTCTCATGGGATGATGACCTATTTGATGATGACCTTCTTGCCCCTGAGCACATAGATGCCCTTGGCCGGTGTGCCGTTGATGCGGCGTCCGTGCAGGTCGTAGAGCGTGTCGGTGAGGCGCAGGTCTGTCTCATAGTTGATGTCCTCGATGCCGGTGCCGATGGTGCTGAAGTCGAACACGCGGTTCTCCATGTTGTAGAGTGAGATGGCGTCGAGGATGCCGATGGGACGGTTGTAGATAACCACATCGTCGAAGCAGGCATCAGCCGAACCCCAGAATGAGCCCTTGCCGAGGCAGATGGTCTTGGCCTGGGTGAGCAGGTCCACAATGAGCCCGTAGTCGAAAGCCTTCTCCGTGGTCACGCTCTTGCCGTTGAGCGAACCATTGACATTGCTGAATGATTTCTTGATGCCGTCGACATACATCTTGATGCCGTTGCGGGCGATGGTCAGGGTCACGAGGTGCCATTGGCCCACGCTGAGTGTCGAGGGGGTGACGGCTGTCGGGTGGTTGATGTCCACCCAGTTGTTCGTGCCCGAGGTCTGTCCGTCGTTGTAGCCGAGATAGGTGTTGCCCGTCATGTAGAAGCGGGCGTTGCCGCTCACCACTCCGAAGAGGGCATCCCAGTGGTTGTCGTCGCTGCGCTTCACCCAGAAGGAGAGGGTGGCACCCTCGTTGAGCGTCTGTCCATGGAGCGGGTTGGGCATCTCCACATAACTCTCCTGGCCGTTGGCACCGAAGTTCAGTCTCACGTATTGTCCCGTGCGCAGCGCATCGTCGCTGTAGAGGGCGGGATTCTTCGTGCTTCCTTTATGGGCGAGTGTGGCGGTCTGGCTGTTGTCGAATGAGTTGGCCATCGGCTCTTTGTCGAAACCATAGTGGGCTACCATGCCGTCCTGCCATCCGTCGGTAGGCTGGGTGTTGGCCTCGCTGAGAGCCGTCACCTGGTATTCCTTCTTCCAATAGTAGTTGCCGGCCTCCAGCAGGGCGGTGAGCTTTACGGGCGTGTCTTCGGCCAGTCCCGTAGGATTGTATTTGCCATGGTTGCTGATGACCTCGGGCAGCGTACTGGTCCAGGTCATGCTCACGTTGTCCAGTCCGAGGCTCAACAGGTCGAGGGGCAGGTCGCCCTGCACCTTCTTGTTCTGCGTCACGGGTTCCTTCTGGTTGTTCAGTTGCCAGGCCAGTTCATATTGGTCTGTCATGCGGTAACCCCATACGTTGGTACCCGTCGAACTGTTGCAGGCGGTGAACGCCACGGCATGGATGTTGCGGGTGTCCATCACCTCTTCGGTCACCACACCCTCATACTTCAGGCTGCCGAAGGAGAGAGTGATATATCCCGTACCCTCCTCGATGCTCCAGATGCCGGTCTTGCTGCCGCTGATGGTGCCGTCGTCGTGCAGGGTCACCTTCACGGGCGTCATCTCCTCGTAGTTGGCATAGTCCATGCCGTATTTGTGGTCGAGCAATTGGTAGGTGCCGGCAATCTCCTCCCGGGTGAACGGCTGTCGCGAGGCGATGTCGGCATCGGTGGTCTCCTCGCCGTTATACTCAAACGGGGCGGCCACCAACCATCCATCCTTGTTGACAAACACCTGGTGCACGCGCACCTGGTGGCCGACGGTGCCGTCGTTGAATTTCGTGTGATAAACCAGATAGGTGCGGCCGTCGGGGGCAGCGATGATCGAGTTGTGGCCCTGGGCACATTCGCCCACGGTCATGAATCCCCAGTTGTTGTAGGCACCCATGATTTTCTCACCTCTCCGGTCGCCCCCCTTGCCATAATTCATCTGATAGGATTTGAAGATGGCGTTCACGTTGCGCGAGTCCTTGTAGGGGCCGTCGGGCTTGTCGGAGCGGAACACACGCATCTCGTAGCCGCCGTCGGGCGAGAAGAAACCGTAGCTGATGAAGAGGTAATAGTAGTCGCCGATATGCTCGATATAGGCACCTTCGCCCGATACATAGTATCCGCCGGCGATTTTTGTTCCGAAATAGGGGTCGGAGATCACACCGTCGCTGTTGCCGTTGGTCGAGGGATAGCTGACATCATAGTCTCTCAGACCTGTCTTCTCATCCAGCTCGAGCATCCAGATACCGCCCGACCATGAGCCGTAGGCCATCCACAGTTTTCCCTCTTCGTCGAAGAATACCGTGGGGTCGATGGTATGAGGCCAACGCTTGCCCCAGTTCGTCCCCACGTTATATCGGTCGGGCAGGGTAGACTGTTGTCCGATGACCATCTCCAGGTCTGTGTCTTTATACGAATGTGAGCCGTTGTCGAACCCGCAGATAATCACGGGACCCTGATAGAGGTAGGGGCCGGTGATGTTGTCGGCGGTGAGGAGGATGATGCTCGAGTGCCAGCTGTCGCCGTTGACGCTCAGGTAGTAGCACCATTTCTTCATTGTCGGGTTCCAGATGACATCGGGTGCCCACATGTTTCCGTTGATGTCATAGTTGCTGTCTGTTCGTTTCGACCAGTCGCAGGCGTTGAAGGCGGGAAGGTCTACCTCCGTTCCTCCCTTCATCACCTTCTTGACGGCGGGGGTGACGAAGGCGTCGGCATTTGTCGCATTGTTGCTGGTAGCGGTCTTCCAGCTGGGAGTCACATTGGTCCAGTCTCTGAGATTGGTTGTGTAGGCGCCGCCACGGTGGGAGCCGAACACATAGTATCGTTGGGTGGCCTCGTCGTAGACCACCGATGGGTCGTGCACGCTGGTGCGACTCTTGTTGACGTTTTTGTAGAGGGTCTTGGCCTCCTGGTAGGTCAGTTCCGTCTGTGCCATGAGCGTCAGTGAGCTGAAGCACGCCATGATGAGGGAAATAGATTTTTTCATGTGAGTAGTTTTTTATAGTTCTGTTTGGGAGATGCCCGGGGGAGTGGCCGACAGGATAACCACCCTCCTCTTTTTGTCCCTGTGGGTACAAAGATACGTAAACAATTTGAAATACAACAGAGTTTTTGTCCAAATGTGGAGTGAAAAGGAAAGATTTGGGCAAAAATCAATCTGTTTTTGCCCGAATGTGGGGGGGACAAGCATGGATTTGGGCCAAATCAGGCTATAGGCGTCTTATCCAAATCCTGTGTGGCGGCTGGCCCTGGTAGCAGATGGGCAAGTCGGGATTGGAACTGATTTGGGCGAGTTCCTTCGATGCGCTTGTGCGTGAGAGGTTGTTCACTTCGGCATACTCACCCAGCGTGATGTGGCCTTTCCGGTCTATCACGGCCAGGGCATTCCCGATGCGTTGCTCCAGCGTATAGAGGTTCTTCCTCAGCACCCTGGCGCCTTTCGTCATGCGTTCGAACTTGGTGTTCATCTGCAGTTTGTACAGCATGTCGGGACTGGTCTTGAAATTCAGGTCTTTCACCCCCACGCGTCTGTAAAGCATGCTGTCGTCTTCGTCCAGTATTTCGGTTGGTTTCTCGTCGAGAAACTTCAGCGACGTGGAGAAGGTACCGATGTTGTCGAGTGTCACGTTGCAGCCTCTTGAGAGCAGGCTGGCCAGTGTTTCGGCTATTCCGCACATCACTCCCGTCAGTACTCCCTTGTCTACGGTGCGCAGATGTTTTTGCAGCTCGTCGATAAACTCTTGGGTAGTCAGGGTCTGGTCTGCCACCATCTTCGGATAGATGGCCCGCTTGCCGGAGTTCCTTACATCGTTCATTTCCTGTAGTATATACTTTGCCATAACGTTATTGGTATTTGTTGGTAATGACTGTTTGAATGTTTCTGTATAGCCTGTTCCAATCTCATCAGAAAGGGCTCCCGTTTTATATTCACCATTGCGGAACGTACATTCCGCAATGGTGAATATACGTTCCGCAGTGGTGAACGTACGTTCCGCAGTGCGGAATATAAACCAAATGCCCTGCAAAGATAAATGAAAAGCCCCTTCCGTCCAAACTTCCGACCGCTTGTCCTTCAACATTTACAACTATTTAACAGACATCCATGGATGGGTAACTACGCGGATTACCTCTTGTAGTTTACAATTAAAAAAATGTTAAGGGAATTGGCTGTAATCACTTTGTTGATACGACCTCAAAAAGTGATTACAGAGAAAGAAATCAAGGTGCAGTACCGATTGTATTTTGCCCTTGGAAAAGCGTATGTAAAGAAAAATGCCCAACTGGAAAAATTTATCTTTCCAGTTAGGAAAATTTATTTTCCCAGTTGGAAAGTGCCAAAAACGCAGTTGGACGGATTTTGGCAGATAATTGCGTGTCGGTAGCTGCCGGATGACTATTCATGACGATCATAAAGGGGGCAGGGATGGAATTGTTTTGATTCTCCATTTTCTGTTAAAGATTTTTAATTCTCTACATTATCATGTCCTCCTTCATTGCCGTTTTTAAAAATACAATTACCTTTGTAGACAGAACTGCATCCAAAACTCTATAGACATGGCGAAATTCATCAATCCCTTTACCGATGTGGGTTTCAAGAGAATCTTCGGTCAGGAGTTCTCGAAACCGTTGCTGCTCGACTTTCTCAACAGTCTGTTGGAGGGAGAGAAGCATATCGTCAACTTGACTTTCCTCGACAAGGAGCAGCCGGCTCTGTATGATGAAGACCGGTCGTTGATTTACGACATCTACTGCGAGACGGATGAAGGCGAGCATATTATCGTAGAGATGCAGAACAAGTCGCAGCCCTACTTCAAAAGCAGAAGCATTTACTACATCTCCGAGTCGATAGCCCGTCAGGGTGAGCGTGGCTCGAGTTGGAATTATGCGATAGATTCAGTCTATCTGATTGCTTTCCTGAACTTCCTTCCGTTGGATTTCAAGCAGCAGTTCCGTACAGATGTCGTATTGGCTGAGAAAAACACGGTCGACCAGTTCTCGGACAAGCTGCGGATGATATATCTCCAGCTCCCGTTGTTCAAGAAGGAGGCTGACGAATGTGAGAATCAAGTGGAACGTTGGATTTATTTGTTGAAGAATATGGAAACATTAAGCAGATTGCCATGGGCGGCCCAAAGTGCCGTATTCAAGAAACTCGAGAGCATTGCCGACGTGGGTGCCATGTCCCGGGATGAACGTCTGAAATACGACGAGGCTCTGAGAAAATACCGTGACACCATCAGTGTATTTGAGGGCGTACGCATGGACGGCCTCATGGAAGGTCGCATGGAAGGCCTCATGGAAGGCCAAAGAAGTGAAAAGATGGAAAATGCCCGCAAGATGAAAATCTACGGACTGGCATTGGATATGATAGCCGAAATCACGGGCCTGTCAATAGAGGAAGTGAGGGGCCTGTAGTTTCTCGCTTCACTATTTTCGTTGTTCACGCAGAAATTATCAATTATGGAAAAGAAAAGACTGGCTATTGCCGGATGCGGCAAATTGGGAACTATCGTGGCCGATGCCGTCTGCAAAGGCATTTTGGACACCTATGAACTGGTGGGTACCTATTCGCGAAGCAAAGAGAAGGCTGACGCACTGGCACAATACGTCAACGACAAGGGTGGACACTGTCAGGCCGTAGATTCTTTTGGGCAACTGCTCCAGCTGAAACCCGACTTTCTCGTTGAAGCCGCATCGCCCGCCGCCATGAGAGCATGGGCTCTGCCTGCACTGAACAATGGCACCTCGGTAGTGACGCTGTCGATAGGCGCATTGGCCGATGACGCATTCTATGAGCAGGTGAAATGGGCTGCGCAGACCAATGGTACGCACGTGTATGTTGTGTCGGGAGCCACCGGAGGCTTTGATGTGTTGCAGGCGGCTACCCTCATGGGAGGTGCCACTGCATGTTTCTACAACGAGAAGGGTCCCGACGCTCTTCGTGGTACTGCCGTCTATGAAGATGCCCTGCAACAGGAACAGAAGACGGTGTTTGAGGGTACGGCCCAAGAAGCTATTGCACTGTTCCCCACGAAGGTCAACGTCACCGTAGCCGCGTCGAGAGCCTCTGTGGGGCCGGACCGGATGCAGGTGCGCATGGTTTCTACTCCCGGATTCAAGGGCGACACCCAGCGTGTGGAGATACGCAACCCACAGGTGCATGCCGTGGTGGATGTGTATAGTGCAACGGCTGAGATTGCGGGATGGTCGGTTGTCAACACACTGAAAAATATTGCATCGCCCATCGTCTTTGTATAGATGGGCACGCTGTGGAGCAATAACCTAATGGTATATATATAATGAAGAACAAAAGAATGCTTGGCGCATCCCTGATGCCCCGTATGGCCGTCGTACTGATGGCACAGCTGTTGTCGATTGCCGCTTTCGGCCAGAATTTCCAACTGCACTATGACTTTGGCCGTCATCTCTATTCCTCGGAAGAAGCCGACCGGCAGAAACTGACCCTCACCTACGAGACTTTCAAGGCTGATGACTTGGGTTCGTGGTTTTATTTCGTGGATGTAGACCTGCGCAACGATGGTGCCAGTGCCGCCTACACGGAGGTGAGCAGGGAGTTCCGGCTGGGCAGCCAGTCGCCCTTTGCCGCCCATGTAGAGTTTGATGGAGGCCTCAACCTCTATGGTTCTTATCAGAACGCGCTGCTCATCGGTCCCGCCTACAACGGCCACTCGGCCGACTTCTCCAAGACCTGGAGCTTGCAACTCATGTATAAACAGACGCTCAAGGGCGGTGCCAACAAGGCATTGGCGGGCGTGCAGCTCACGGGTGTATGGGGCTTGACCTTCGGACAAGGCAAATGGACCTTCTCCGGTTTCGCCGACCTCTGGACTGGATATATACCCAAATGGGATGCCAAGGGACAGAAGAAGGGGCTTGTGCTGCTGGCTGAACCGCAGATTTGGTATAACCTCTGCAAGGCTGTCAGCATCGGGTCGGAATGGGAGATTTCCAACAATTTCATCTATCGCACTTCCAACAGCAAGAAATCATTCTATGTAAACCCGACGTTGGCTCTGAAGTTTTCTTTGTAATTTTTACGGGAAATGGTTGGGAAATGAATTATTTTGATTAATTTTGCAGCGACTTGTTGATACGTTATTACATCTCGTTGGTGATTACCTTCCTGTCTTCCAAGTCACTTGCAATATTCTGATAAATAATATCCCGCTATTCACGAAATATGAGCCCAATAAAAATTCCCCTCCCAACCAGTTGTCATCGGATGACCCGAATCTGCCTGCTGACCATGGTGCTGTTGTGTGTGAACGCACTGGCGGTCACGGCAACCACTGTGGCTGAACTGCAGGCACAGAATGAACTGCTGCAAGTGAGGTCGAAGGTGAATTTTCTTTCCCTCTGTGTGGTCATCTGTGTGATGATGATTTTCTTTATTTGGGGTATGAGGGCGCGTCACCGCAAGGGGATGATGCTGCTGGAGCGCAAGAACCAGGCACTGCAGCGCACCAACCGCCTGGTGGAGGAGGCCAGGGATGAGGCCCAGCGTCAGTCGAAGAAGAAGACGGTCTATACCCAGAACCTGGCTCACGAGATACGTACCCCACTCAACCAGATGTATGGCTTTGTGCAGCTTCTGGCCGACGAGTCGATGCCGCTCGATGACGAGCAGCGGCGTGAGGTGATACATGCTATACATGAGGGTTGCGAACAGCTTACCCGTGTGGTGCAGGAGATAGATACCGTGGCTGCCAAACTCGACGAGATGGACTCGCTCATGAAGGTGGAGTCAGTATTGAAACAGCCATAGAGATATAAGGAGGACCCCGTATGAAACGCAACGTCGCTCATCTGCCACTGGCCCTGCGTCTGGCTCTCTCGCTGCAGCATCTGCTGGCGATTTTTGCCGGCACCGTGTTTGTGCCCATTGTCTTGGGACTGCCCGTCCCGCTGGCTCTGCTCTTCTCGGGTGTCTCCACCCTGATGTTCCATTATTTCACATCGGGCAAGATACCCCTCTACTATGGCAGCTCGTTTACGGTGCTCGCTGGCATGACGTTCATCCATCAGCAGGCTCTCAACATGGGGATGACTGATGTGGTGGCCGACTGCTACGTCTGTCTCGGGTCGTTGGTCATCGGACTGGTCTATCTGCTGGTGGCACAACTGCTCCGGATGGTGCCGCGAGAGCGGGTCATCAGACTTTTTCCTTCTACGCTGGCGGCACCGCTGATTATGGTCATCGGCATCGACATGCTATGCTCCTCTACCTATTCCATCCGTACCGACTGGCTGACGGGTATCGTCACGATAGTGGCTGTGGCTCTGGCGCAACTGTTCTTCAAGGGATGGTTGCGGCTGCTTTCCATTCTCATGGGTGTGATGGCGGGACTGGTATTGTCCTTTCTCCGGGGCACGTTCTCGCTGGACGCACTTCGCGAGGCACCCTGGTTGGCTTCTCCCTTCAGCAGTGATTTCATGGCGTTCAGAGTGCTCGAACAGTGGGATATGGGCATGGTGGGAATCGTTGTTTTGACGGTGTTGCCGCTGGCGGTCATCGCTTTGGGCGAACATGTGGCGGATATGATTGTCATCTCACGCACCGCAAAGAAAGATTTCCTGCGCATCATCGGACTGCCGCGCAGCATCAGTGCCAGCGGACTCGCCACCTTGCTCGCAGCTGTGTTCGGAGCCTCACAGCCAACAGCCTATACGCAAACCACGGGACTCATACGGCTCAATCGCATCTGTGACCCCAGCCTCCTGCGTGTGGCGGCGGTGATGATGATTGTGCTTTCCTGCTGTCCCAAACTCACGGCCCTGATCAGCGATATTCCGGGGGCAGTGATCGGCGGCATCACGTTCATCATGTATGCCATGGTCATCTGGGTGGGGTGGTGTACGGCAGGACTCTATGACAAAAAGAACCGACAGGTGAGGTCGCTCGTCATCATCTTCTCCACAATTGCTGCTTACGCCTTCACCGCATTCGTCCTGGATGGAGGCATCCGGATAGGCCAGACCACGCTCACGTCCATTACCGTTGCCTTCATCACCGGGTTGGTTCTTCATCTGGCCATACCGTATCAAGCACCTTCAAGCTCCCGGCAAGAGCTTGCTTCGGACGAAGAAGCTTCCTTGCCGACTGATCATGACGAACCCCAAACGCCGACAACATGAAAAAAATAGCCAAGATATTCGGATTCAACAGTAGCCAGCACTCGCTGCGCACCGAGCTGTTTGCCGGGATAAGCACCTTTATTGTGATGGCTTATATCCTCGCCTTGGCCCCCAAGGCTTTTGAGGGCGTGGGCGGAACGACCGACCCCTTTCCCACTGCAGCCCTGTTCACGGCCACCGCTCTGGTCAGTGCGGTGAGCACCTTCCTGATGGCGGTCTATGCCAAGCGTCCGTTGGCCGTGGCTCCCGGTGTGGGGCTGCTCTTTTTTGTCAGTGGAACAGTGTGCATGCAGATGGGCTATTCCTGGCATTTTGCTCTCACGGCCATCCTGTTGGAAGGCATTGTATTCACGATTCTTGCCTTCTCCAGGTTGCGCTACCTGATTATGGAGTGCATTCCCCTCTCGCTGCGTAGTGCCACGGCGGTGGGTGTGGGTTTCTTTCTGGCTTCGCTGGGTCTCAAGAGTGCGGGTATGACCGATTCGGGGGCTGCCATTGTCTCGTTGGCCAGTATTGTTACCGAGCCGGAGAAACAACTCTTTGCCGTCTGCGTGCTGATGGCCGGTTTGCTGATAGTTTGTAAGGTAAAGGGGGCTATTTTCCTGAGCATTATCGCCTCTACGCTTCTGGGCATTCCGATGGGATTGACCCAATTCAACGATATGATACAGATGCCTGCATCGCCCGCTCCTTTGTTCATGCAGATGGAGTGGAGCGAGGAGATTTTCTCCATTGATATGTTTGTGTGTGTGGTGTCCATCCTCTTCCTCGATGTCTTCGACACCATCGGCACCGTCTTGGGTGTGCTGAGCAATACAAACCTGAGCCGTTCCAATGGACGCATCAGCCGCATGTCGCATATCTTCCAGGTGGATGCCATCAGCTCCTCGCTCAGCGGTTTGATGGGCACCACTACCTGCACCAGTTATCTGGAAAGTGCGGCTGGTGTGGCCGAAGGTGGTCGGACAGGTGTCACGTCCTTGGTGACCGTGCTCTGCTTTCTCTTGGCCCTCTTCTTTTCGCCCTTTTTCCTCGCCATTCCGCCCGTGGTCACAGGAGCCATTCTGCTGGTGGTCAGTTTCCACATGTTTGCAGCCATCAAACACATCAATCTCAGCGATCCTGTGGAGGCCATACCCTCGGTGCTGGTCATCCTGGTGATGGCGATTATCGGTAGCATCAGCGACGGAATCGTCGTGGGTGTGATAACCTACGCAGTGCTCAATTTCGCGGCTGAGATGAAACGGGAGCGCGAGCGTCGCAAACGTGGCCATTTCTTTATGGTTGACAAGGAGGAATCATAGGCTATACCTTGTTCGGGGAACCCTAATAAAACAAGGAGGGCGTATCAACCATCATTCCGTAGACTGGCTACGGATGATGTTGATACGCCCTCCTTGTTATGGACTATAGCTGTTTGTCAGCTGCCGCTTCTTTTCAGTTGTAGATGTCATCAACGACGATGGGCTTGCTGCTGTCCACCTCACCGGCAAGAATCTTGCGCGAGAGTTCGTTGAGCAGGTGGCGTTGGATGGCACGCTTCACAGGACGGGCACCAAACTCAGGGTCGAAACCGATGTCGGCCAGTTGTCCGATGGCTTTGGGCGTGACGTTCAGTTCGATACCCTGTTGGCGGAGCATCCGTCCGACGGCATTCACCTGCAGGGACACTACCTGGGTAATCTCCTCCTTGGTGAGCGGTTGGAACATGATGGTCTCATCGATACGGTTGAGGAACTCGGGACGGATGGTGCGCTTCAGCATCTCCATCACTTGGTTCTTCAGTTCTTCACTGAGTCCGTTCTCGCCGTTGGACAGGCCCTCGCGGATGAGTTGGCTGCCCAGGTTGGAGGTCATGATGATGATGGTGTTCTTGAAGTTCACTGTGCGACCTTTGTTGTCGGTCAGACGACCGTCATCGAGCACCTGCAGCAGGATGTTGAACACATCGGGATGAGCCTTTTCAATCTCGTCGAGCAGTACTACCGAATAGGGCTTGCGGCGCACAGCCTCCGTCAGTTGGCCACCCTCATCATAGCCCACGTAGCCCGGAGGGGCACCGATGAGTCGGCTGACACTGAACTTCTCCTGGTATTCGCTCATATCGATACGTGTCATCATCGTCTCGTCGTTGAAGAGGAATTCGGCCAGCGCCTTGGCGAGCTCCGTCTTACCCACACCGGTGGTGCCGAGGAAGATGAAAGAGGCGATAGGCCGCTTCGGGTCTTGCAGTCCCGCACGGCTGCGTCTCACGGCATCGCTCACGGCCTGGATGGCTTCATCCTGTCCGATGACGCGCTTGTGCAGTTCCTCCTCTAAGTGGAGCAGTTTCTCGCGCTCACTTTGGAGCATGCGGGTGACGGGAATACCCGTCCATTTGCTCACCACTTCGGCGATATCATCGGCGGTCACCTCCTCACGTACCATGGCTTCAGCACCTTGGGCATTCTTCAGTTGGGCCTGGATGCGATCGATGTCGGCTTCAAGCTCCTTCAGTTTGCCGTAGCGGATTTCGGCCACCTTGCCGTAGTTACCCTCACGCTCAGCCCTTTCGGCCTCGCTCTTCAGGCGCTCCATCTGCAGCTTGTTGTCTTGAATCTTGTTCACCAGCTGCCGTTCGCCCTGCCATTTGGCGCGGAGCTGCCGCTCCTTCTCCTGCCATTCGGCAATCTCCCTTTCCAATCGGGCCAGTGTGTCGTTGCTGCCGTTGGCCTGCACCTCACGGCGTATCGACTCGCGTTCAATCTCCAGCTGTTTCAACTTGCGGGTGGTCTCATCCAGTTCCTCGGGCACCGAGTCGCGTTCCATCCTCAGTTTGGCGGCGGCCTCATCCATCAGGTCGATGGCCTTGTCGGGCAGGAAACGGTCGCTGATGTATCGCTCTGAGAGTTTTACGGCAGCGATGCATGCCTCGTCCTGGATTCTCACCTTATGGTGGTTCTCGTAACGCTCCTTCAGTCCGCGCAGGATGCTGATGGCACTCAGTTCATCAGGCTCATCCACCATCACGGTCTGGAAACGGCGTTCCAGCGCCTTGTCTTTCTCGAAATACTTTTGGTATTCGTTGAGGGTGGTGGCACCGATGGAGCGCAGTTCGCCTCGTGCCAAGGCCGGTTTCAGGATGTTGGCGGCATCCATGGCACCTTCGCCTCCGCCTGCCCCCACCAGCGTGTGGATCTCGTCGATGAAGAGGATGATGCGTCCGTCGCTCTTGGTCACCTCGTTGATGACACTCTTGAGACGCTCCTCAAATTCACCTTTGTATTTGGCACCAGCCACAAGTGCACCCATGTCGAGGCTGTAGAGCTGCTTGTCCTTGAGGTTCTCAGGCACGTCGCCTCTCACGATACGTTCGGCCAGTCCTTCCACGATGGCGGTCTTGCCCGTGCCTGGCTCACCTATTAATATAGGGTTGTTCTTGGTGCGTCGAGAGAGAATCTGCAACACCCTTCTGATTTCGTCATCACGGCCGATGACGGGGTCGAGTTTGCCGGCACGGGCCTGTTCCACCAGGTTCTTGGCATATTTGGCAAGCGACTGGTAGTTGTCATCGGCCGACTGCGACTGCACGTTCTGTCCGTTGCGCAGTTCCTTTACCGCCTGCAGCATCTCATTCTCGCTGCATCCCGCATCCTTCAGTATGCGGCTGGCACTGGAACTGGTGGCGAGCAGGGCGAGCAGCATCGCTTCGGCCGACACATACCCGTCGCCCATTTTCTTGGCCCAGTCTTCGGATGCCTGCAGCATGCGGTTGCTGTCAGAGGTGAGATAGGGTTCGCCTCCCTCCACCTTGGGCAGATGTTTCATCTCCTGGGTGGCGAGCAGCTCCACCTGTTGGGCGTTGACACCCAGTTTCTGAAAGAGGAAGGTGCATACATCCTTGGCCTTGTCGAGCAGGGCGCAGAGGATGACCGAGGGTTCGATGGCCTGGATGCTGTTGGCGCTTGCCAGTGCCACCGCCTGCTGCACCACTCCTTGTGCTTTGATTGTGAATTTGTCGAATGTCATATTCTACTCCTTTCTTATTATAATTGTTGTTATCCAATGAATTTTTTTTGTTATCCTGAAAAGGTGTCTTCTTACCTATGTTGGTCTTGCCTTTCTGCTGAGTTCCATCCAATATCTGTGCCGATGGCCGAAAATCTGACAAAATGGCAGAAAAGACCTGTTTCGGAGCAACAAGAAAGGGGAGCCTGGACAGGCTCCCCTTGATGGGTGATGACCGGTCAGGGCGACCGGCATGTTGGCTGTTACTTCATCATGCGGGTGGCAATGCGCTTGCCATTGTTCAGGGTCTCAATCTTGATGACCACACCCTTGGCTGCAGCATTCACGCGCATACCCTGCAGGTTGACATAGGTGGTCGTGAGCACGCTGTTGTCTGCATGGTCAACCTCGTTGACGCCCGTGAGGACAGAAGCCTCGGAGGCTTCGCCCAGACCGCCCATCTCGTTGGCAGCGCGAACGCTCCAGGTGGCGGTGGCATCGTCGATGGCATATTCATTGGCGGTGGTGGCAGTCACAAACACACCGTTCTTGCTGATAACCCAGCAGAGCACGTAGTTGTTATCATCCCAGGACAGGGTCTTGCTGGCACTGTTGATGACCACGTTGGTGGGAGCCGAAGCCTGCTCGGTGAGGGCGGTGGGATCCCAATCGTCGTCCTGGCCCATCACGTTCTGCAGACTCATCTCCTTCACTTCGTCGATAGTGAGGATGGGGTCGTTGGCGTGTTCAACGCCTTCCTTGTCGGTCCAGGAGGTGCGGCGTCCGCTCAGGTCGATGGTCGTACCAGAAGTCAGATAAGAGTTGTATTCGGCGAAGCGCTTGGGCCAGCCGCCGCTCATGTCAGCCCATCCGTTGCCCAGGGCGTTGGCATCCATCTTGGTGTTGATGAAGCAGGCGATAGGAGTGCCGCTGCCCCATGGACGACCGAGATAGAACGTAACGTCGTTGGTCTCCTTCTTGATGTAGCAGTTCTGGAATACATAGCCATAGTTCTTGGCCTTCGAGGGAACGGCGGTATAGCCACCGGTGCCGCACTGCTGCAGGGTCACTTCATTGTAGTAAACGTCACCCTTGCCACAGAGGTAGTCAGTGCGTCCGCGGATGACACCACCTTCGAAGTAGAACTTACCACTCTCGTTGTTGGAAACGTAGGTGTCCTGATAACCCCACAGGCGGGCATCCTTGAAGATGGTGCGGTTCGACTGGTCGTTGAGCACGATGTCGCGGCCGTGGGCATCGCCCATAGAGCTCTTCAGGGTCAGTCCCTGGAAGTAGGCATCGTGGCCGTCGCGGCTGATGATGAGCACGTCGCCCTTGCCGATACCTTCGAGCGGGCAGGCGGTTCCGAAACCATTGTCCCAAGTGGCATCAGGAGTCTTGTTGGTAATCTCTACACCCTCGATGGATTCGCCGATGAACGAAACGTAGGGAGCCGTGAGGTAAGAGCGGGGATCATCATAGGTCTTGCCGTCGCCACCGGTGGTAGTGCCCTTGGTGTCGAAGACATACTTGCCGTTGGTCACCAGGATGCGGAAACGCTCGGTGGCGTTGGCACCGCGCTGGTTGGCAGCTGCGAGAGCCTCGCTGATGCTACCGTCCTGAGGCACGATGAAGTCGTAGAGAGCCTTGTCTACAGAGGGCTTCACCTTGGTCTGGAAGCGGATGACGATGTCGCTGTTGATGGCATTGTCGGTCAGGTCGGCTACGGAGCCGGCATAGAGGGTGAACAGGTTGTCTTCGCCATAGCTCAGACCCTTATACTCGCAGATGACGGTCTTGCCGCTCACACTGGGTTTCAGTTCGGTGCCATTGATGGTGGCACGTGCCTGTTCGGTGAGTTTGATTTTCTCGTCGAAGGTCAACACCACCTTGCCGTTGGCGGAAGCACCCGTGGCTCCCTCGGTGGGTACGGAGCTGACGAGCACAGGAGCAGTACCATCGTCGATGAGTTTGGCGGTACCGGTGATGAAGGTCGCACCGAGTGTGATACCGTCGTTGGCAGATGCGGTACCGCTCACGGTAGAGGTCTTGTC
>JAEDMP010000112.1 GCA_016302965.1 Bacteroidaceae bacterium
CAAAGCCGATGCCAAAACGTGCGGTACTCTTGACGGAGAAGACATGGCCGTCGTAGAGGTCCTTGGTCCAGAAACAGATGCTGCTCGTCTTCTGGTCCATCAGCCCTTCGGCGATGGTGAGTGTTCCGTCGGTGGGAATCTTCAGTGCCTTGGTGCCGTTGTAGCTGTCGACATAGCTGGTCTTGGTGAGTGCAGCCACGATGCCGTTCTCGGTGAGGTCGGTGGTCTCGCCGTTGAAGGTGTAGTAGGCATAGAGGGCGTTTTTCACCACATTGTCGCCTGTCTGGCCACCGCCGTTGCCACCTTGGTTGCCGCCGCCCTGGTATCTGGAGGCGAGAATCTGTACCGACTTTGAGCCGCCGGCAGCCCTCACGGTGATAAAGGTCTGGAGGTTGTCTTCGGTCATCTTGTCGCGGTCGATGCTCACGGTCACCTGGCTCTCCTTGCCCATGGCGGTAACACCCTGAGCAGGATTCACCTTCACGCAGTTGACCGTAGGCGCATCAATCGTCCAGCTCACGTCTCCCGAGTTGCCGATGTTCTTGATGGCAAACTGCAGTTCGGTATACTGCTGTCCGAAGTCGAGGGTTGTCTCGCTCAGCGAGATTTTCTCGGTCTGTTCCTTGTAGCCGATGCTCACAGCCACCGAATAGGAGTCGCTGCCCACGTTGACGGTGAGCGAGGTCGACACATCCTTGTCAATCTCATTGCGGTTCACCTTCACGGTCACCGTCTGTTTGCCGCCGTTGCCGGCCACGGTTGCCGACGAGGGAGTGACGGTCAGATAGGAGGGATAACCCGAGATGGAATACTGCAGTGCAGAACTGTTGCGGTTGGTGATGGTGAACGTCAGTTGGTCGTTGTCTGTTCCGAAGGCTAACGTGAGGGGCGAAATCTCCACATTGGAGGAAGCCTTGGCCAACTGGAAGTCGCAGTTGATGGTCTGGCCGGCATATACCGTCACCTGTTTGGTGGTCGACTGGTAGGTGTTGGCCGAGGCGGCAATCGTATAGGTGCCCGGTTCGAGGTCGGTAAACTCGAATCGTCCGTCGCTGCCAGTGACCTTGGTGATACCCTTTCCGTTGAGGGTGATAGAGGCTCCTGCGATGGGTGTATTGGCGCCGGCATATTCGCTCACAAAGCCGGAGATGGTGCCGGTCATGACATCCTCATCCTTGGAGCATGACGAAATCAGAATGATGCCTAATAGACAGGCCATCCATGCAATGGTTTTCTTCATGTCTTTTGGTTTTTTGTTGATTCTGTTATTGATGATTTTTTTTATTGTTTCCTTTTCTTGTATGGTCGGGATGCGGTTTTTCCTTTTCCTATTCCAACAGTATCACCTTGGCCGCATTGTTGTCCATGCCTCTCATGGTCACGCCTACGGGTGCTCCATATCCCGTGATGGTGCCGTCGGCGATGTAGTATTTGCTACCCTTGTAGAGGATGTAATCGCCCACGGGATTGCCCTCTTTGATTTCCACCGCTGAGGCCAGGTGTCCCGGATAGTAGACGAGCAGGCAGCGCAGTCCGAGCAGGTCGCGCACCAAGCGGGTGAGCAGGATGCTGCGGTCTTCGCAGTCGCAGTAGGGATAGTGGAGCGACTCTTCCGGGAAGAAGGGGCGGTCGCCTCCCCATACCTTGTCGTCATATTCATAGACAAATCCCGTCTGCACGAGGTTGAGCAGTTTGTTGACGGCCGCCAGCTCGTTGTCTCCGGCGAGTGCTGCCTTCAGCTTGGGGTAAATCTGTTCCTTCACCTTCTGGCTCATCGGGGTGTTGGCATAGTGGGCCCACTGGCTCATCAGTTGGTTGCTCTCGACGGAGCGGGGATAGGAGGAATAGAAGTCAAGCAGATGCTGGTTGCAGCTGCTGGTGGTGCTCACGTTGGCAAACTTCTTCGACTGGTGCGTTCTGGCAGCCGTCTCCTTGTACCCCAGTTTCTGCTGTTGGCTGAGATCCAGCGACAGGCGCTGTTCCTTGGGATATTGCTTGTTGCTGATGACATATCTTCCGCCATTCTTGTTGTCGATGGGGTAGAAGTTCTCGTTGCCCAAGATGAAGTAGTCCCAGTTGGTGATGACATTGTCGCAGGAGAAGAGCATCTTCAGTTGCGCGTTTTGGGTGGCGAGGCGCATGGAGTAGCCCGACTGGCAGTAGACGTAGGCCATGAGGAGCATCTGCTCGTTGGTACCTTTGCCGCAAACGGCCTCACTCATGCGTTGCAGCATGCTGAGATAAGCCCAGTCAGAGAGATTGCCTTTCTTGCGTATCTGCAGACAATCGTAGACAAGGTTGTTGTATTTCTGGGTTGAGAGTTCTCTCCAGGCATCAGCCACGGTTTTCTCCTTGGTGTCTTTCAGTCTAAAGAGTCCCTTCTTGTTTACTCTCACCTGTTGTGACGTGCCGAGGAATGCAAACTGCACCATCGGTTCAGCCGTCGTGTTCTTCACGGGTTCCTTTTTCACGGGTTCCTTTTTCACCTCAACGATAGGATCCTCAGGCTGTGGTTGCGGTTTGGGCTTCGGCACCTTCACCACCTCTTTATATGGGATGGGTTTGGGCTGCGGTTTAGGCTGCGGCACCTTGTCCACGGGTGTCACCATCGGCGGAACGTCTTTTTCCTTGGGCAGTTCTATCTTCGGCTTGCTGTCAAAGATTACCCAAGGCTCGCTGAGCAATTGGGCAAACTTCTCGTTGCGTTGGCGCCGGAGTTCGTCAAATTTTCTGTCGCGTTCGCTTTTCTCGTTCTGAAACTTCTCGTTGCGTTTCTGCCGCATCTGGTTGAAGTTCTTTCTCGCATTCAGGCTTTGTGCGGCCGATGGAAGTGCCATCAACAGGGCGAGTAGGAAAGGGAGGATTCGCATGAGGATAGATGATAAAGGATGGATGATAAAGGATGGATGATGCAGGATGGATGATGCAGGATGGATGATGCAGGATTAGAAATGGAGTGCCATTGAGATTCCAGTTTCTTCAGTGGTGAGATAGGGGCGCATGGCGAAACTGGTTCTCGCCTTCTTCACCACCACGCGGCGTGCCCCCTTGGCAGCCAGTGCATCCACGATATTGTAGAGCCAGATGCCGGCAGCAGCTCCGATGCAGACGTTGCGGGCCGTCTCCCAGTTGTCACTCTTGTTCTTGTATTGCTTGGCAAAGGCCGGCTGCTCTTTCATCTTCGTGCGGTACGAGGCACGCTCGTTGTCGCTGACGATGATGCCTGCCACAGCCACAGCCTCCAGGGCGAAGAGGGTGGCAGCCTTCACCTTGCTGCCCTTGTGGAGCTGTCCCAGACCGGGGATGACCGACATGAGTGCCGGTGTCACTCCGTATGAACTGTTGACATAGGTGCGGTCAAAGGTGGGATTGTCTTGCAGAGCCACCATGAAGAGCGTGTGCATCCGCACCTCTCCCCGTGAGCGTTCCACATACTCGTCCACCTTGGCAGCCTGAACCTTATACTTTTCACCCCTCACCTTCACACGTATCTCCACCTCGTCGGTGATGTCCTCCTGCATGTCGAAGTCGCCGCCCTTCTGGGTGACTTTGGTGATTTTTTCGGCATCCACACTGATGGTCACGGCATTTCTCAGGTCCTTGTCCTGTGCCAGCATGTGCAGCGCATCGATGCGTGCGCTGTGGATATCGGTGCCGTAGGAGGTGATCTCCATGAATTTATAGCTGCTGTTCAGTTCTTTGGGCGTGTTGCCCACCCATTTGGGTTTGAGTGCCATGCAGAGCGTGGGCAGCATCAGCAGCAGTACCATGGCAGTCCAGCGGCCCTTATTCAGCATTCTCTTCCTCATTCTCATCCTCCTCGTCCTCGTCCTGGTTCTGTTTCTTCAGCTGCTTCTCTATTTCAGCCTCAAAGTCCTTCATCTCGCGTTCGAGCTTCGCACGGTCGTCTCCCGACACCTTCTGTTTCAGGCTCTTGGCGGCCTCTTCTGCCATTTCGGCTACACTGCCGTTGTATTCCAGACACACATAGATGGTGTAGCGGCGGTTCTTCTTCTTGAAGAACTTGTTCTTCTTGACCACGGTGGTGTTCTTGATGACATTTTCCGAGATACTCTTGACAAGGGTTGTGGCCTTACTGCCTTCGTCGGCGATGTTCATCCCTTCCTCATCGTCGCCGGCATACTGGGTGAACTGCAGTCCAAACTCCTTGCAGGCAGAGAGGATGGCGGCAGAGAGTGCGTCGGAGAACTGTCGGCGTGCATTCATCTCAGCCAGTTGCTGTGCCATGCTTTCGCGTGCGCTCACGCCCTTGCCGGCGGCACGCTTTCCGGGCTCTTTCAGAGCATATTCTTCAGCGGCAGTCATTTTGATTTCCTTGCCGTCAGGGTTGTCGTCATCATCGGCAAAGGCCACGGCGAATGCGCTTGTACAGCTGTTTATACTGGCGGTTACGTTGGCGGATGCTGCACCCGACAGGAGCAACATGCAAATGGAGAATACGGTCTTTTTCATTGTCTTGGGATATTTGTTGTGGATATTGATTTTTTACCTATATTATATATGTTTCAGGTTAGTTGGGCAAAAGTAGTAATATTTTTGGAATTTCAAGAAATGTACTTCTGTTATTTTGTATATTTTAATGTATTTAACATGTGGTGGAGGAGTGGTTCCTCGGGAGATGTTCCTTTTTGATGAG
>JAEDMP010000004.1 GCA_016302965.1 Bacteroidaceae bacterium
AGTTGGAGAGGAGGGTGGTGGAGCCGTCGGCTTCCCACAGACAGGCCACACGGTTGTCTCGATAAGTCCATCCGGCTGCTGTCTCGCCATCGGGGGCTACA
This sequence comes from Bacteroidaceae bacterium, assembly GCA_016302965.1. GTDB lineage: Bacteria > Bacteroidota > Bacteroidia > Bacteroidales > Bacteroidaceae > Prevotella. The sequence goes on from JAEDMP010000004.1 coordinate 102, forward strand.
GCGTAGGCCATTGCCATACCGCTTTGGGTCAGTTGGCGGTGAATCTTACCGTCTTTCCAGATGAAGGCGAGAAAGTCGAAGCCTACCTCTACACTGCCTGCCACATAGTGGCCGTCGGGACTGATGGAGTAGGCGATGCCACTGCTCACCTTCGTGTCGGGCAGTTCCATGCGGTGCCATCGGCCGTCGGCATAGTAGCCGGGAACCCGGATGGGGGCATGATTGGCCTTGTAGTCGGTGTCGGAGAACTGTCCGGCCACGGTGCCGTTGTCGGCCACGCTCCAGGCCTGGCTCTCGTTGGTGGCATCGAGCAGTTCCACCTCGTCGCTCTCCAGATTCCAGCGGAATCCGTATTGTGCACTGTTGTAGTCGGTGTAGGTGCCGCAAGCCCATTTGCCGTTGGGCGAGATGCTCAGCACTTTGTATTCATACGGGGATTTGAGAATCACGGTGCCCGTTTCACCATCTTGTGCCCATGCTGTCAGACAGCAGAGTAGGCAGCATACTAAAGAGTGGATGAATTTCATACTATATGTAATAATGTGTAAATAAGGGGTCTGCTTATTGAAAAAGCCTGTCGGTGGGATGCCGGCAGGCTTCTTCATACATGATGTCTGGTCGATTTATTTCACTTGATACTTGTAGGCTTTCACCTCACCATTGTTCTCAACGCAGATGATGTAAGTGCCACTGCTGAGCTGGTCGAGGCTCATGATGCCTGCACCCTGCTTGGTGGCCACTTTCTGTCCGTTGGCAGAGAAAATGGTAACCTTGGCCTGGCCATTCAGACGGAGCGTACGGTCGCTGATGCTGAAGCTGAGGGCCTCGGTGGAGGCACCATGGATGCCGGCGGCGATGCTCTTCAGGTCGCTCAGGCTGACTGTCAGTTTCTCCGACTGGGCCTTGCCATACTTGTAGCGGGTGAGGATATATACCTCGATGTCCGTGTCGAAGCTGCTCTCGATGGCGGTGACGCTTGCATCCTTGGTGGTGCTGGTTTCCTCGCAGAGCTGAGCGTTGCCCAGCATCAGGTCGTTGCTGATGAAACCATAGTCAGTCAGAGTCTCGGGATTGGTCCAGGAGATGGTGCCATAGTAGAGGGTGGTGGCGGTAAGACCGCTGCCCTGCTTCTCGCTGCGGGCACTGCTGAGACGGAGGTCGGTGGCAGCAGGCAGCACGGTGTTGAGTTCGATGGAACTGGGGGCAGAGATGTTGTAACCTTTGTAGATGGTGTTGCCAGCCTCGTCGTAGCCTTCCTCTATCAGCGGCTGAACAAAGTAGTCGTGCTTGCCGTTGTAGACATCCTTGTCGGTGTAGCGAACAGCGTAGGTCTCGTAATCCAGGTGGTCGATGATACCGATGGTGTCAACCACGGCACCATCGCGGAAGATGATGGCTTTGGGGTCGCTGCCGCTAAAGGCTGCTTCGGGTACGGTGAAGTCTACGTTGACACAGTTGATGCCCTCCTCGGCCAGCGAGGCGAGTGACTGTACGGCCACCATTTCGGCCTTGTCTTCGAAGTCGGCATACTGCATATAGCAGGGAATACCGTTGCTGTACCACTCCTCACCGTCAAAGGAGGTGAAGTCTTCGGATCGGATGAGGTCTTTCGAACCGTTTACAAATTCATAGACCGTCTTGGCAGAGGCATAGTGTTGACCGTTTTCGTTGAAGGTATATTTGATATAGCTCAGCGGATTCGACTGTTCGTCATACTCCCACAACTCTACTTGCTTGGTGACAGGAGAGGGATTGCCGAATTCTTCGTCGTAGACATAGACGAGATGGTCTTCCTCTATTTTGTTGCCGTTGGCATCGTAGCTGATCATGGCTGTGAAGTTGTCACCGTCATATTTGCCTTCGGAGGTATAGGCGGTGGGCAGTCCGTTCTCATAATCAAGATAGGTGAGGGTAACGACGTCATACTGGGTCGTGATGGTCTTGGTGGCCACGTTGCCTGCTTCGTCGTAGGTGTAATCGATGGATGAAGAGGAGGTTCCCATTGCGTTATAATAGGTCTCAACCTCCTTCACCAGATTGCCTGCTTCGTCGTAGGTGTAGATGGTCTCGCTGCGCTTCTCGCGAGCCCAGTCGCCGAAGTCGTAACTGCCAAACTGATAATGGGTGGAAGAAACAATCTTACCCTCGGCATTGAATTCGTTCTGGGTATAGTCGCTGGTGCTGAAGCGGTTGGTGTCCAGGTCGCGTCCGCTCTTGATGACAATCGACTGCTTGTTGTCGCTGTTGTAGTAGATGTCTTCCTTGGTCATTACGCGGTCGGTGCCAAAGCCCATGTGGTCGCCATACCAGGACTTGTTCACGAGGAAACGCATCTTGCTGGCGGGTTTCTCTGCTGCCACACCGTCTTCGGTAGAGAGGGTGTAGGTGAGTCCTGCTATCGGCTTGTTAACGCTGCCTGCCACGCTGTAGGTCTTGGCATTCAGGTCGAACACGCCCACATCCTGATAACTGTGGAAATACAGTTTCGAGTCGTCGGCAGAGAAGAGGGCACTGCAGGTGTAGGATGCCATGCCCGTCACATCCTTGTTCTCCACCACTGTCTCGAGACTGTTGTCGGCATTCAGTCGGTAGAGTTGGGGATAGGGATTCCAGCCGATATACGTGTTTTCAACCAAATAGACGGAGCCTTTGCTGTCGCAGGCGATGGCGCATAACTGGTGGTCGTTGATGGTTGCCACATCGCTGATTTCACCAGTGGTGGGGTTGATTCGATACACGTTGGAGTACTTGCCGCCCTCGTCATTATAGCCAGTCTCAATGCCGTAGAGGATATCGTTGGCCTTGTCGTAGGCCATGCCTCCCATCATTGAACCCTTCTTGCCGTTCTTGTAGGCATAGTTGTTCACTTCGACGATGTTGCCGGTGGTGAAATTGATGGTGGCGAACACAACGTTATAGCTGGCATTAAACATGAAGGCGTAGTACTTGTTGCCTACGCTGACACCACACAACACATTGCTTGTTTCTTCAATAGGGAGTGCGATAAGCTGCTCTGTGGCGAGTTCCTGGTTAGGATTCAGAGCGTCCAGGTCATACTTCTGTACGCCGGTGCCTGTCCAGTCGCCGCCTACTCCATACACGATGTTTTCTGCGTTTGCAGCCTGGAATCCCATCAGCAGGAACAGGGCTGTCAGCAGATGATGTAATGAATGTTTCATACTTTTTGGGGTTTTAAGGATAATACACTATATATCAATGAATGACTGTCATTTGCTCACACTGTCATGGCCTTTCCTTGAAGGCTTTCATTTTTGAGAAGGCCTTGAGTGCCTTGCCGGTCTCCTGGTCGAAGAGGGCAGCGTTGTTCCAACCCGAGGTGACGGCATTCTGCCAGTCGATGCCATGCTCGTTGGCTTCGGCCCACCACCAGAAGAGTCCCTTCACGGCTTTGTGCTTCTTGAGTGTGCTCACGAGGTCGGCCACGAAGTTGGCCTGTCCGTCTTCCGAATAGGGATAGGTGGCGGTATAGTCGAAAGTGGTGCCGGGCATGGCCCACTTGTAGCCGTAGCCTGTTTCCACAATCATGATGGGTTTGCCCTTCTGCTGGCTCTCCAAGTTGGTGAGCACGGTGTTGAGGGTGTTCAGGTTGTTGTGGTAGGCGGGGTAGTAGCTCAGTCCGATGATGTCATAGTCGATGTTGTAGTTCTTCACCTGACTGTAGAAACTCGTGGCATTGCCGCTCTGGCTCAGTTCGGTGTGGATGATAATCCGGGCATCGGGGCATTCCTCGCGGCAAGCCTTCGAGGCACTCTTGAGATAGCCGGCAAAGACCTCCCAGGTTCCTCCGTCCTGTCCGCCGCCGGCAGGCCAGATATGACCTGTGGGCCACAGCATACCATAGGTAATCTCATTGCCTATCTGGATGAAGTCGGGAGTGGCTCCGGCTGCCTTCATCTCTTTGAGGCTCTCGGTGGTATAGTCGTAGAGGGCGGTGGTCAGTTCGCTTGTGCTCTTGTCTTTCCAACTGTCGGGCAGGGTCTGTTTGCCGGGGTCGGCCCAGGAGTCGGAATAATGGAAGTCGAGCATCAGCAGGAATCCTGCCTCCTTGATCTTCCTGCCCAGTGCCTTCACATAGTCGAGGCTCTGCACCACACCGCCTTTCTTGTCGCTGTCAGAGGCCTTGGTCGGGTCTACGAACAGGCGCACGCGGCAGCAGTTCCAGCCTTGGCTCTTGAAGAAGTCGAGCACGTTGGTGATGGCCTTGCCGTTAAGGTCGAGATATTGTGCACCCTTGGCCTCATAGTCGGGCAGGAGCGAGATATCGCCTCCGAGATAAGGCAGGTCGGGCTGGTGGAAGGTGATACTGTCGATGTCGTTGGTGGTGAAATGCTTGTTGCCGATGGTGATGGTCTTGGCGGCATGCTGATAAGGCATGGCGGTTGTCTCCTGGCTGTTGGCGGTATAGATGGAACCGTCCGAGGTGGAGGTGTAGATGGTTTGGGCAGAGACCGTCAGTATGGATGTGAGTACGGTCATGAAGCTGAGGAAACGTAGAAGAGAATGCATAGGGCGAGGAGATCTTGGGGGTAACGCCACTCCCCATCCAGTCTTGGCCGGATGGGGATGGCTGATGGATGGGGATTAATGCTTGTGTCTGTTGGCACGCTGTTCGCGGTATTTGGCTTTCTGGCGTGCCGAGCCGCTGCCATGGGCTCCGGTGATATACTTTTTCTTCTTGGCTTTGGTCTTCACCTTGCCCTCGTTGGGGTCTTGGCGCTGGCCGCCTCTCCCGAAATAGATACCACCGCCGGCGATGATGTCGTCAATGTCGCTCATGGTCTGGAAGGGATTAGTGGTGGAACAGGCGCACGCCAGTGAAGGCCATGGTGATGCCATATTTGTCGCAGGTCTCGATGACGTTGTCGTCGCGGACGGACCCACCGGCCTGGGCAATGAATTCTACGCCGCTCTTGTGGGCGCGCTCGATATTGTCGCCGAAGGGGAAGAAGGCGTCGCTGCCCAGGGCCACCTGGGTGTTCTTCGCTATCCATGCTTTCTTTTCCTCCATGGTCAGCACTTCGGGCTTCTCCTTGAAGAAGAGCTGCCATACGCCGTCGCGCAGCACATCGTCGTGGTCTTCAGAGATGTATACATCGATGGTATTGTCGCGGTCGGCACGGCGAATCTTGTCGATGAAGGGCAGATTCATCACTTTGGGATGCTGGCGCAACCACCAGATGTCGGCCTTGTTGCCGGCCAGGCGGGTGCAGTGGATGCGGCTCTGCTGTCCGGCACCGATACCGATGGCCTGTCCGTCCTTCACATAGCAAACAGAGTTGCTCTGTGTATACTTCAAGGTGATGAGGGCGATGATGAGGTCGCGCTTGGCGGCATCGGTAAAGGTCTTGCTCTGCGTGGGGATATTCTCGAAGAGTGCGGGGTCATCGAGTTTCACTTCGTTACGGCCTTGTTCGAAGCTGATACCGAACACCTGCTTGCGCTCGATGGGAGCGGGCACGTAGTTGGGGTCTATCTTGATGACGTTATACGTGCCCTTGCGCTTTTCCTTCAGAATTTCCAGTGCCTCGGGGGTATAGTCGGGGGCGATGACACCATCACTCACCTCACGTTTGATGAGCAGGGCAGTAGCCTCGTCGCAGCAGTCGCTCAGAGCCACAAAGTCGCCGTAGGAACTCATGCGGTCGGCTCCGCGTGCACGGGCGTAGGCGCAGGCAACGGGGGAGAGTTCCATCTTCAGGTCATCAACAAAGTATACTTTCTTCAGCGTGTCACTCAGAGGAAGACCGATGGCTGCTCCGGCGGGAGACACATGCTTGAAAGAGGCAGCTGCGGGCATGCCGGTGGCCGCTTTCAGTTCTTTCACCAGCTGCCAGCTGTTGAAAGCGTCAAGGAAGTTGATGTAGCCGGGGCGGCCGTTCAACACTTCAATGGGTAACTCACCCTCCTCCATGAAGATGCGGGAGGGTTTCTGGTTGGGATTACATCCGTACTTAAGTTGCAGTTCTTTCATTATTTTGGGAGTTAGCATTCACAGCCAGCTGCCTTCAGGCAGGGCTCATGAACGGTCATTTGATTTCTGTCATGCTGTTTCGTGGGCAAAGTTACTCATTTTTTGTGGAATAGCCAATGATTGTCTGCCTTTTTTCTGTTTTGCTATATGAAAACAGATGTTCCCCTCGGCAAAAAGTTCACAGGCGGGAATGATATGTGGATAAAATGATATGTGGATAAAATGATATGTGGATAAAATGATATGTGGATAAAAAACAGAAAGGCGAAACCCAATGGGTCTGCCTTTCTATGGATTTTGTTCTGGTGGAATGGGTCCTGTTTGCATGGAACAGGTAATACCCATAACGGATTAGTTGGCTGCGCTGCCGGATCTCTTCTCCTTGATGCGAGCCTTCTTACCGGTGAGAGCGCGCAGATAGTACAGCTTGGCGCGACGTACCTTACCACGCTTGTTCACCTCGATGCTGTCGATGTTGGGAGACTCGATGGGGAAGATACGCTCTACACCAACGGTACCGGACATCTTGCGAACGGTGAAACGCTTCTTTTCGCCCTGGCCACAGATTTTGATAACGACACCACGATAGAGCTGGATACGCTCCTTGTTACCTTCCACAATCTTGTAGGCTACGGTAATGGTGTCACCTGACTTGAACTCGGGGAACTTCTTGCCAGTGGCAAATGCCTCTTCGGCAACTTTGATTAAATCCATTTTATTGAATAATTATTTAATTGGTTTGGCTTCCTTGCGCAACATAACAGGCAACTCGTTACTTCCTGCCAGCGATTACGCAGAAATGTGGGTGCAAAGTTACACTTTTTTTACCGATTCTACAATATTATCGCCCGTTTTTTTGTGTGGCAAGCGCTTTTTTAGTAATTTTGCAGCAAATAATCCGATAATATGCAATCATTTTTCATCGTTTACGACTATGAATAGAAAAACTGTTCCCGTCCTTTTGTTTGCTTTGGCAGCCGGAGTGATGGTCTCGTGCCGACAGTCATGGCACGTCAGTGAAGTGAGCAGGAGCCGTCTGCTGGTAGACGCCTCCTTGGACAGCCTGGTGCCGGAGTCTGCCCGACAGTTGCTTGCACAGTATACGCCTGCGGTGGATAGTATCACAAAACCCGTGGTGGGCTATTCTGCCCGACGGATGGATGCCGACCGGCCGGAGTCTGCACTCTCCAATCTGATTGCTGATATACTGGTGGATGCGGGACAGGATTATGGTGAAAAACCTGATTTCGGTATTTGCAATATGGGTGGTATACGTGCCAGCCTGCCTGAAGGTGAAGTTACTTTCGGTGATGTGCTGGAGGTGGCGCCATTCCAGAATAAGATTGTCTTTGTCACGCTTTCCGGTGCTGATGTGTTGGCTCTTTTCAACCAGATTGCTTCGGTTGGAGGAGAGGGGGTGAGCAAGGAGGTCAGGCTGGTCATGACTCCGCAGCGACAACTGTTGGCTGCCCGTATCAGTGGGGTGAATGTTGATCCCCAAAAAGATTATCGTATTGCTACCATCGACTATGTGGCACAGGGCAACGACAGAATGGAGGCCTTCAAGCAGAAGAAAGATGAACGCTGTCCGCAGGGTGAACGTACCGATATGCGTTTTGTCATTTCCGACTATTTCACCAGCAAGATGAAAGTCGGCGAGAAGGTGGATGCCCGCATAGAGGGGCGTATCGTGATGAAATAAAGAATATTTCCTTGAACAATAGAAAAGAGAAACAGCATGAAACAGAAGATGATATGGACAGTAGTGGCACTGATGATGGCCACTGCCGGTATGGCTCAGAAACAGCTAACCATACTGCATACCAATGATACGCACAGTACAATCCTTCCACTCAGCACGCTCCTTGATGATACGATTAAAGCGGGTCGGGCTGGTTTCTTGCGGCGCATTGCCTTGGTCAACCAGGAGCGGGAAAAGAATCCACAGTTGCTCCTGTTCGACAGTGGAGACTTTTCACAGGGTTCTGCCTTTTATTCCCGTTTCAAGGGCGAAGTGGAAGTGATGCTGATGAACGAGATGGGCTACGATGCTGTGGCAATCGGCAATCACGAGTTGGATTATGGCGTGGAGAATCTGGCCCGCATCCTGCGTATGGCCAAGTTCCCCGTTGTCTGTGCCAACTATGATTTCGGTTCCTCGCCCTTGGCCGGTGTGGTCAAGCCTTATGTCATTTTGGATCGTGAAGGCGTGCGGGTGGGTGTGTTTGGCCTGTCGCCCGTCTTGGAAGGGCTGGTGGCGCAAGGAAACTATGATGGCATCCGTTATCAGAATCCGATTGAATCCACGCGTAAGGTTGTTGATATCCTCAGAAATCAGGAGCATTGCGATGTAGTCATCTGTGTGTCCCATCTTGGATGGAATATCCGGGAAGATCTCGATGACTCTGAGCTGATACCTGCCACGCATGGTATCGACCTCGTGTTGGGTGGTCATTCCCATACCTATATGGAAGAGTTGGAATGGAAGGATAACGAAGGGGGGAAGGCTGTTCCTGTGGACCAAAACGGCAAGCATGGCATCTTTGTTGGCAAAATAGTGCTTCAATTGGAAAAAGACAAGGAATGACAAGCATGGTCGTGCCTTGTCTTGCCATGACTCTTCTCTCTTGAATTACCGCTGGAGCTTTTCAGTATTGAGTTCCTTGGGAATTATTCGAAATAGAAGGTGAGAACGAACATTTTTGAGTGCGCTCCCGACACACTGTTGGCGAAAGCCTTGAGGTTGACGTCTTTCAGTTCGTCGGGATTCTTCTTGTCTAAGCTGTTGCTCAGGCTATAACAGAACTTAAGCTCGGGAATCAGTTTGAAGAACGGAAGATAGAAGTCGCAGCCAATGCCCACTTCCACCATCGTGTCATAACGCTTGAGCCGTACATAATCCTCCGACTTGCCGGTCAGATTGATAGTTGGGTTGATACCTGCAATGATATATGGTCGGTAATTGTTGAATCGGGGAGCCGAGAACTTAATGTCTAATGGCAGGGATATATACGTGTTCTTCAGGTCTTGGGTTGCCTCGACAGGTCTTCCGTTGGCATCGGTTTTGTTCAGATACCTGAAGGTGAGATGTTTGGCGCCAAAGTGCATGGTGGGTGAGAACCGGGCGGAAAAGTTGCTGCTCAGACGGGCTTCTGCCAGCACACCTACACTGAATCCGGGATTCCATTTGTCTGCATCGCACACGATGGTTTCTACGCTTTGGGTGCCATCTTCTGCCACGATGGTCTGAGGGCCAACGTTGTCCAGTTCTACATCTTGTAAATGCATACCCACCAGGATGCCGAAGTGGATGGGGCGGAGGTCGATATAGGGTTTGTTTTGTTCCACACGTTCCTGGGCCACGCCTCTGAGGGCGGTGCAGCAGAGCAATCCTAAGAGGAGGATTCGCTTCCAAGTTATGATACTCTTATTACTCATTACCCAATTACTCAATTACTCATTACTCAATAAACGCAGAAATGGTCTGCATATTATATTTTCTCTCCTTGTTTCTATGGTGAACTGCAAAAAAAACAAAATTTCTTCCTTAAAATTAGGTATTATTCGAATATTATTACTACATTTGCATACTTATTTTTGAGTATTAACTAATTAAAGATTTAAAATTATGGCTTACGTTATTGGTAACGATTGTATCGCTTGCGGTACTTGTATCGATGAATGCCCTGCAGGTGCTATCTCTGAGGGTGAAAAGTATTCAATTAACCCCGACGCTTGCACCGAGTGTGGAACTTGTGCAGATGTTTGTCCCTCTGAGGCAATCAGCCTTCCCGCTTAATTGAATCCATTCAAGATAAGGCATAGCCGGCTTTCCTATATGGAAGGTCGGCATTTTTTTTCCTGCAGGCTGCTGTCATTGCAGTCGTGAGAAGACGAAGTGAAAAGGGTGTATCAAGAGCCCACTGATAGCAGCTCATGATACACCCTTATTTGGTATAGGGAATGGGTGAAATGGCTTATTTGATTTCCATTACCTGCTTGGCTACCTCGTTCTCGGGGTCGATTTCCAGCAGTTTTGCAGCATTCTCCTTAGCCTTGGCCATATCGTCGGCTACACGGGCTTCATAGGAAATCAGATAGAGGTAGCTCTCCTTCAGACGGCTCTTGTCTGAGTTGCTCAGCTGAGTACGTGTGCTGTAAAGCTCGATGAGCTTCTCATAGAAGGGTTTTGCATAACCGTTCTTCTGGTCTTCGTCCTTGGCGTTGTTCACGCGGGCTCTCCAGAAGGTAGCGTATTCTTCAGCATCAGCAAATTTCTCACCCAACTGTGCATAGAGCTCGTCAGCCTTGGTCAGGGCAGCCACTTTCTCGTCGCCCGTCAGGATGGTCGACTTGTAGTAGTAGAGCTGGGGCAGACCGGCAAAGTCGGTAGCGGTAGGTGTAGAGTACTCGCTCAGATACTGCTCGTAATACTTGATGGCTTCGTCATACTTGTCCTGGGCACTGTAGGTCTCAGAGAGCATCTTGATAACACCGGCCTTCTTGTCCTGGCTGTCAAACTCCTGCTCCAAAGCCTTCATATACATAGCCTCGGCCTCGTTGTACTTCTTTGCACCCTTCAGGGCATTGCCATAGTAGGTGTAGTCGAAATAGGAGAACTTGGCACTGTCCGACTTGTTGAACAGACGGTCGGCATAGTCGAGAGCCATGTCAAACTTCTGAAGGTCGGTGCAGTTGAAGAAGGCGAGACGGTTGAAACCGGCATCACGTCCGTTCTTGTCCAGCGCCTTCAAGGTCACGTCGAGACTTTCCTGATACTTACCCTTCAGATAGTAGGCCATGGCAAAGCTGCGCACGTCACGCTCTTCCATCTTGCTCATGTCGGCCTTCTTGAAAGCGTCGATAGCCTTGTCGAAGTCGTTCGACTGGTAGAAGATACGACCCTTCAGCGCATCAACGGCAATGTCGGGACGCTGGATGCGCAAATCCTCGAGCTTGCTGGCTGCCTGTGAGGGGCTGATCTTGCGGTAGATGGAGGCATACTTGTAGTAGGGCTCGGGGTTCTTGGGGTCGGCATAGATAGCCTGGTCATACCACTCTGCGGCACCACCGCCGTCTTCTGCCAATGCGCGGATGTCACCTTTCAATACGTAAGCAGGAGCATACTTCAGTTTGACAGCGTAGTCGGCATACACGTTGGCCGAGGCTGTGTCTTTCACCTCATAGAAAGCGCGGCCGATACCTACCAGCACCTCGCCGTTCTTCTTGTTCTTCTTGTAAACGGCTTTCACCTGGTCGTTCAGGTCTGCAGGATTGCTCTTGATAACTTTCGTGATGTTCTCAATGATGGCCTTGTTGTCTGCCTGTGCCATGGCGGGGGCATTGAAACCTAAGGTCAATGCTCCGAGTAAAACATATTTCATTGTCTTCATATTCAATATGATTTTTTATTGTTTCTTGATGATGACCTCACGTGACAGCGTCATGGCCCGATAGGGCAGCAGACCGCCACGGTGGATGATGAGTTGCCCCTTGTAGTCGGCACTCATAAAGTTATGGAAGCCCCAGGGCAGTCCATGGAAGGGGTCGTTCAGCAGCAACCAGATGGTGCGGATGAAGGGGTAGTTGCCGTTATAGAGGTAGAACTGGTAGGGTTTCCAACTGCTTTCGAGTGTGGCGGGATGAATCTTGCTCACTCCCATGACCCTGATGTTCCGTTTGAATGTCACGTTTGTGGTGTCACGCTTGTCGTTGAGCCAGTTGCTTCCGATGATGCCGATGGCATTGGGATGCTTCTCCACGAAATCGATGACCTCGGCTGATTTCTTCACGGCGTAGATGTTGGGGCTGTTGATGGGTGTGCCATCGAGCAGCGAATCAACACAATAGTGTACCGTGCTTGATTGTTTGTTGTCGAACGCTACCTCGATGTCGCCGAGTTTGGATTGGGGGTTGAGGGCGCTCCATTTGTTTAGTTTGCCCAGCAGAATCTTCTTGAAATCCTGTACGGAAATGATACTGTCGGGATTGGAATTGTTGACGATTAGTGTCAGTCCGTCGTAGGCCAAAGGTGTGGCTACAGGCAGGAACTTGCGTGCTTTGAGGTTGTCTACCTCCTTCTTGGTGAAATTTCGTGAGGTTACTGCCAGCAGGGTTTCACCCTTCATGAGCATGTTCACGGCATCCAGCTCATTGGTATAATGAGGGATGACTTTGGCATTTCGATAGATACTCTCGAAGACCTCCACCTCCTCGTCGATGATGGGGCTGAAACTTTCATCGGCCACGAAACGGATGGTACCCGAAGAATAGGTATCTGTTCTACCATTTTTAGGTTTGTCCTTGCATGACAAGGCCAAACCTAAAAATATGGATAGTCCAACTAAAATGTTGAAAAGTTTACAATTCATTTACTGCAATCTGAATGTTACAGGAACCGTGTACTTCACGCGTACTGCAGAGCCGTTCTGCTTACCGGGAATCCAGTGAGGCATGGCCTTCACTACGCGCTGTGCTTCTTTGTCGAGTGAGGGGTCAACTGATTTCACCACCTTTACATCGGTGATAGAACCGTCGCGCTCAACCACGAAGGTGACGATTACTCGACCCTGTACACCGTTCTCCTCTGCTATCACAGGATACTTGATGTTTTTGGAGAGGTATTCGAACAGGGCCTGCTGTCCACCGGGGAACTGGGGCATCTGCTCTACTACGTCGAAGACCTTGGTCTCCTCCTCTTTGGGTTTTTCTTCTGCAATCACTTCCTTGGCCTTGAGCACCTCACCTTCGGCCTCGTCGTTACCCTTCACATCGAATGAACCGATGGCGGTGTTCGTCTTGGCCAGGTCGTCCTGAGATTTCAATTCGTCTTCAGGTTTCACATCTTCGTCCTTCTTGATCTCAGGGGCGGTAAACTTCACAGAGCTCTTGACTTTCTCAACAACCTTCTGTTCCATTTCCACCTTCACGGGCTCCTTGCGTTCTACCTTAGCCTCTTTCTTCTGGGCCAGTTTCGACAGCTCAACGTCCGTCTCGATGGCCACCTTCTTAGGCATGGCATTCTCAATGGCCACCTTTGCCCATGCGGCAACGATGATAGCTGCAATCGTAGCGAACACGATAATCATGGCCTTCACGTTACGCTTGCCAGTCTCTTTGCGCAACTGGTAGGCACCGTAAGCCTTGTTCTTGTTCTCAAAGACGAGTTCGACCCAGCTATTGTCTATAAGATCTACTTTTGACATATTCTTATTTTTTTAATGTGTGTGGGATTACTTAACACCTTTCAACTCCAACAGTTTGGTGTCGTCGGGGTTAATCTTATCAATCACATACTTACCAATGCTGCAAATCTGCATCTCGTCGAGAGCTTCAACCATGTTCTCATAGCTGGCAGTGTCCAAGGGCTTGATGATGATGGTCAGCACGGGAATCTTCTCGCCGTTCACGTTACCGTTCTTCAGTTCGGAGAGTTCCTTCTGATACTGCTCGTCGGTCATCTTGGAGTTATAGGCGAGTTTGCGCTCGTCCAACTTCATCTTGGCCTGCATGATACGTGCCACAGGGTTGATACCTTCCTCAGTGGTGTGGTTGATCAACACCTTGCGGATTCCGTCCTTGCCCCAGGTTGTCTCTTTGACACACTCAGGGTTCTCGTAGTCGGGAAGACCGGCAATGTAGTAGATCTTGTTCTGAGCGCCAAGATAGATTGTGATGGTGTGGGAAGCCTTTGTCACCGACTTGTCTTCCTTTTCCAGGTTCTTATCGTTACTTGGCATGGTCAGCTGCATGGCCTGCGGCTTGCTCAGCGTCGTACAAAGCATGAAGAAGGTGATCAGAAGCATCATCATGTCCACCATCGGGGTAAAGTCAACCCTGGTGTTCTTCTTTTTTTGCTTGCTTTCTTTCTTTTTTGCCATGGCTTAGTCCTCCGCTGACGTTTTAAGGTTCGTAATCAGTTGGTAACGGTTCTCGTTCATGTCCTGCAGTTCAGACATCATGGTCTTCACAACCTTGTAAGAGGTCTTGGAGTCGCACTTGATAGCGATCTTGATGTCGGGGTTGCTTTCACGAGCGGCCTTTACCCACTCTTGGAATTCGCTCATACCTCCATCGATACTATCGGTGGGGATACCGTGCTTCTGGATTTCTTCAGCCATCTTCTCGGACTCGAGGTTCAGGTAGTCAGCCATGATACTTACGGGGACTCCGACCATGGACTCCTCCTTGAAGTTCTTCAGCTGGCGAGCGTTGATCGTAACGCCGAACTTGTCCGTAACGGTCTGAAGCATTGCCACCATGTCGTTCTTGTTGTCTGTTCCGAGGAAGATCTTTCCATCCGGTCCTACCAGGATGTTCAAGACACTGTTCTCGGGCACTTTGACTTCAGAAACCGAGCTTGGCGTGTTGACTTTGATAGGCTCTGGCTGCAGGAATGTTGAGGTCAACATGAAGAAGCAGAGCAACAAGGTCATCACGTCAGACATGGGGGTCATGTCTATCCAGACGTCCTTTTTCTGAATTTTTATTTTACCCATTAGTTATAAAAATTAAAAGGTAAAACAATTAAGCTTCATCAGTGTGGTTAACGTCGTATGTGGTAGCGATGGTGTAACCAACTTCGTCGAGAGCGTAGGTCAGCTTGTCAATCTTGTTTGTGAAGAAGTTATAGATAACTACAGCGAACCAAGAGGTCAAAATACCAGATGCTGTGTTCACAAGGGCCTCAGAAATACCGGCAGAAAGAGCCATAGAGTCAGCACCACCACCAGAAGACAGAGCCTGGAATGAGTTGATCATACCCAACACAGTTCCGAACAGAGCGGTCAGCGTACCGAGGGTAACGATGGTAGCAACGATGGGAAGGTTCATCTGCAGAGTAGGCATCTCCAGCTGGGTAGCCTCCTCGTGAGCCTGCTGAATCTTGGCAATCTTCTGTGCCTTCTTCATGGTGGAGTTGCTCTCTACATCCTTGTAAGCAGCGATAGAAGCAGAAACCACGTTGGCTACAGAACCCTGCATCTTGTCGCAGAGAGCCTTAGCGCCGTCGAAGTCACCCTTCTTGATGAGTTCCTTAACCTGCGAGGTGAACTTGGGAAGGCTCATCTTGCCGAAAGCGGTCTTCAGAGCGAAGAAGCGCTCTACACCGAGGCAGATAACAGAGAGCAAGAGGGTCAAAATGATACCTACTACGATACCACCTTTGTAAACGGTACCCATCAGGTTGGCGGGGTGTCCAGCACGGTCGCCACCGATGAAGTTGTCGGGGTTACCGAGTACCATGAAGTAGAATGAGTAAGCAGCAATACAGCAGATTACAAGAATCCAGAATGCGTTTTTGATACCTCCAAAGCCCGATTTCTTAGCTGGGGCTGCAGCTTTTTTGTTTGTTGCCATAATTTGATTGAGATTTTAGTTATTAAAAATTAAAAATAGAAGTCTTTTGTTTCCAGGTTATACAATAGGTTGCTCTATACACGCAGCAAAGATAGCAAATTAATGTGAACTTCTGCGTGAATTTGCAACTTTTAACATGCACTTTTTTCAGCTTTTTACTGCTTTTAGTGCAGGGTAGCCAGCGTTTCCTTGATACGTCGCATAGCCTCGGTGATGTTCTCGTCGCTGGTGGCATAGCTCATGCGGAAGCAGTCTGGGTCGCCAAAAGCGTCACCGCCCACGGTTGCCACATGTCCTTTTTCAAGCAGGAACATGGCCAGGTCGGTAGAGTTCCGGATGGTGGTGGTGCCATCGGTCTTGCCGTAGAAGCTGCTGCATTTGGGGAAGAGATAGAAGGCTCCTTCGGGCTTGTTCACCTCAAGGCCGGGTATCTCTTGTGCCAGTCTGACGATGAGGTCTCGGCGGCGCATAAAGGCCTGTCGCATCTCTTCCACACAGTCTTGTGAGGTTTCGTAGGCATAGCGGGCAGCCATCTGGCTCACCGAGCAGGGACCACTGGTATATTGGCCTTGCAGTTTGTTGCATCCCTTGACAATCCATTCGGGGGCGGCGATATAGCCGATGCGCCATCCGGTCATGGCATAAGCCTTGGATACGCCATTCACGAGGATGGTGCGTTCCTTCATGCCGGGGAATTGGGCGATGCTCTCGTGCTTGCCCACATAGTTGATGTGTTCGTAGATTTCGTCGGCGAGCACAAAGAGGTCGTCGTGCTTGAGGATGACTTCGGCCAGAGCCTGCAGCTCCTCCTTGCTGTAGACGCTGCCTGTAGGATTGCTGGGCGAGCAGAGTATCAGCAGTCGGGTCTTGGGGGTTATGGCCTTTTCCAGCTGTTCGGGAGTCATCTTGAAGTTCTGTTCGAAGGTGGCTTCCACAAAGACGGGCACGCCGCCTGCCAGCAGGGCCATCTGGGGATAGGAAACCCAATAGGGCGTGGGGATGATCACCTCATCGCCGCTGTTGACCAGTGCCATGACGGTGTTGCAGACGCTCTGCTTGGCGCCGTTGGATACGAGAATCTCGTTGGGTGAGTAATCCAGCTGGTTCTCGCGCTTGAGCTTGTCGGCAATGGCTTTGCGCAGGTCGGCATAGCCGGGCACGGGTGAATATCTGGAATAATTCTCGTCGATAGCCTTTTTGGCGGCCTCTTTGATATGGTCAGGGGTATTGAAGTCCGGTTCCCCAACGCTCATGTTGATAACGTCGATGCCTTGTGCCTTCATCTCTGAACTCTTTTGCGACATGGCGAGAGTGGCAGAGGGGGCGAGTCGTTGCAATCGGTCGGATAATTGTGCCATGATAAGATATGTTTTTATATAACTAACTGCAAAAATAGCGAAATTATTTCGCAGAACGAAGAAAAATGTGTTTTTTTTTGGTTACATGCCTAAAAAAGTCATCTTTTATAGATGAAGCAGGTGTCCCATGCGCTCCTTTTTCGTCATCAGATATTTGTAGTCATACTTGTTGGGTGTGATTTCGATGGGCACGTTTTCCACGATTTCCAGTCCGTAACTCTCCAGTCCCACGCGCTTGGTGGGGTTGTTGGTGAGCAGGCGCATCTTGTGCACGCCCAGTTGGCGGAGCATCTCTGCGCCGCATCCGTATTCGCGCTCGTCGGGTTGGAATCCCAGGTGGACGTTAGCCTCCACGGTGTCCATTCCCTCCTCCTGCAGTTTGTAGGCGGCAATCTTGTTCATCAGTCCGATGCCTCTTCCTTCCTGCTGCATGTAGATGAGTACGCCCTTGCCTTCCTCCTCAATCATCTGCATGGCTTTGTGCAGCTGTTCACCGCAGTCGCAGCGCATGCTTCCGATGATGTCACCGGTGGCGCATGACGAGTGTACGCGCACCAGGATGGGCTCGTCTTCTTTCCATTCTCCCTTGATGAGGGCAAAGTGTTCCAGTCCGTTGCATTTCTGTCTGAAGGGCACCAGCTGGAAGTGTCCGTATTGGGTGGGCATGTCCACCTTGGTGCCAATTTCAATGATGGAGAGCCGTTTGAGCTGGTAGGCGATGAGGTCTTTGATGGAGATGATTTTCAGTCCGAATTCTTGGGCAAACACCTTCAGTTCCGGCAGTCGGGCCATGGTGCCGTCCTCGTTCATGATTTCCATGAGGGCACCGGCGGGATAGAGCCCGGCGAGTCGGCAGAGGTCGATGGCGGCTTCGGTGTGTCCCGAGCGTCTCAATACGCCGTGTTCCTGGGCATAGAGCGGGTTGATGTGTCCTGGGCGTCCGAAGGTCTCGGGGCGCGAGTTCGGGTCGGCCAGTGCCTTGATGGTGGCGGCCCGGTCGTGTGCCGACACGCCGGTGGTACATCCTTCCAGTTTGTCGATGGTGACGGTGAAGGGGGTTCCCAGCATCGAGGTGTTGTTCTCTACCTGTTTGGGCAGGTCGAGTTCTTCGCTTCGGCTGATGGTGATGGGAGCGCAGAGCACTCCCCTTGCATGTTTCAGCATGAAGTTTACTTTTTCGGGAGTGATCAGTTCCGCCGCGATGATGAGGTCGCCCTCGTTTTCGCGGTCTTCGTCATCCACAACGATGACAAATTCTCCTTTCTTGAAGTCTTCTACAGCTTCATCGATGCTGTTCAACTGGATTTCTTGTTGCATATAGCTGATGTTTATTTTGTTTCTATATAATATATAATAAGGTGTAGCTTGCCTATCGGGCAGCGGTTGTCATCTCGCCGATTCGGCTGATGATGCTGTCGTTGGTAGCCTTGACGCTACGCAGGTCGCGAAGAAGGCGCAGCCTGAACCGCCACATGCGCAGATAGAAGAAGATACCGATGGGCAGCAACAGTCCGGTGATGACATTGAGCCATTTCTGCCTGAAGGGTCTGGTATGGGCGTGGGTGGCCATGATGGGGTAGTGGTTGATGAGTGTGAGCACGGCCTTGTCCTTGGTGTTCGACAGGTCTTCGATTACCTCTTCCAGCTCCTCGTTGATTTCTCTGATGCGTCGGTCGTCACCTGGTCTGAAGAACACCTTGATGGGGTTGGGTGCTTTCATGAGGTTATGCTGCTGTGAGTATTCGGTGATGTCGCGGTTGATTTGGCCGAGCCGTTCGGCATCGGTCAGATATTCGGGGTCGTTGATGATGACCTCCTTCTTCATGATATGCCGTTTCGAGCGGATGCCGAGCATGGCGAAGAGCGCGTTCTTGTAGAGGTCGAAGTTGAATACGGTG
The DNA here is from genome assembly GCA_016302965.1 of Bacteroidaceae bacterium. GTDB lineage: Bacteria > Bacteroidota > Bacteroidia > Bacteroidales > Bacteroidaceae > Prevotella. The sequence continues at coordinate 18,707 of JAEDMP010000004.1, forward strand.
GAATCCTTGTTCGACTTGTAGGTGAAGAAGATGGCGATAGGTGCGAGAACCATGGTCGAGATGAGTCGGCCGAACCACACTGTCCAGATGTTGCTGCGTGCCATCCTGAATCCCGAGTTGTCGAAGATATAGTAGATGATGAACACCAGTACGGAGATGATGACCGGCACACCCAGACCACCTTTTCGGATGATGGCACCCAGGGGGGCACCGATGAAGAAGAAGAGGATGCAGCAGAAGGAGAGTGTAAACTTGTAGAAAGCCTCCAGCTGGTGCAGACGCATGTTGCGGTCGAGCATGTCGGTATAGCTGCCTTTCATCTCGATGTCCATCTTCATCGACTGTACGTTGGCGAGAGCCGTCTTCACCGCTTCCAGTTTCTTGCTGTCGGTCAACCGGATGAAGCAGGAGTCGATGTCGGTCTTTGTTGCCCGCTTGGCTATTTGGGCCGAGTCCTTGGCAGTGATGGTCGGCAGATAATAGGTACTTGCTTTGGCATTTTTGTAGTAAGCGTATCCCACGCTGTCGTTGAAGTTCCTGATGGAGTCCATGTCGTGGAATATCTTCATGATGCTTTTCGAGCGGGCGTCGGCCGAGATGCCTGTCACGTCGGCCATGCTGAACCCGCCGTCAAAGTCGAGCACGATGCGCTTGTGGCTGAAGGTCTCCCTGCGGTAAGGGATGCTGGCGCTTCCTGCCATGCTCTGCGAGGGCATGTTTTCAAACCATTCACCGCTGTGGAGGGTCAGCACCAGGTGTTTCTTTTCCGCTGTCGACTGCAGCATGCCCGAGTCGGCAAGGATGATGGCCTGGTCTTCGTAGCTGCCGTTCATCTTGTAGATCATGATGCCGTAGAGCATACCCGTCTTGAGGTCTTTCTTCTGCACGTAGAGGTTGCAGTTGGGGATGCCGTCGTAGAAGATGCCCTCGGGAATCTCCAGTTCCGGACTCTTCTGTTTCATCGAGAGCAGCAGTTGGCCGAACGACTTGTTGGCCTCCGGCCCTACCACATTCTGGAAGTAGAAGGAACTGAGCGCGATACATACCACGATGACAATGAGCGGCCGGAAAGCCTGCATCAGCGAGATGCCTGCAGCCTTGATGGCTGTCAGCTCCGAACTTTCGCCCATGTTGCCGAAGGTGATGAGTGAGGAGAGCAGGATGGCGAGCGGGAAGGCCTGTGGCATGAGCATGAGGCCCATATACCAGAAGAACTGCGCCAGGATTTCGAGCGACAGTCCCTTGCCGATGAGCTCGTCGACATAGCGCCAAAGGAATTGCATCATCAGCACGAACTGGCAGATGAAGAAGGCACCGAAGAAGAGTAGTGCAAACTGTTTGGCAATGAATATATCTAATTTTTTGATGCGCAGCATGTGTAATAGCCGATGCCCTAATGGCTTTCGGCCTGCAAAATTAGTATAAAAATGTCAGAGAACGTAGCGTTTCACATTTTTTATATAGTTTTTTTGAATATAATAATGTGTATGTGCGCTACCTTTCCTTACATACCGCTGGCGCGGTGGAGTCGTTCCAGGCTGTCTTCCCAGAAGGAACGCAGGCTCTCCTCTTCGTCGGGGGTACACCAGTCGGTAATGCAGAGATGTACCTGTCGGGTCAGGTCGTTTTTCTCGATGGTCATCTCGAGATAGTAGTCGCTGCCCTCGTCTTCCTCCCATTGCAGCGAGATGCTGCTGGGGGTGTGGCACGTGATGAGTGTGGCATGGCGCACGTCCTGTCCCGACCATTCTTCGCCCCATTTGAATACCAGCCGGTTGGCCTCCTTGGTCACCTCGTCGGCCATCCATTTCTGCAGTCCTCCAATGGTTCCTATCATGCTCCATGCGATTTTGCTGGAACTGGTATTGAGTGGGTGCTCAATCGTAATTTTCAGCTTTTCCATCGTTGTTGCAGGCATTATTAGATGTATTCCGCTGTAAAATTACAACATTTTTCGGTGATGACCAATAAAAAATGCCGAAAAATTTTGCAGAACAAAAAAAAAGCATTACCTTTGCACTCGCAAACAAGCAATGGCGGGATAGCTCAGCTGGTTAGAGCGTCGGATTCATAATCCGGAGGTCGTGGGTTCGGGTCCCACCCCCGCTACTTAAAGTGCCCTGTAAACCTACGGTTTGCAGGGTTTTTCATTTATGCAGGGTGCAAATTGCCACAAAAGAGGGGCAGCGGATGATTATTCCGCTGCCCCTCTTCATCAGAAGGCCTCCATCAGCGTGCGTATCAGCCAGTAGGAGAGGATGCCTGCCACATAGCCCACAAAGACGATCCAGGTAATCTTCTTCATGTACCAGCCGAAGGTGATTTTCTCCAGTCCCATCACCACCACGCCGGCAGCGCTGCCGATGATGAGCATCGACCCGCCCACACCGGCACAGTAGGCCAGGAGTTGCCAGAAGAGGCCGTCTACGGCCATGTCGCCCGTCATCTGCACGGGATACATGCCCATACAGCCGGCCACCAAGGGCACATTGTCGACAATGCTCGACAGTATTCCGATGATACCCGTCACGATATAGTGGTTGCCGTTGAACCAGATGTTGAGCCCTTCGCCCAACTGGGCCAGCACACCGATGGTTTGCAGACAGCCTACGGCCATCAGGATGCCGAGGAAGAAGAGGATGGTCGACATGTCGATGCGGGAGAGCATGCGGCTCACGCGCTTCTGCATTCCGTCGCTCTCGTCATGCTCGAGATGGCGGTACATCGTTTCCGTCACCGTCCATAACACACCCAGCACCAGCAGGATGCCGATAAAGGGAGGCAGATGGGTGAGGGTCTTGAAGATGGGCACAAAGATGAGGCCGCCCACACCCAACTGGAAGATGGTACGTCGCTGGCTCACGTTCAGGTAGTTTTCCGGTCCTTTCTTCGAATCCTGGTCTTTCGGGGTCACCAGGTCGCCCTTGAGTTGCAGCGAGAGGAAGTAGGCAGGGATGAGCATCGAGATGAGCGAGGGGATGAAGATTTCGGTGATGACACCGAGGGCGGTGATGACCCCGCGGTTCCACAGCATGATGGTGGTCACGTCGCCGATAGGGGAGAAGGCACCTCCTGAGTTGGCGGCAATCACCACGAGCGAGGCGTAGATGATGCGGTCTTTCTTGTCTTTCACGAGTTTGCGCAGAATCATCACCATCACAATCGAGGTGGTGAGATTGTCGAGGATGGCACTCAGGATAAAGGTCATGAAGGCAATGCGCCAGAGCAGCGATCGTTTGCTCTTGGTCTTCAGTGTGTCTTTCACGAAGTTGAATCCTCCGTTCTGGTCCACGAGTTCCACGATGGTCATGGCTCCCATGAGGAAGAAGAGCGTGGAACCGGTCTCTCCGAGATGTTCTTCGATGATTTTGCCCACAGCCGTGGCCATTTGGTCATGGGGTACTCCGGCCAGGCAGTCGGCTACCACCGTTGGATTAATCATAAAGAGTGTCCAGCAGACCACAAACATCAGGATGGCAATGGCGGCTTTGTTGATACGTGTCACGCTTTCGATGGCGATGAAGAAATAGCCGATGACGAAGGCACAGACGATGGCAATAGTTAACGTTGGCATGATAGGTTTTGTACTTAGTATAGATATTGGATAAATGTTTAACTTGAGTGCATTGTTTTTCAATGCGATTGCAAAGGTAGTGATTTCTTTCTATTTACGCATCATTCTCCCCGATATATTTAATGAAAACGTTTACAACTGCGGGTTGGGATTTCTGTTACTACGCGTAGTTGCACTTGTTACCTCACGTAGTTGCACGAATCATGGCTGGTAATCGCCCTATATATAATAGGTGGAAAACTCATCGTAATCTGTTCCCAACTGATTGCCGTATTCAGTTGAGAACAGGCTTCCGTATTCAGTTGAGCGGAGAACAGAATCGGATGGATTTGTAAAATGTAGTTAATGGTAGTTTTAATGTGCTTTTATTGTCAAAATGACAGTAAAAGACGGTAAATAACAATAAAAATGAAACAAAATATGCCCTTTATATTGAAAAAAGTATTCATTTTTTTTGGTAATTAGTGGGAAATATTTAAATTTGCAGCGTTTTTGTAATTTTAAGTTAAGAGAGAATGTCTTATGAGTAAAAGAATCAAAATGCTCCTGTCATGTCTCTTCCTGATGGTAGGAATGGCCATGGCGCAGACAAAAAACAGATATGAACAGAAACTTTTAAATTTCATGCAATATTCTGATGATAACCGCTGTTCGGCGGAACAGCATCCATAACTCATAAAAATGTATGGTGAGGGACTATGCCTTGGTGGCATGGTCCCTCTTTCCTGTATATATAATAAGGTATAACCATCGCCGAAGGGCAGCTGGGGAATGCTTTTTGATGCGTATCAACCTTTTTTTTCAGAATTATGATGGCTGTGTCAAGTCTTTTTCGTAACTTTGCAGTCTCTAATTACATTATAATGCATTATAACGCTATGTCAGGAACAAAGAAGATTAAAACCGCGCTGATTTCGGTTTTCCACAAGGATGGTTTGGACGAGTTGTTGAAGAAGTTGAACGAAGAGGGTGTGAAGTTCCTTTCTACCGGAGGAACCCAGACCTTTATCGAATCATTGGGTTATGAGTGCCAGAAGGTGGAGGATGTGACCACTTACCCCTCTATCCTCGGCGGACGTGTGAAAACCCTGCACCCCAAAATCTTTGGAGGCATCCTTGGCCGTCGTGACAACGAAGGCGACCAGGAACAGATGGCTTCCTACGAGATTCCCGCCATCGACCTCGTTATCGTAGACCTTTATCCCTTTGAGCAGACCGTAGCCAGCGGAGCCTCCGAGGCCGACATCATCGAGAAGATTGATATCGGTGGCATCTCACTTATCCGTGCCGGTGCCAAGAACTTCAACGATGTGGTGATTGTTCCCAGCAAGGCCGAATATGCTGTGCTGCTCGACATCCTCAACAAGAAGGGTGCTGAGACCGACCTGGCCGACCGTCGTATGTTCGCTACCCGTGCCTTTGGCGTGAGCAGCCATTACGATACAGCTATCCACAGCTGGTTTGAGCAGGCATAAAGCCCCCTCGGCAGGCAAGGCGATAAATACTTACACATTATTTATTATTAAACAGAACACAACGATGGGATTCTTTTCATTTGTCCAGGAGATTGCCATGGACTTGGGTACGGCCAACACCATTATTATCAGTGATGACAAGATTGTGGTGGACGAACCCTCTGTAGTAGCTCTTGACCGCCGCACCGACAAGATGATTGCCGTTGGCGAGAAGGCCAAGATGATGTATGAGAAAACGAACGACAATATCCGCACCATCCGTCCCTTGCGCGACGGTGTGATTGCCGACTTCTCTGCCTGTGAGCAGATGATGCGCGGACTCATCAAGATGGTGCATACGGGAAGACGACTCTTCTCCCCCTCACTCCGCATGGTGATTGGTGTTCCCTCCGGCTCTACCGAGGTGGAGCTCCGTGCCGTGCGCGACTCTGCCGAGCACGCCAATGGCCGTGACGTTTATCTGATTTTCGAACCCATGGCAGCTGCCATCGGTATCGGTATCGACGTAGAGGCTCCCGAAGGCAACATGATTGTCGACATCGGTGGTGGTTCCACAGAGATTGCCGTCATCAGCCTTGGCGGTATCGTCAGCAACAACTCCATCCGTATCGCCGGCGACGACCTCACCGCCGATATTCAGGAGTATATGCGTCGCCAGCACAATGTGAAGGTGAGCGAACGTATGGCAGAGCGTATCAAGATTCATGTGGGATCGGTGCTTACCGACCTGGGCGATGAGGCTCCCGAAGACTACATCGTGCATGGCCCCAACTGTATCACCGCCCTGCCCATGGAGGTGCCTGTATGCTATCAGGAAATTGCCCACTGTCTCGACAAGACCGTGGCCAAGATTGAGAATGCCGTGCTCTCTGCCCTGGAGAATACCCCGCCCGAGCTCTATGCCGACATCGTGAAGAACGGTATCTATCTCAGTGGTGGCGGTGCGTTGCTGCGTGGACTCGACCGCCGTCTCACCGACAAGATGAACATCCCCTTCCATGTGGCCGAGGACCCCTTGCACAGTGTAGCCAAAGGTGCCGGCGTGGCTCTGAAGAATGTAGACCGCTTCTCCTTCCTGATGAGATAACAACGGGGAGGGTCATGCGGTGAGAAACCTATTGGATTTCTTGACTAAACACGCCCATTGGCTCCTGTTCATCCTCCTGGAGGTGGTGTGTGCCATGCTGCTGTTTCAATACAACAGTTATCAGGGCAGTGTTTGGTTTACCTCAGCAAATGCAGTGGTGGGCAGAATCTATGATTGGAACTCTGCCCTCACTTCCTTTTTCTCCTTACGCCAGGTCAACGAACAGTTGACCCTGCGTAATTTCTATCTCGAGCGTCAGGTCAACCAGCTCTCCCGGCTTTATGCTGATGCCACCCACGACTCTACCGCACAGGAGCGTGCGATGCTCCATACGCTCTCGCAGTATCAGGTGGTGCAGGCACAGGTGGTGGGTGGCTCGCTCCACCAGTCGACCAATCTTTTCACTATCAACCGGGGCAAGGCCGACGGGGTGGATGCAGAGATGGGAGTGGTCAGTGGCAGTGGCATCGTGGGTGTGGTGCTCAAGGCATCCGCACATTATGCCATCGTCATGCCAGTCATCCACGTCAACTCCCGAGTGAGCTGTACCATCCGCAGACGCGGCTATTTCGGTGTGCTGCGCTGGTATGGGCAAGATGCCTCTGTGGCCTACGTTGAGGATATTCCCCGCCATGCCCGTTTCAAACTGGGTGACTGGGTGGAGACCAATGGCTATTCGGCCATCTATCCTCCCGGTGTTCCTGTGGGCAAAATCGAGCAGGTATACAATTCGCGTGACGGTTTGTCCTATCGGGTGAAGGTGCGCCTCGCCACGGATTTCAGTAATCTGCGTAATGTGTGCGTTTTGGTCGACCGGCAAATCAGTGAGAGGGTACATCTCCTGCAATCCGTGCAAGACTCACTGAAGATGGGCGGCAAGGAATAGTATTGTTTAGTTTTCATATTGTCAGCTTTCGTAGTTCATCATCTATGACCATTGATCTTGTGAAACGCATGGGAGCCTTTGTGCTTCTCTGTTTGGTACAGGCACTGGTGCTCAATCAGATTCACCTGTTCAACTGCGCCACTCCCTTGCTCTATATCTATCTGGTGTTGGGCTTTCCTGGCACTCACCCCAAGTGGGCGGCTCTCTGCTGGGCTTTCCTGCTTGGTATCACGGTCGATACCTTTGCCAACACTCCGGGTGTTGCCGCCGCCTCGCTCACAGCCATTGCCGCCATCCAGCCCTATTTCGTTCGTTTGTTCATACCAGCCGACCAGCTTGACGACTCCCTCCCTACCATGTCGGATATGGGCTTTGTGAAATATGTGGCTTATGCCATGACCTTGGTTCTCCTGTATTGTATGCTGTTCTTCACCTTGGAGATGTTCTGTTTCTTCAACCTCTTGCAGTGGGTGGAATGTGTGTTGGGCAGCACCTTGCTCACCTTAGTGCTTGTCCTCACCCTTGAGAGTATTCAGCGAAAGTGAAAAATTTTGAATTAGACAATCGCCAGTATGTGATTGGCGGAGCTGCTGTGCTCATCATCGTCATCTATATCATCAGGCTCTTCTCCCTGCAGATTATGAGTGATGACTACAAGCGGAATGCCGACTCCAACGCCTTTCTGAAAAAGGTGGACTATCCTGCACGTGGCGTCATTACCGACCGCCACGGTAAGCTGCTGGTCTTCAACCAGCCTGCTTTTGATATCATGGTGGTGATGAGTGAAGCCAAGGGAAAACTCGATACGGCCGATTTCTGCAACACGCTGAACATGACGCGTGAGGAGTTCGACCGCAGGATGGCTGCCATCAAGGACCGCTCCCGCAATCCCGGCTATTCATCCTATACCCGCCAGATTTTCCTCTCCCAGATTTCCAATGAAGACTTCAGTGTCTTCCAAGAGAAGATATTCCGCTTCCCCGGCTTTTATGTCCAGCGGCGTAGTGTGCGCCAATACCAGTATCCTGTGGCTGCCCAACTTCTGGGCGATGTCGCAGAGGTGTCGCCAGCCGACATTGAGGAGGATGAGTATTACCAGCCGGGCGACTATATCGGCAAATTGGGTATTGAGCGTAAGTATGAAAAGCAGCTACGTGGCGAAAAGGGGGTGCAGATACTCCTGCGTGATGCCCGTGGCCGCATCAAAGGCAGCTATCTCAATGGCAGCCTCGACAAGCGTCCCGTCCCCGGCAAAAACCTCACCCTCTCCATTGACTATGAGCTGCAGGCGTTGGGTGAGCGGCTGATGGAGGGCAAGCGGGGCAGTATCGTGGCCATCGAACCCTCGACGGGTGAGGTGCTCTGTCTGGTCTCTTCGCCCACCTATGACCCCCGTTTGATGGTGGGCCGCCAACGCAGCAAGTATCAGCGTCTGTTTATGCAGAGTCCTGGCCGTCCGCTGCTCAACCGCGGCATCATGGGCCAGTATCCTCCCGGTTCCACCTTCAAGACCACCCAAGGACTCACTTTCCTCACCGAGGGTATCATCACCCCAACCACCCCCTTCGGTTGCAGCCATGGTTTCAACTATCGTGGTCTGCATGTGGGATGTCATGGTCATGCCTCGCCTCTGCCGCTGGTGCCAGCCTTGAGTACCTCCTGCAATGCCTTCTTCTGCTGGGGACTCTACTATATGATTGGCAACCGCAGCAAGTATGGCAGTGTGCAGAATGCGATGAACACTTGGCGCGATTATATGGTGAGTATGGGCTTCGGCTATCGTCTCGGCATTGACCTGCCGGGCGAGAAACGCGGTCTGATACCCAATGCCGAGTTCTATGACCATGCTTACAAAGGCTCTTGGAATGGATTGACCATCATCAGTATTTCCATTGGTCAGGGTGAGGTGAATGCCACCCCTCTGCAGATTGCCAACCTCGGAGCTACCATTGCCAACCGCGGATACTATTATGTGCCCCATGTGGTTCGTAAGGTACAAGGTGAACCGCTCGACACGGCTTTCACCCGGCGTCACTATACCAAGGCCAATGCCCAAGCCTACGATTATGTGGTACAGGGCATGCGTGCCTCCGTCTTGGGAGGAACCTGCCGAGCCCTTGCCCGATATGATTTTGAGGCATGCGGCAAGACTGGTACGGCACAGAACCGAGGTCACGACCACTCCGTCTTCATGGGATTTGCACCTATGAACCATCCCAAGATAGCTGTGGCTGTTTATGTGGAGAATGGTGGTTGGGGAGCCGACTATGGCGTACCCCTTGGCGGACTGATTATGGAAAAATATATCAATGGCAAACTCTCGGAAGCCTCCGAACAGAGGGCTGCCGAGTTCCAACAGCGAAGAATCAATTATGGCTCAACAGAATAAACGACAGACAAGTGTCTTGCAATCTTTGGATTGGTGGACGATAGGTATCTATCTGGCCCTGCTCACCTTCGGATGGTTCAGCGTGTGTGGCGCCAGCTATTCTTTTGGTGACAATGTCGACCTCTTCAGTCTTGACACCCGTTCCGGCATGCAGATTGTATGGATTGGTACATCCATCTGTCTGGGTTTTGTCATCCTGATGCTCGATGACCGCTTCTACGACACTTTTGCCTTCGTCGTTTATGCCATTCTGTTGTTATTGCTCTTTGTCACCATCTTCAATCCGCACGAAATCAAAGGATCTCGTTCCTGGTTGGTTCTGGGGCCTTTGCGTTTGCAGCCAGCCGAGTTCGCCAAGTTTGCCACCGCCCTGGCCACGGCCAAGTTCATGAGTGTCTATGGCTATAACATCCATCGTTGGAAATATTTTGCCGTCAGTCTGGTCATCGTCCTTCTGCCGATGGTTTTTATCATCCTGCAGAAGGAAACAGGTTCGGCTCTCGTCTATCTGGCATTCTTTCTGGTATTCTATCGTGAAGGAATGCCTGGCAGTGTGCTTTTCACGGGTATTGCTGCGGTCATCTATTTTGTCGTAGGAATCCGCTATGAGGAGGTGTGCTTGTGGGATACCCCCACCTCTGTGGGCAAGTTCTCCGTATTATTGCTCATCCATCTCTTCACCATTGGAATGGTGTGGATATATTGCAACAATCGTCAACTCTGCACCCATCTGCTGGCTGTCTGTGTGGGTGTACCCGTGTTGGGCCTGCTCTTTTCCGAGTATGTCATTCCCTTTGATGTGGTTTGGGTGCAACTGGTGGTGAGTGCCCTTCTGCTGGGCTATCTGCTGTGGTGGGCGTTGGGTACCCGCATTTACAAGTATTATCTCATCCTGCTTTTTGCCTTTGGTTCCATCGCCTTCTTCTACTCTGCCGACTATATGCTCAACAATGTGCTGCAGAGTCATCAGCGTGTGCGTATCAATGTGTTGTTGGGATTGGAGGAAGACCCCTCTGGAGCCGGATATAATGTGCATCAGAGTGAGATAGCGATAGGTTCAGGCGGATTGGAGGGCAAGGGATTCCTGAATGGCACCCAGACAAAGCTCAAGTTTGTGCCCGAGCAGGACACCGACTTCATTTTCTGTACGGTGGGTGAGGAGCAGGGGTTCTTTGGTTCTGCCGGTGTGCTGTTGCTGTTCTTGGCACTCATCTTGCGTCTAATCCATTTGGCGGAGCGGCAACAATTCCGTTTTGGTCGTGTATATGGCTATTCTGTGGTGTCCATCTTCCTGTTCCATGTCTTCATCAATGTAGGCATGGTGTTGGGCTTGACCCCAGTGATAGGCATTCCGTTACCCTTCTTCAGTTATGGTGGCTCCTCGTTATGGGGATTCAGTTTCCTCCTCTTCATCTTCCTGCGCATTGATGCGGGACGCAATCTGCTGCGCAACTGACATCCTTATTCCGTTTTCTTTTCAATCCGTATGCCGATGTCGGAAATGCCAGGCAGAATTTCCCGTTTCATGTTGTGCCTGATGCGGATGCTCACCGAATCGTCTCGGTGCAGCCTCATGTCGGTCAGATGGAAATGGTATTGGTAAAAGTTCACCCCTCTCCCGTTGAACAGGCCCCGTTTGTTCACGAGGAAGCAGGGTAGTGAATAACTCTTCTTGATGCCTGCTGGGAGAATCGTCTGTTCCACGACCAGATAGAGGCTTCTGAAGGGATAGCTGCTGTTGATGCGCAGTTCTACACACTCCTGGAAGTTCAGGATGCTGTCTTTTACCCCATGCAGTGGAATGGATTCAGATGGCTTGAACATGAAGTTGAGCGTGTCGTTGCGTTCCCAGCCATTGATGGGGGTGTGTGCATATTGGGCAAAAACGGTTTTACGGTTGCAGCCAACGAATGTTGACGCAACCGTAAAAATGATGAGGATATAGTAAAAGAGACTATTCTTTTTCATTTGAGACTGTCTGTTGGTTGTCTTTGGGAGTCTGGCCATTGTTGTCCTTGGGTGTATTCCCGTTGTTGTTACGTGGGGGCTTGTTACGCTTGTTACCCTTGCTTTTGGCTTGTCCCTGTCCTTGTTGCGGTCCCTGTGGTTGCCCGTTGTTCTCTTTCTTGTTTTCTTTGTTGGGTTTGGGCATGTTGGGTTGTCCGTTGTTCTCCTTGTTGGCTTTGGGTGCATTCTGTTGTCTGTCCCTCTGCTTGGGCTTGTTCTTTTTCTTCTTGGCCTTGTCAAAGCGGTTCAGGTCACCGTCCAGCAGGTCGGCACTTTTTTTCTCCGTGCGTACTCCCTCTTCGTCCAAGGCTACAGGTTTCTCTCCCTGTTTGTTCATCTCGATGATTTCTTTGGCTCTTTCCGCACTGATGGTCACCAGATTGGTGGCGAGTCGCTTGTCGGTAGAGTAGGTGACCATGCCGGCCAGGATATCTGTTTTGAAGAGGAAGTAGTCCTGGTCTTGCGTCTGCAGGATAATTTCCCGGCTTGGAATCCGTTTGCTGGCTTCCATGTAATCGTCCACCTCATAGTTGAGACAGCATTTCAGTTTGGCACACATGCCAGCCAGTTTCTGTGGATTCAGTGAGATATCCTGGAATCGTGCTGCGGTGGTGCTGACGCTCACAAAGTTCTTCATCCAGGTAGCACAGCAGAGTTCTCTTCCGCAAGGTCCTGTTCCTCCGATACGTCCGGCCTCCTGTCGTGCTCCAATCTGTTTCATCTCAATGCGCACATGGAAGGTTTCGGCCAGCACTTTGATGAGCTGTCGGAAGTCCACTCGTTCGTCTGCAATATAGTAGAAGATGGCCTTGTTGCAGTCACCTTGGTATTCCACATCGCCGATTTTCATGTCCAGGCCCAGTCGTTTGGCAATCTGACGGCTCTCGATCATGGTGTCGTGTTCCCGGCTTTTGGCCTCTCGGTATTTGTCCATATCCGTTGGCCGTGCGATGCGGTAGATGCGTTTGATGTCATCAGCCGACTTCAGGTTGGCCTTTTTCAGCTGCAACTTGACCAGTCGTCCGGTCAGTGTCACCACTCCGATATCGTGTCCGGGATTGGCTTCCACTGCCACTACGTCTCCTTTTTTCAGTTCCAGGTTATTCACATTGTGAAAATATCCCTTGCGGGTGTGCTTGAACTGCACCTCTACGAGGTCGGTTGATTCCGCATTGCCCGGTACGTCAGCCAGCCAGTCGTAAGTATTCAGTTGCCTGTCCTGTCTTCCCACGGCCTCTTTGGAAAGTCCGCGGTCGCATCCGCAACATATTTCGTATTCATTTTTTCTCTTGTCCATATTCAGGAAATCTTGTTTCTTTGTATATATATAATAAGGTGTAGAAATTAAAATAGGTGTAGAAGTTACTGGTTATTGATGTTTCAGCTGCATAATCATCTGCAGTGCGAAGTCGAAGAACACGATTTTGGCGTTAGCGTTCTGTCCAATATCCCTGAGGGCGAGATTCACCATGTCGCAGATGGGCAGGATATTGTCTTCGTTGACAAAGCGGGCGAAATTGCGTGCGAAGTTCTCCTCTTGTAGAGTCATGTAGTTGAGTTCTTCCTGTTGGAAGTTGTACATGAAGTTTTCTCTGATGAGTCTCATGGTGTAGAGGAGGAATCGTTTCTGTTTCTCACGTCCGTATTCGCTCACCTCGTCGCTCCATCGTTTCAGTTCTTTGATGTTTCTGGAGTAGGCCAGTCGCATGAGCGTCTGGAACTGTGTCAGGAACAGCTCGTTTTCCGATGAGGGTTCCAATGCCTCCGTCGCTTTGTTCCAGTTGCCGTCTGCCAGTCGTGCGATACGCAGGGCATCCGTCTCGCTGAGTCCCCGTTTTTCGATGAGTGCCTGTTGGATATCTGCTTGTGCGATGCGTTTGAAATCGATGCGTTGTACCCTGCTTCTGATGGTTTCCAGGAGCATCTGCGGCTCTTCGCTAACGAGTATGAATACCGTTTTCGACGGTGGCTCTTCAATCAGTTTGAGCAGTTTGTTGGCACATTCCTGGTTCATCTTTTCCGGCAACCAGATGAGCGAGACCTTGTAGCCGCCTTGGCTGGCCTTGAGGCTCAGCTTCTGTGAGAGGCTGTCGCTTTCGGCAGCGGTGATAATTGCTTGTTGGTTGGTGGTGCCAATCATCTCCATCCATTCCTCAAAGGTGGGATAGGCATGTCCCTTGATCATGAGTCTCCATTCCTTGATAAAATCCTCGCTGACAGGCTTGTGTTGTGAGCCCATACTGCTGAGTTTGATGGTCGGGTAGGTGAAGTGCAGGTCGGGATGCTCCCATTTCTGTACCATTGAGCATTGGCGGCAACTGCCACAAGGCTGGTCGTAGCCGTTGTGGTTTTCGCAGATGAGATATTGGGCAAGATATAGGGCCGTAGCGAGTTTACCTGTGCCTTGGGGGCCACAGAAGAGCATGGCATGAGGCAGGTGGTTTTCTTTTGCCATCTGCATCAGTCTCTGCCAAACTTCCTCTTGTCCTATGATATCTTGCCTTTTCATCTCGTTGATTTCTTCATGTATGGGGGGTAGGGCGGTGTCAGAGCAGTTGACGCGCCACCTCGGCTACAGAATCCACAGCCGATACCGTGTAGAAATGGATATTCTGTACTCCATGTTGATAAAGTTCCTTGCATTGGTTGACAGCCCATTCCACGCCCAGTTGTCTCACCTCCTCGTCGGTCTTGCATCGGATGGCCTCCTTCGCCAGTTCCTGCGGGATGTCACAGTGGAAAGTCTTGGGCACCACTGTTATCTGTGAAAGTTTGGCCATGGGTTTGATGCCGGGGATGATAGGGATGGTGATGCCCATTTCTCTGGCAGTCTTCACAAAATCGAAGTATTTCTGGTTGTCGAAGAACAACTGGGTGACCGCATATTTGGCTCCTAATTCCTGTTTCTCCTTCAGATAAACCATATCCATTTCCAGATTGGGTGCTTCCTCGTGCTTTTCGGGATAGCATGCCACGCCAAATTCAAACTTGGTTCCCGGGCATTTGATGGGTGTTCCGTCAGCAAAGAATCCCTCGTTGAACTGCTGAACCTGTCGGATGAGGTCTGTTGTATGCTCGTGTCCCCCCTTGGTGGGGATGAAGCGGTTGTCTTCTTTGGCCTTGTCGCCACGTAGCAACAGCAGGTTGGAGATGCCGAGAAACTGCAGGTCGAGCAGCTCATATTCAATGTCCTCGATGGTGGTTCCGCTACAGATGACATGTGGTTGGACGGGTATCTGGTATTTGTTTTGTATGGCTGCTGCAATGGCGATGGTTCCAGGTCTTCTTCTGATTCTCTGTCTTTGTAGCAGTCCGTTGTCCATTTGTTTGTAGATATACTCGCTGTGATGCGTTGTGATATTGATAAAGCTGGGGGCAAACTCCTTCAGCTTGTCAATGGTGGCAAAGAGTTTGTCGGTACCGCTTCCCTTCAGTGGAGGCAGCACTTCGAATGAGAAACGCCGTTCTTCAGTATTTTTGTTGATCAGTTCTACTACGCTCATTTTTCTGTCATGATACAATACGCTGCAAAATTACGAAAAAAAATGCAGATACCACGCTTTTTCTCGTAATTTCCTTATATTTTCCTTCTGTCAAGTCCGAATTTGGCTCCGAACAGTACAAATAAACCACAGCGTTTGCAAAATCAAACGCTGTGGTTCAAAACGATAGCGAAACTGGCGCCAGTTTATTTCTTCACCTTATAGATGCGGAAAGCCATGGCAGGCAGCTGGTCGTTGATGACCGTATTCTTCTTGCCGGCTGCACAGGTGAGGTTACCCTTGGTAGGAACGATGCGGTTGGGGTTGTCGAGGGTGTTCTCGGCATCCATGTCGTTGTAGGTCAGGGTGATGGTCTCAGCTGCAAGTTCTCCTTTCAGTCCGTTCAGGTTGATGCTGACGTTCTGCGGAGTCTTGCTGGTATTTACTACCTTCACGATGATGGTACCCTCGTTCTTGTCGAGCACGGAGCTGGCGAAGAGTCCGTTCTGTCCTTCCTGTCCGGCCACGGGTTGTCCGTTCATGGTGAGCTTCAGCACGTTGGTACCCTTGTTGGTAGAATACATCTGCTGCACGTAGTAGCTTACCGACTTGAACATGCGGGTGTTGTCATACCAGATCATGTCGGGTCTCCACTGCCATCCCTCCACGTGTGCGAAGAGTGGGGCGTAGGTAGCCATGTGTACCAGGTCGGCATTGCGCTCCAGGTCGGTCATGAAGGCAGCCTCATAGAGTGAGGTCTCAAAGTGGTTCCATTTCTTGCCCTTGCCGTGGCAGGCATATTCACCGGCAAACACCTTGGGAGCTTTCTTCGAGCGGTCGTAGTTGTCATAGCGTTTGCCGCTGTTGAGGAACCACTGCTCGTTGCGGTAGAAGTGCTCGTCGTAGAGGTCGCATCCCAGTTCCTTCATGCGGGGCTGCAGCAGGTCGAAGTCCCATCCTTCGGAGTTGGGACCAGTGGTGCCGATGAGTTTGATTTCGGGATGCACCTTACGGATGGCCTCGATGAAAATTTTCAGACGTTTGGTGAAGGCGGGGTTGTCCTTGTAGTCCCATTGCTCGTTGCCCACACCGAGGAACTTCAGGTTGAAGGGCTCTGGATGTCCCATGTCGGCGCGCAGCTTTGCCCATTTGTTGGTGGCGGGGTCGCCGTTGGCAAAATCAATCAGGTCGATGCAGTCATCGATGTAGGGCTGCAGCTGGTCGAGCGGTACGTGTACTTCGTTCTCGTGCTTGATGTCATTCTGGAACTGGCAGCTCATACCCACGTTCAGCACGGGCAGCGGTTCGGCACCAATCTCTTCAGAGAGCAGGAAGTATTCATAGAATCCGAGACCATACGACTGGAAGTAGTCGGGGAAGTAGCGGTGTGTAAAGGTATAGTGCCAGCGGTTCTCGTTGAGCGGACGGTTCTCTACGGGACCCACCGAGTTCTTCCACTGGTAACGGGTGGCGAGGTCGGTACCTTCTACGATGCAGCCGCCAGGGAAGCGGAACACACCGGGCTGCAGCTGCTCGAGAGCAGTGGCCAAATCCTTGCGCATACCATTCTCATGTCCCTTGTAGGTATCTACAGGGAAGAGCGAAACATGCTCCACATCGGTTGTCACCTTCGAGTCACCCCAGATGCGCAAGTGTGCCTTGTCAAAGGAGCGTTTTGGTTTCAGTACTACCGAGTATTTCTTCCATTCCTTTCCGGAGATGTCCAGTCCGGCGTTGCCAATTTTCTGGTCGTCACGCATGGTGGCATTCTCCACCAGGTCAATCCACAGCTTGGCCGTACCGCCATCCGGCACGCGGGCCCACACCGAGAAGCGGTATTCCTCATTGGCCTTGACACCGATGCCGAAGAAACCTTCGTTCTCAATCATCGTGTGCTTGTCGCGGTGGCCGGAGGGGGCCAGTCTTACGTAGTGCGGATTCTTGTCAAAGGGACCGTCGTTGCGTAGCGATACCTTTCCGGAGATAATCCATCCGGCGTAGTTGTTGGGAAACTCGAATGAGCGGTTCTTCACCAGTTCGGCGTAGAGTCCGCCGTCAGCAGCATAGTTGATATCTTCAAAGAAGATTCCATACATGGTGCTTTGTACCGGTGCACCCGCCTTCTTGGCATCCACGTCGAGCACGTTGGTTTGGGCGCTCAAGGTGGAGGTAGCCATCAATGAGACAGCGAGAGTGAGTTGTTTGTAATTCATCATTTTTGTTAGTATTAGTTGATATATGCTGTTGTCATCATAGTAACAGGGACAAAATTAGTTAAAAAAACGTTCACCTGCAAAGAATTTCAGCAAAATGTATTACTTTTGCCTTAAAAATAAAGATTATTAAGTTTTAACCCTCCAAATCAACATATCCTTATGAAGACAATATTAGTGGCCGAAGACAATGACAGCAACTTCATCCTGATGACCTATATCCTCAAGAAACACTACCAATTGTTGCGAGCCCGTCATGGAGGCGAAGCGGTAGAGATGGCCGAGAATCCCGATGTGTCGATGATTCTGATGGATATTAAGATGCCGGTGATGGATGGGTTGGCTGCTACCCGTGCCATCCGCGAAAAGCACCCCGACCTGCCCATCATTGCCCTGACTGCAAATGCTTTCGACAGTGACCGTGAACAGGCAATGGCTGCAGGTTGTACCGATTTCCTGTCCAAACCCGTGAGCAGCGATCTCTGTCTGCGTACCATTGCCAAATACATTTAAGGTGAGGCAATGTCTGCCTCTCCTTCCTCATCTTTATATATAGATTCGGCCGCTGCTCTTTTCCTCCGTTTGGAACAGGGCAGTGACCCTCTTTTGCCTCTGTCGGAGCGTTACGACACCCTCCGTTATGTGTTCCGGCGGGCAGTCGAGGCCCGTTTGCTGTCGCTTCCCATTGTTTTTGGCAGCCTTTTTGCCAAGGTTGACCATCTGCTGAAACAATGCTCCCTGCCTCCCCATGTCGTACATGCCATTCATGCCACCCGAACGGTTCTCTTCCCCCGTGCTGCTCAGGTTGCTGCAACGGCTGCCCCCGATGAGTATTCCTATCCTTCTCATCTGAAGAGTGTCTGCCAGTTGCTCCATGCTCTCTATCCCGATATAGAGGTTCCCGCCGTGTTGCGCTCCCGTGTTCCGGTCCACGACTATACTGTATCCTGGACAGCTGCCTCCGAACGCCGCCTGCGTGTGTCAGTCACCAGCTGGGATGCCACCACTATTCGTGCTACCTCAGAGCGTGATGGTCGTGAGCTGACCATCCTTTACGGCCCGTCCAACCGTTACCTCCATCGTGAGAGTGGTGCCGACTGGAGCTATCTGTCGCGCATCCTGCGTCAGGGCAGCCAGCTCAATCTGCTCCGTATCAGATGGGAGGAAGGTGTCTGCCTGCCCGAACTCATCATATTCGAACCCGACTATCTGGTGAATATCACCACGGTAGCCTCCTGTTTCGACGATGCCCTTCGTGAGACTCCTTACCTCTCTCTCATCCATCAACTCCACGATACCCCTCCCTCTTTGCATATCCACCTCGGACAGTTGGCTGGCGAACTGCTTGATGACACCCTTCATCAGCGTCAGCGCTCCCTGCGTGACAGTCTGGATTCCTATTTCCATCGCCATGCTCTCTCGCTTGCTGCCTGTTCTGAGTTGCAACAGGAGCGGCAGCGGAAGTGGTTTCTGGAACAGGCGGCTGTCCAGTACCGGAACATCCGCAAACTGATGGCCACTGACCTGCCTCATACCATCCCCGATTTGCCCATGAACCAGGCCTATCTCGAACCTTCCTTCTTCTGTGAGGCTTTGGGACTACAGGGACGTATGGACTGTCTTTTCAGTGGTAGTGGTCAGTATACGATTGTCGAACAAAAGGCAGGCAAGGGAGCTTTCGTGTCGCCTTCTTCCCCCTCCTTCCAGCCTGATGTGCCTGCCATTCAGGACAAGCACTGGGTGCAGCTGTTGCTCTATCGGGCCATCTTCATCTATGGTTTCGACAAGCACAGTTCTGCCATGCGCCATCTCTTCCTGCTCTATTCCCGCTATGCCAAGGGCCTGGTGCTCACGGCCCAATCGCCCTCGCTACTCCTTCGGGCCATCCGTTTGCGCAACCTCATCGTGTGGTGCGAGATGGGCTATGCCGATGGGGGCTATGACCTGCTGTGCCACCTTCACCCAGACCAGTTCCGCAATTCCCGTTGTTCCGAGCGGTTCTGGCGGCAGTGGAAAGAGCCTGAGTTGCGCCAGCTGTTGCAGCCCTTCCGTGATGCCCGTCCGCTTGAGTTGGCTTATGTGCTCCGGTTCATGCGCTTCGTACAGCGTGAGCGGCTCCTGGCCCGCATGGGCAACCGTCTGCAGGAAAATGCGGGGTTTGCCTCCATCTGGCTCGATTCTTTGGAAGAGAAGAAGGCGGCAGGCAACATTTGTGACGACCTGGAGCTTACCCATATCGGCGGGACGGCAGAGGGAGTGGACCAGGTAAGCCTGCGATTCTCTTCCTCCCAGGATGTCGATGGTTCCAACTTCCGTCCGGGAGATATCGTCATCCTTTATCCGTATCGGCGGGGGACGGTGCCAAATGCCTGTGCCCAGATGGTGCAGCGGGCCAGCATCGAGAGCCTGACGGTAGAGGGAGTGGTCTTGCGCCTGCGCAACAGTCAGACCGACCGCCGCATCTTCACCCCCTCAGCCGACTACTGCTGGGCATTGGAACATGACCTGATGGATTCCACTACCCCGCAGCTGCAAGGGCTGTGTCGATTCCTGTCGGCTCCCCGGTCTCGTCGTGAGCTACTTCTCTCACAGCGTCCTCCTGTGGTCGACGA
Source organism: Bacteroidaceae bacterium (assembly GCA_016302965.1). GTDB lineage: Bacteria > Bacteroidota > Bacteroidia > Bacteroidales > Bacteroidaceae > Prevotella. Next base: position 38,432 of record JAEDMP010000004.1, read on the forward strand.
GTGCCAGACCCTCTTGGGCAACTATGGTGATTTCAATTCCCTGGTGATTCGTGCCAAGCGCTCACGTGATCTCTTCTTGGTCATTGGACCGCCGGGTACGGGTAAAACCTCTTTTGGTATGCTCCGTATTCTGCAGGAAGAATTGCTCGATGCTGACAGCCACGTGCTGCTGCTCTCCTTCACCAATCGGGCGGTGGATGAGATTTGTAGCAAACTCATGGAAGAGCAGATTGATTTCATCCGTCTCGGTAGCGACCTCAGTTGTTCCCTAGAGTGCCGTTCCCATCTGCTTCATGAGCGGGTTACGGCCTGTACCACGCTTGACGGGGTGCGACAACTGCTCGGCTCCTCCCGCATCATCTGTTCCACCACCTCCTCGCTCCTTGCCCATCGTGAACTGCTACAGATGAAGCGCTTCTCGTTAGCCATTGTCGATGAGGCATCCCAGATTCTCGAACCCCATCTCGTGAGTCTGCTCAGCGAACATCATCAGGGGATGCCGAGTATCGGCAGGGTGGTGCTTATTGGTGACCACAAACAGTTGCCAGCCGTGGTTCAGCAAGACGAGGAAGAGTCTGAAGTAACCGACCCCTCCCTGCGTGCCATTGGTCTGACCAATTGCCGCCGTTCTCTCTTCGAACGGCTCTTGAACGGCTTCCTCCTGTCTTCAGGCGACTATGACCCTCGCTATGTTTATATGCTTACCCGTCAGGGACGTATGCACCGCACCATTGCCGATTTTCCCAATCAAGCCTTCTATGGCGGCCGGCTTCAGATAGTGGGTGCTCCCGCCCTTCCCCATCAGGAAGAGCAGTTGCCGCCGATGAGTTCTGATGCCGATGGTATCCGTCAGTTGCTTGCTACACGCAATGTGGCCTTTGTGGTCTCGCCCGTTCCCTCCGCCTCACCATCAGACAAGGTCAATCCCGTTGAGGCACAAATGCTTGCCGCCACGGTTGTGGCCATCTATGAGCGGGTGGGGGAGAGTGCTTTCCATGCTGATCAGACGGTGGGAGTCATCGTGCCCTACCGCAATCAGATAGCAGTGGTGCGCCATGCCATTGATGCCTACGGCATAGCCCCGCTCCACGATATTACCATCGATACCGTAGAGCGCTATCAAGGCAGCCAGCGTGACTACATCCTCTATGGCTTCACTATCCGCCATCCTTACCAGCTCCGTTTTCTGTGCAGTCAGGCATTCGAGGAGTCTGGTACTCTCATCGACCGCAAGCTCAATGTGGCAATGACCCGTGCCCGCCGCCGTCTGCTGCTCTTTGGCAATCCCCATCTGTTGGAGCAACACCCTCTGTTCCACCGATTGCTCGACTATCTACGCCAATCACATTCGTTCATAGAGGTGGATGCTGAAGCCTATTGTCACCGAAATTTCACCCTTCCTATACAATAAATGTACGCGCGTAGCGTTTATTATTACGATAGGGGAGGGTGAAGTGTAATCATAAATGGAGAAAGCGATGATTGAATATATCAAGGGAGAACTGACCGACCTGAACCCTGCCTTGGCAGTGGTTGAGGCTGGTGGTGTGGGCTATGCACTGAACATATCCCTCATCACCTATAGTGCCATCCAGGGCAAGAAAGAAGTGAAACTGTATGTCTATGAGGCGATTCGTGAGGATGCCCATCTGCTTTACGGCTTCCTCAACAAGAAGGAGCGCGAACTCTTCGAACTGCTCATCAGTGTCTCGGGTGTCGGTGTGACCACTGCCCGTGTCATTCTCTCGTCGCTGAGTGCCTCCGAACTCTGCAACTGCATCTCTACGGGCAACGAGCGCCAGCTCAAGGGGGTGAAGGGCATCGGCCTGAAGACTGCCCAGCGCATCATCCTCGACCTGCGCGACAAGATAGTTGCCTTGGGCATTGCCGAGGAGATTCCCGTCGGCGGTAGCCTGCAGCCCCCCGTCAACAACGAGGTGCGCGACGAGGCGGTGGGCGCACTCACCATGCTGGGCTTTGCCCCTGCCCCCTCGCAGAAGGTGGTGGTCGAACTGCTCCGTGAGCACCCCGACGCCCGCGTGGAGGAGATAGTGAAGATGGCATTGAAACTGATCAAGTGAGAAAAGAACATTGAAGAGACTCATCTATATACTCATCTGTCTGCTCAGTGTGGTGGCGCTGGCTACCCCACAGGACGACAACACCAGGAAGCCGGCTCCCAAGGCGCAGCCCAAACTGGCGGCTGACGATGCGCCCATCCCCGACTCCTTGTTGCATGCCCGTTGGCGCATCAGCCGGACGGCTCCCCTCAGCATCGCCGATGCCGATACCTCGGCCCTCGACCTCCGCATGCCCGACAACATCAAGCAGGAGGCGGTCTATGACGATTCGCTGGGCGTTTATTTCATCGGTTCCAAACTCGGTGACTCCTATCTCAACGCCCCCATCCTCATGACTCCCGAAGAGTATATGAAATGGAGCGAGAAACGCTCCGTCCAGGCCTTCTTCCGCCAGAAGGATGCAGAGAATGTGGCCAACCAGGGCAAGGAGAAGTTTGATTTCACGGACATGAAGTTCGATCTCGGTCCGGCAGAGAAGATTTTCGGTCCTGGTGGTGTGCGCATCAAGACCCAGGGAACAGCCGAACTCAAACTGGGTGCCACGCTGAAGAACATCGACAACCCCTCGCTGCCCATCCGCAACCGCAAGACTACTGCCTTCGACTTCGACGAGAAAATCAACCTCAACCTCACGGGTAAGGTGGGCGACAAGGTGAACATGAGTCTGAACTACAACACCGACGCCACCTTCGACTTCGACAGCAAGAACATCAAGTTGCGCTATGAGGGCAAGGAGGATGAGATTGTGAAACTGGTGGAAGCGGGCAACGTGACCTTCCCCTCCAACTCCTCGCTCATCAAGGGTGCCAGTTCCCTCTTCGGTATCCGTACCGACCTGCAGTTTGGCAAACTCAAACTGCAGACCGTCATCTCCCAGAAGAAATCTACCACGACAAGCGTCTCCTCGAAGGGCGGTACCCAGACCACCGCTTTCGAGATCAATGCCGACGACTATGAAGAAAACCGCCACTTCTTCCTCTCCCACTATTTCCGTGAGAAGTATGACCAGGCGATGAAGTCGCTGCCCAACATCATGACGGGCGTGAAAATCACCCGTGTGGAAATCTGGATTACCAACAAGACGGGAACCACTAGCAATACCCGTAATATCGTGGCACTCACCGATTTGGGTGAGAGCCAGTACACCTCGCCCCTTTGGGGTGGCTCTGCCTCCACCGTCCAACCGTCCAACAGTGCCAACAGTGAGTATTATGCCATGACCCACGACTTTGTGGCCGCCCGGGACATTGACCAGACCAATACGGTGCTTGATGCCATCCCCGGTTTTGCCGGTGGTGTGGACTACGAGAAGGTACAGAGCGCACGCCTGCTCTCCTCCTCCGAATATACGGTCAACAGTGCTTTGGGCTACGTCTCGCTGAAGACCACCCTTCAGACCGACCAGGTGCTGGCGGTGGCCTTCGAGTATACCCTGGGCGGCCAGACCTACCAGGTGGGTGAGTTTGCCTCCGACAATACCAACACCTCCCAGGCTCTCTTCGTCAAGTCGCTGAAGAACACCAACAACAGTCCGCAGATGGGCAACTGGCGCCTGATGATGAAGAACGTCTACTACTTGGCCTCAAATGTAGAGAAGACCAAGTTCCGTCTCGACGTGAAATACCAGAGTGACACCACGGGTGTCTATCTCAGCTATATCCCCGAACAGCAGGTGAAGGACCGGATGCTCATCAAACTGATGGGCTGCGACCGCCTGGACAACAACAACAAGATTCGCTCCAATGGCTACTTCGACTATGTCGAGGGCTATACGGTGAGCAATGGTCGCGTGTTCTTCCCCACTGCCGAACCTTTTGGTGCTGCCCTGCAGAAACAGTTGGAGAGTGCCGGCGTATCTGCCGACCGTGCGCGTGCCTACGCCTTCACCGAACTCTACGACACCACCAAGACGGCTGCCAAACAGGTGGCCGAGAAGGATAAGTTTGTGCTGATGGGCCAGTACAAGGGTTCTTCGGCCAATGTCATCTCCCTCGGAGCCTACAATGTGCCCCAGGGATCTGTGGTGGTGACGGCTGGCGGCGTGGTGCTCAACGAGGGTTCAGACTATAGTGTCGACTACTCGGCTGGCGAGGTGACCATCCTCAACCAGAGCATCATCGATGCCGGCACCTCGGTCAACGTGAGTCTCGAGAGCAACTCCGACTATGGCATGCAGCGCAAGACGATGTTGGGCTTCAACTGGGAGTACGACTTCAGCAAGAACTTCCAGATAGGCGGTACCTTCCAGACCCTGCACGAGCAGACCCTCACCTCGAAGGTGGCCATGGGTTCCGAACCCCTCAACAATATCCTGTGGGGACTGAACATGAACTGGAAGAAGGAGAGCCAGCTGCTCACCAACCTACTCGACAAACTGCCCGGTCTGCATCTCACCCAACCCTCCCAGATCAGTTTCACGGGTGAGTTTGCCCAGCTCATTGCCGGTCAGGCCAGCGGCACCCAGGACAACGCGTCGTATGTCGATGACTTCGAGAACACCAAGAACGGCATCAGCATCAGTGACCCCAAGTCGTGGGTGCTCTCCAGTGTGCCCACCTTCTTCCCCGAGTCAAAGGACAAGGAGGGACTCTCCAGCGGCTATAACCGTGCCCAGATGGCTTGGTATACCATCGACCCCATCTTCACCTACAAGAGCAGTTCGCTCACCCCAGCCCACATCAAGGGTGACCTGGAGCAACTTTCCAACCATTATGTGCGCGAGGTCTATGTCAGCGAACTCTATCCCAACCGCGACCAGAGCACCTACAACGGGGCCACCTCCACGCTCTCCATCCTCAACATGGCCTTCTATCCCACCGAGCGCGGCCCCTATAACTTCTCCACCCAACTCAATGCCGACGGCTCCCTGCCTCTGCCTGAGAACCGTTGGGGCGGCATGATGCGCAAACTCGAGACCACCGACTTCGAGGCCGCCAATATCGAATATGTGGAGTTCTGGCTGCTCGATCCCTTTATCTATTCCAACCAGCAGACTGATGCTGCCGAGTATGGTGGCGACCTGTATATCAACCTCGGTGAGGTGAGCGAGGATGTGCTGCGCGACGGCAAGAAGTTCTATGAGAGCGGAATGCCCGTGGATGGCACCAGCTCGTTCACGGAGACCCAGTGGGGCAAGATACCCGTGCAGGCTACCCAGACCTACGCCTTTGCCACCACCAGTGGAGCGCGGGCCAAACAGGATGTCGGTCTCAACGGTCTGACCGATGAGGAGGAGCGCACCTTCGCCCCCTATCAGGAGTTTAACAACATGGTCTCCTCAATGGCCAACGACAGTCTGCGCCTCGCCTGGCAGACCGACCCCGCCAACGATGACTACCACTACTACCGTGGCTCCGACTACGACGAGCAGAAGATGCCCATCCTGCAACGCTACAAACGCATCAACAACCCCCAGGGCAACTCGCCCGACAACGACAATAACAACGAGAGCTACGACACCTCCTACAAGACCACGCCCGATGTGGAGGACATCAACCAGGACTATACCCTCAACGAGTATGAGCGTTACTACCAATACCGCGTGAGCATCCGTCCCGAAGACCTCAACGAGAACAACATCGGCAACAACTACCTCGCTGACGTGAGAGAGGCAGGAGCCCCGTTGCGCAACGGCAAGACCGAGAAGGTGAAGTGGTATAAGTTCCGCATCCCCATCAGTTCGCCCGACCGCGAGCGTGTGGGCTCCATCAATGATGTCAGCTCCATCCGCTTCATGCGTATGTTCCTCACCCACTTCCGCAAGCCCATTGTGCTCCGTTTCGGCAGCCTCGACCTGGTGCGGGGCGAGTGGCGCGTCTATGAGCAGCCGCTCGACAATGCCTCGGCCGCCGGCAGCGGCACGCTTGAGGTGAGCAATGTGAACATTGAGGAGTATACCGACAAGAAGCCCGTCAACTATGTGCTGCCTCCGGGCATCAGCCGTGTGACCGACCCCTCCCAGCCTCAGTTGGTGGAGAGCAACGAGCAGTCGATGAGCATGATAGTGAAGAATCTGGGCAAGAACGAGTCGAAGGCCGTCTATAAGAAGACTACCCTCGACCTGCGCCAGTACAAGCGTTTGCAGATGTTCGTCCATGCCAACGCTTTCCTGCAGAATGTCACCAACCTGCAGAACGACCAGCTCGCTGTGTTCGTTCGCCTCGGCAGCGACTACAAGAGCAACTATTACGAGTATGAGATACCGCTGAAGCTCACCCCCGAGAAGGTCTATTCCAATGCCGAGCGCACCGCCGTATGGCCCGAAGAGAACATGCTCGACATCGACCTCTCTGTGTTCACCACCCTGAAGAAGGCCCGCAACAAGGCCAAGGCCCAGGGCACCGCCTCCTATACCGCCGCCTTCTCTGACTATGACAGCGACCGACCTGGCAACAAGGTGACCGTGATGGGTAACCCCACCCTGGGCGAGGTGAAGACGATGATGATAGGTGTGCGCAACCTCTCCTCCCAACCCAAGTCAGGTGAGATCTGGGTGAACGAACTGCGCCTGCTCGAGTTCAACAACAAGGGTGGATGGGCAGCGTCGGGAGCCCTCAACATGCAGCTCTCCGACCTCGGCAGCGTCAACCTTACGGGTAAGATGGTGACCGAAGGATTCGGCGGACTGGAGGAAGGACTGGCCCAGCGTTCCACCGACGACTACAAGACCTACAGCCTCACCGCCAGTCTCGACCTTGGCAAGTTCTTCCCCGACAAGGCGAAGGTGTCGGTGCCCCTCTATTACTCCGTCACCAAGGAGGAGACCCGCCCCAAGTATAATCCGCTCGACAGCGACATGAAGCTCGAGGATGCCTTGGAGAGTGCCGCCAACCAGCATGAGAAGGACTCCATCGAGTCGATAGCCGTCACCAAGGTGACCAACACCAACTTCTCCCTCTCCAACGTGCGTGTGGGCATCAAGACCAAGCGTCACCCCATGCCCTACGACCCCGCCAACTTCGCCTTCAGCTACAGCCACTCCCATCGCAAGACCACGGGCGAGACCACCGTCTATGAGACCGAAGACCAGTGGCGCGGTTCGCTCAACTACAGCTATACGCCCGTCTACAAGACCTACGAACCCTTCAAGAAACTCAAGGGCAAGAGCAAGTGGCTCAACTTCCCCAAGTCGATAGGCTTCAACTACTTGCCCCAGAATATCACCTTCAACAGCGAACTGCTGCGCAACTACTATGAGTTGCAGGAGCGTGACCTGGAGAGCCTCGAAAACTCCCAACTGCCCCTCACCTACAGTCAGCAGTTCCTCTGGAACCGTGAGTTCTCCCTGCGCTGGGACCTCACCAAGAACCTGCATGCTAACTTCCAGTCGGCCACCCATGCCGAAATCGTCGAGCCCAACCGCCCGGTCAACAAAGACCTCTATCCCGATGACTACCACATCTGGAAAGACTCGGTATGGAACAGCATCAAGAACCTCGGTACACCCCTCGACTACCAGCAGTCGTTCTCGGCCTCCTACAAACTGCCGCTCAACAAACTGCCTGTCTTCGACTGGTTCAATGCCGATGTCTCCTATACATCCAACTACAACTGGATGCGTGGCACCGAACTTGAAGACGGTACTTCGCTCGGCAACACCATCACCTCCAACCGCAACCTCACCATCAACAGCTCCTGGAACATGGAGACGCTCTACAACCATATCCCCTTCCTGAAGAAGACCAACGAGCGATTCAAGAAGAAGGCTGGAGCCAACCTCAACCAGCGCAACCAGAAGAATGCGAAGAACGCCAAGAACGCGCGCAACAGCAAGGATACCAAGGACGGTAAGGATGGTAAGAATGCCAAGGGTGGGGTGGATGACAAGAATCCGCTCAACAAAAAGAAGGGTGGAGCCGCCTCTGATGCTGACGAGAAAGCCAAGGAACTCGAACAGAAGGCGCTGGCCAAGAAGAAGAACAGCTTCCAGAAAGAGGTGGCTCTCAAGACCGATACCACCGTCACCGTAGCCCACAACAAGAAGAGCAAACGTCTGATTGTGACCGCCAAGACTGCCGATGGCAAGCCCTACGACCTGAAGTATAAGGTGGTGGATGAGAACAAGATTCTCGTGAAGAACCGCGACAGTGTGAAGGTGAAGATCACGGTCACTCCCAAGCAGCCTCTGGAGAAACTCTGGTGGTACAGCCCCGCCCAGTATCTGACCCGTGCCCTGATGATGGTGCGCAACGTGAGCATCTCCTACCGCAGCCAGTATGCGATGACCCTGCCCGGTTTCATCCCCAATGTGGGCGATGCCTTCGGTCAGCGCACGGGCGATGTGATGGCACCGGGTCTCGACTTCGCCTTCGGTTTCATAGGCGACAGCTACTTGCAGAAGAGCTACGACAACGGCTGGCTGCTCTGTGCCGACAGCATCGCCACCCCCGCCACGACCAATGCCACCGAGGACCTGCAGGTGAAACTCACGCTCGAACCCATCACCGACCTGAAGATCGACCTGAACATGAGTCATACGGTGAACAAGTCGCGCAGCATCCAGTATATGTACGAGGGGATGCCTGCCACCCAGAGCGGTACCTTCTCGATGACCACCATCAGTCTGAAGAGTGCCTTGGAGGGTATCGGCGATGCCAACAACGGCTATGCCTCGAAATCGTTCACCCGTTTCTGCAACAGCATCGAAGGCTTCCGCGACCGGGTGCAGCGCCGTTACGAGCATGCCATCTATCCTGAGGGCACCACCAATGCCGAGGGAGCCAACCTGGGCGGCACACCCTACAACCCCGAACTGGGTCAGGTGAACGCCTACAGCGCCGATGTACTCATCCCCGCCTTCCTCAATGCCTATACCTCCAGCGGCTCGTCGCTCGACCTCTTCCCCGCCATCAAACGGATGCTGCCCAACTGGACTATCCGCTACAGCGGTCTCGGCAAACTGCCCTGGCTGCGTGACCATTTCAAGAGCGTCAACCTCAACCACTCCTACAAGAGTGTCTATGCCGTGGGCAGCTATGCCTCCTACAGCACCTACCGTGAGTATATGGATGGACTGGGCTTCATCACCGATGCCACCACGGGTAATCCCGTGCCCAACAGCATGTACAACATCAGCACCGTGAGCATCAACGAGGCTTTCTCGCCCCTGCTTGGCATCGACTTCACCATGCAGAACAACCTCACCTGCAAGGTGGAATACCGCACCACAAGAGTGCTCACGCTGAGCACCACCAGTGTGCAGGTGAACGAAGCACTGAGCAAGGACTGGGTCATCGGTCTGGGCTATAAGATCAGCAATTTTGAGCTCTTCTCATCCGGCACCTCGCGCAAGATCAAGAAGGCACAGGGCGGCAACAACCGGCAGCAGGCCAACCAGAAGCAGCAGAGCACCCGGGCGACGGGTAGGGGAGTGAACCACGACCTCAACCTCCGTCTCGACATCTCCTTCCGCAAGCAGGCCGCCATCACGCGCGACATCGCCACCGTCACGAGTGCTGCCAGCAGTGGCAACAATGCCTTCAAGCTCTCGTTCATGGCAGACTATACGCTCTCGCGTCTGCTCACCCTCAGTGCCTACTACGACCGTCAGACCAATACCCCGCTCCTCTCCTCAAGCAGCTATCCCACCACCACCCAGGATTTCGGTGTCAGTCTGAAGTTCTCCCTCACCCGCTAATCCCTGTTCTGTCTGATATACGAAAAAAAGAACCGCCCGCCTGACGCAGTGTCAAGCGGGTGGTTCTTCTCTGTATCAATAGTTCTTATTAATAGTACTTATTAATAGTACTTATTAATGGTGTTTATTGATGGTGAAAACTTCCACCTTGCTACAGTTGTACAACCACGAACGAGTAAGCCGGCAAGACGAGCTTCTCTCCCTTGGCGATAGTGCCGCTGACGGGCGTGGCCGTGCGGTCACCGGGTTTGCCGCTGAAACCCTCATACCGGGCATAGTTGGCGATATTGAATCCCACCGACTTGAGATCCACCTCCAGTTCCACAGGCAGGATATTCGTGATCCTCAGATAGCGCTGCCCCGTCTTGCTGTCCATCACCGTGCTCACAGCCACCCGGTTGCTCCAGTCCTTGCCCGCATCGACCGTGGTGCGGATCCACCTGTTGCCGCTGTAGGTGCCGAAGAGCCGCTGTGTCTCATAGCTCGGCGTGGTGCGGATAGCCGTATTGCTGAAATAAATCATGTCGGGATTCCAGTTCGAGTGGCCGTTCTTGCAGAGCAGTGGAGCGTAGGAGGTCATGCTCACCACGTCGCCGTTGCGCTCGATGTGGCAGAGATAGGCCGCCTCGGCCAGCGCACAGTCGATATTGCCGTCACGTGACCGGGCTGCATACTCGCCGAGATACACCTTTGCCCCTTTCCGGTCATAGTGGTCATAGTAGTCCTGGTTGTTCAGGAACCATCCCACACTCTCATAGTAATGCTCGTCCACCATGTCGAAAATCTTGCGGTTGTCATTGGCGAACTTCCATCCCTCGATATAGTCGGACGAAGGATGGTGGAACGGTCCCACCGTACCGCAGACGATGATGTCGGGGTACTTGGCCTTGATGGCCTCGCAGATCATTTTGCAGCGGTCTTCAAACGTGGTCGAAATCAGGTCCTCGTTGCCGATACCGATATACTTCAGGCCGAAAGGCTCGGGATGGCCGGCATCGGCCCTCATCTTCGCCCACTGACTGGTGGCGGGGTCACCGTTGGCCCATTCAATCAGTGCGAGAATCTCGTCGATATAGGCCGGCATATCCTTCATGCTGATGCCACCCTGCTGTCCGCCATACCCATCCTTGTCGGCAGCCGAGTTCTGGCAGGGCACTCCTGCGGCAAGCACAGGTAGCGGTTCGGCGTGGATATCCTCACAGAACTGGAAATACTCATAGAATCCCAGTCCGCGCGTCTGGTGGTAATGCCAGATATTGTGGTCGGGCTTCCGTTCATAGAGCGGCCCTACGGTATGGTTCCAGTGGTAGATGTTGTCGAGGCCCTGTCCGTGGCTCATGCAGCCACCGGGGAAGCGCACAAACTTGGGATGCAGGTCGGCGATGGCCTGAGCCAGGTCCTTGCGCAGTCCGTTCTTCCTTCCGTTGAAGGTGTCTTGCGGGAAGAGGCTCACCATATCTATCTGCACCTCCTCCTGCCCCTTGAACGTGAGCGTCAGTACGGCCTTGTCGGCATCCTCGGTGGCGGTGATCACCGTCTCCACCTTCATCCATCCCTCCTGTGCGTTGGCCTTCATGCGGAGGTCGGCATAGCCAATGGTCTTGTCACCGGCCATGAGTGCCACGCGGCAGTCTTTCTTCTTGGTCTTGCCCATCCATACATAGCAGCTGAAATCATATCGGGCACCCTTCTTCACCGCCATGCCGTCCCATCCCTCATTGCGGAGGGTATCGTTGCTCACCACCACGCTGTGGCTGTTCCATTGTCCGATGGGGTGGTCGGTGGTGGTGCGGATGTTGCGGTTGGAGTGCCAGGCGGTGGTGGCGTGCCACTCCCTGCGGTCGGCGGCGCAGTATTCGAAGTCTCGGTTCTGCACCATCTCGGCATAGAGTCCGCCATCGGCTGCATAGCTGATATCCTCGAAGAAGATACCGATCAGTTTGTCGCTGATCTCCTTCTGCTGCTTGCCGTCGATGGTCACGGTCACCTGTGCCTTCTTCCCGTTGAAGAGCGTGCTGAACCGCTGGTCGTCGTTGAGGCTCTCCTTCCAGGTCTCTTGTTTCTGGGTCCAGTAGGCGAAATGCCCCATCACCCGCTTCACCGTCTGGCTGTCCACCTCGATGAGATTGCCCACCGCCATCTTCCCGTCCACGAGGGCAGAGTCGCATTTGGCCCTTTGGGCGAGATACTTGCCCGCAGGCACAATCCGGTCGGAGGAGAAGTGGCGGAAGGTCTTGTCGGCTACGGTCGACATCACCTTGCCCTCGGGAGTCTGATAGCAGACGAGCCGAGTGCCGTCAGCCTCCTCGAAGGCCACGGGCGCAAGACACCCCCTGCTGCTCATGCGCGGATAGTCCTGGGGGCGCCACACCACCATATCTTCCGAATAGGCCACGCCGAAGCAGGGAGCCGTCTGGTTCACCTCAAACACAGCCACATAGCCGCCCTTCACCTTCGTGACGTAGGGCGCATACATGTTCTTCTCGCTGCCCCAGGCCGAGTAGTCCGACTGGAAGAGCGTACCCACTTGGGTCCACTTGCCGTCTTCTTTCTCTACCGCCACCTTCATGCCGGCCTTCTTGTCGTTGCAGAACAGGAAGAGTTGTGGCTTTTTCTCCACTACCTCCTTGACAGCAGTAGTTTTCTTTTCTGTTTTCTTCTTTTTGCTTGCCCCCAAGGCAACGGCAGGTACCATGGCCAGCGCCACCGCCGTCATCCAAAAAGCATTGTTCCTTCGTTTTTTCATTGATACGATAGTTAGATATTAGTATTTGGTAAAATGTTTCAAAAGGTCTCTTCAAAAGGAATCATAGGCTATGTTAGTTCTTCCACTTCATCTGTCTACATATATAGCTCGTTTTCTTTTCTTGTGGCACACACCTCTTTCAGACCTTGTGTTGCCAGAAAGTTCATCACCATTCCAATGCTTCTCGACCCGGTAGGGCATACTGACACACACTTCATACAGGAGATGCACTTCGTGGTGTCAACTGTCTTCGGGTCGGAGAGCGGGATGGCATCGGCAGGGCATTGTTTTGCACAAACGCCGCAACGATTGCAGCTATGTCTTCCTTTGGGATGGGGCACTTTGCCTGTCTTCTTGTAAGGGTGATTGCCTGGCACCTGCTGCATCGTGCAGTCATCACGTTCTGCCTTGTTTATGATGTCGGCACCGAAATGCCGGAGTGTCTGCTCATCGTCTGCGTCAGGTCGGTCTTTGCCGTATTTCCTGATGATGCTGTGTTCGGCTACGGCAGCTACAGCGGCAATCACACGAAAACCTATCTCTGTGGCCACGTCCTGCATCTCCAATAGCGCATCATCGTAGGCGCGGTTGCCGAATACGGCTACCACAACACATTTTGCGCCATGGGGCTTCACTTTCTGCAGACGTTCCACAGCCAATGCCGGTACACGTCCTGCAAAGACGGGCATGGCAATGACCGCCAGGTCATCCTCATGGATAAGGGGCAACTGGATGTCAGCGGCCTTGATGCACAGGTCTGTCACACAACTTTCTTTGTCCATGCCCTTACATAGGATTTCGCTCACTCGTCGTGTTCCTCCTGTGGGGCTGAATACGATTTGATGTATTTTCATCTTTTTTCTTGTCTGTTGAGTTATGGCCACTTTTATTCCGTCTCGCTTCTGTTCAAAGAGTGCATCGGCTTCCGCTATCCTCGCTGTCACATCCGTCCACACCTCCTGTCTTGAAAGTGAGGGCCTTGCCGTACATCTGAGGCAGAGGCAGTACCTGTATACGCTGACATGCTTGCCATACGTCACCCCATACTTGTTCAGTATTCACGAGTAACTGACATTTCAGTGCAAAGGTACGATATTTTATTGAAAACGATTCATGAAAACAGCAAAAAAAATGAAGTTAGCCTCAACCGCCTCCGAAGATACCTTCGTGGGCCGATGAAGGTAGCTTCAAGTGCCCACGAAGGTATCTTCATGAAAATGGGACAATTTTCGGTCAAATCAGCCGCAACAGCATATGCAGAGCCCAGACTGCTCTGTTCGGCCATACAAAGACCATATAAAATAAAAAATGGGACTAGTTCATAGTCCCATTTTCTTCCAATTTTAGTCTTATTATGACCAAAAAAGTGACTCGCTTGGTATCTGCGCCCAAGGGAATCACTATGAGACTTATCTCTTTAAAAATCAATTTACTATATTGGTCGTCAGTCCTGTCATATTTTTAAGCATGACCCGAAACCTCGAACGAGTTATTTAACTCAATATTTTGATGCAAAGGAACAGTTTTTTTTTGAAATAACCAAATGTTTTCAGGACTTTTTGCTTAAAAAAGGCATAATAGATACAATTTGCAGCATTTCTGAAAGTATTATTCACCTTTTTACTTATGAAGACCGCTTAAGACCTGACGGTCGAAAAAGAAAAAGATTCTATTGAGCCACCGTGGTTGAAAGCTGTAGGATGGCTGTTGAACCAGACTGCTGGATATGATGTGTCATTCTACAAAAAGACAACAGTACAAACAAATTGGAAGTCAGTAAGGCAATAGTTTGGGTGAATGTTTGTGAGCACATGGATATGCATGGCTGTTCCACCCTGCATCCGTCCACATATATATGTATTTTTGCTTTAGCATATATATTATATATGCTAAACAATTGGATAAACTGTTTTGTTTGGATTATTCAGGTCTATGCCGGAAGTTATCTGGCTCTTTTTCTTTTTCGACCGTCCTTCCTTTTACTCGCATAAATGTATTCCCTCTTCATAGCCCTCAACTCTTATAGCCGTTTCATATCCGGTTTATGAGCAACCACATCGGGCTTTGATAAGAATTGTGTTGCAAAGGTACCCGTTATGGCGTTCATCCTGCAAGGTCAATGCTGGAGTTTGCTCGTGAAATCTCCACACTCTGATTGTGTCAGAGGTAGTATTTGACGGCAAAACCTTGCATTGATGAGTCATAACACCTTTTGAGGCAACATAATTCTTTAATCAATAAGAAATAAGATGCTGTTAATCGACTCTTTTGCGTCAGTCTTCATCTCAAACCTTATACATCGTTTCGCTAAGTAAGGGTATTTGGCCGAATAAATTGAAACACCGTTGGCTACAGAATCGAATGCCAACGGTGTTTTGTCGATTATCATAGAACTTTTGTCTCGAAAAAGTTCTTTATCTTATATATACCAATGTCGTGTTTGTAACGCCCAAACAGAAGTTGTGGATTAACATTGTGGTTGTCAGCTTCCATTTTAATATATGGAGCAATCTTGTAAGGAATGACATTGCGAGTTTTTGACATGAACTTTTTCCAGTCGGCACTTGGAAGGATTGCGTTCAAAGCGAAATCATCTGCCTCAGATTCCTCTATGCTCTTCTTGTCCTCCATAAGGTTGATCATCGCTTTGCCGTTTGGGGAAAGATGCCTGAATACATGCCCGACTTCATGCAAGGTAGTAAAGGCGAAATTGTCAATGGTGGCAATCCTTTCTGTGATGACAATAGTTGGTGTGTCCCCATTCCAAAATGACATCCCGTCTACAGGTACCTGTCCGACTTTATTAACAACAAGGAATTTGATGCCATATTTTTCAAGAACCATTTTTGTACGATTGACCGTGTCCTTGTTCTCCTTGAATACACTATTCAGCTCAATGGTCAAAGCCTGAACATCCGCTCCTTTGTCAAAAGGGCATGATGGGGATTCAACGGATTTTGAAAGATGATAGCAGTAATACTTCCATGACAATATATCTACAGGGTCTGTTTTTGCCTTGTCGGACTTGCGATAATATGAGAGTTCCATCTCCTCGGCTTTCAAACCAAAGAAATCATCTAAATTGTCAACGGCAAATACTTCAAAGATGCGCTTCACATCCTCGACGATGTTTCCCTTGACAATATTTACCTTTCTGAAAAAAGGTATTGACACTTGTACTTTAAGTACATTCCATATCTCTAGCATTTTAGTCTGCAACATAACCTTTTCACTCAGTTTGGCACAATCCAATTCATATTGTGTCTGAATGTTCATAAGGTATGTTGCAGAAATGCCAAGAGCGTTTTCCAGCAACAAAGCCATTTCTGGTGTCAGAGAGCGTTTGCCTCTTATGACATCATTCAGAATGGGTTTCTGTATGCCTGTGAGTTCGGATAATTCGCTCTGCTTCATATTACGTGCAGATAATTCATCCTTAATAACCTCTCCTACATGAGTTGCCTCAAATGGTACTGCCTGATTGAAACTAAACTTAGTCATAATGATGCGAAATTTCAATTAATACTATTTCGGTAATGATAATGCTGCCGTCTGCAGGAGAACTTTGGAATATCAATCTCCAGACGTCATTGCACCTTACGGATTCTTGGTCTTTTCTGTCTCCTTGCAGTCTCTCGTATCGTAAACCGTTATCGCGCATGATGTCTTCAATTCTTGTCGCAGCCCTCATCTTGTTGACAGCCTTAACATAACCTTTGATTGCGGCTATTGGAAGTTTTCTATACTTTCTGCTGGATGTCCTGCCGTTTTCGAACAATTCCAGCAAAGCTTCGTCTTCTGTTGTTATGTTCATATATTACTTTCAGCCATATATTTTGGCTGCAAAGATATGAATTTAATTTTAATTATCAAAATTGATAATCAAAAATTATCGTACTTATAGCCATTTTTAACAAAAAAGTGTTCAAATGCTCTTGAAAGTATTGTTTTCCGCATTGTTCTGCTGATTTTGTAAGCAACCACATCATGCTTGACAAGAATTGTGTTGCAAAGGTACCCGTTATGGCGTTCATCCTGCAAGGTCAATGCTGGAGTTTGCTCGTGAAATCTCCACACTCTGATTGTGTCAGAGGTAGTATTTGACGGCAAAACCTTGCATTGATGAGCCATAACACCTTTTGGGGCAACATAATTCTTTAATCAATCCCGATGGTAGTTGGTTCTACATAAGGGAAGAAAATAAAATTTTTATATTATGGCTAACATTTGCGATACAGAGTACAGGCTGACTGCAAGCCCACGCAAGGCTTTGGCAGACCTTTGGAGCACACTCCAAGAAAAGGAAGTGAACAAACACGATGTTTATCATGAGCGGTCGAAAGACGTTTTGGTCATTGTTTGTTCCTGTTAGCTATTTCGCGTTTTTATGGAATTCTGTTTCTCACGGTCTGCATGACTTTTTTGTAGTCAGGCCCAGAGGTCTTAATCGCTACGTTGAGGTCGATAATCCAATCCTCCAGCTGGAGCTTGAAACAGAACTTTGCGTCAGAGTAGCCAATGCCGTTCAGTCTTTTATATATCATGACAAGCATGGCCGTGATAAGCGTCATGTAGAGTATGACCTTGATGCCGTTTTCGCTAGTAGACAAGAAATGCGAGAAAGACAGCTCCTGCTTTAGGAAACGGTAGAACACCTCAATGTCCCATCTCCTTTTGTAAGCCTCGGCAACCTCTTGAGCTGTGAGCTGTACTTTTCCTGGCTCGTTGGTGACATTTGTTATGAAGTACACGTCCTGCTCTGTCTTCTTCCTATTGGTTCCTTTGGGTGACTTTCTTGCTGTGTCAGTGGGAGTCTTGAACCTTGCCTTCACCACACGGAACTCATGTGTGTCTTCCTTGTGCTCCTTGTTGTAGAGATACACTATCACATCGTCTACGAGTTCCAGCTTGCCGAGATTCCTGTCCGTATCGTCCATCATAAGGCTGCGTACTACCACCATCTTCCTGTTCGTGTTGATGCGGCCTACGAACAGGGCGTCGGACTGGCTGACCATCTTGTAGTTGTCCAAGGCCTTGAAGCCTCGGTCGAGGACATAAAGGTTCTGATGGTTCCTGTCTTTCTTGACAAGTCCATCCAGCACCTTGGGCATAGCCATGTCCTCGTTCAGGTATGTCGGCTCGGAGAGCACCTCAGCCAGTTTTGCCGCAAAGCCATCGTAGGCCATCGTGTACTTGATTTGCTTGCGGTCTTCCCTCCCCTCCGCCTTTCGGCCAACGGTGAAGCCTTGCTTGAGTTTGTTGCAGGTCTCGGCCACCATGGAACTGTCAATGCGGACAAGGAACATGTCGCGTATCTCCTTCTCGGTATAGAGCGAGGACAGCCTCGTGTAAATCAGCTCGTAGGCCTGCTCGAAGAAGTCAAGGTTTATCTTCGACAGGCGAGTGGATATGGAACTGCGTGAGACCTTCATGTCTACGGAGAAATTGAACAGGGACTTGAACTGCTGGCTGGAAAACACGGCCTCCAGCTTGCGCTGGCACAGACGGTCGGCACACAGAAACGCATACACGAGAAGATAGAACAGGCGCTCTCCTTTGAGTACCTTGGCACAATAGTCCACTTTCGTGTCTACGGCTAGTTTGGCCAGCAACTCGTCAGGTATCATCCGCAGAACCGACGGTGCACTCACTTTCAATTTGTCTAATTGCATCTATTTTGCTTTTATTTCGTGAAACAGACGCAAAGTTAGGCATTTACAGACAAATGAGCAATAGTCGTTAGCATTGTTTAACCCGACCTCAGGAAAAACGAAAAAGACAATTTCTGTGTCGTGGCATTCTGGGGTGTCCTATGTACCCCCATGCAGTGTTGGGACTTTTATCAGAACTGTGACCTCCTGATGATGGCATAGCTCGTGTCGCAGCAGTGGACCAAGATAAGCACATGGACATTTCGCATTGGGCAAAAATAGCGGTTCTGACAACGGATTATTTGACGTTATGATTATTTAACAACCTCTGTAACTACTCAGGTAGGTTTGTCGTACTCCCCCATGCACAACTTCCCTCGTTGC
>JAEDMP010000044.1 GCA_016302965.1 Bacteroidaceae bacterium
ACCGTCTGAACCTCCACGAGATTTACGGTGACTTCAAGGGCAAGGTGGTTGACCGCGACGAGGTGACCGTTGAATACTTCCAGTCATGGATTGACTGGGCCAAGGAGAACGACACCAAACTCGACTTCAACTCTTCAAGTTTCTCCCATCCCAAATCAGGCAGCCTCACGCTTGCCAATCCCGATGAAGGCATCCGCCAGTTCTGGGTAGAGCACACCAAGCGCTGCCGCGACATCGCCAATGCCATGGGTGAAGCCCAGAATGACCCCTGTATCATGAACCTCTGGGTACACGACGGCTGCAAGGACGTATCCGTAAACCACGCCCTCTACCGCAACACCCTGAAGAAGTCGCTCGACGAAATCTTCGAGAAGAAACAGCCCATGATGAAGGACTGTATCGAGGGTAAGGTATTCGGTATCGGTCTGGAATCATTCACCGTTGGTTCTCATGACTTCTACACCGCCTACGCTGCACAGAACGACAAGATTCTGACCATCGACACCGGCCACTATCACCCCACAGAGTCGCCTGCCGACAAGGTATCTGCCGTGTTGCCCTATCTGAAGGAACTGATGCTCCACGTTTCCCGCCCCATCCGTTGGGACTCCGACCACGTGACCATCATGGACGATCCCACACAGGATCTCTTCTTCGAAATCGTACGTGCCGACGCACTCGACCGCGTTCACTATGGTCTTGACTTCTTCGACGGCTCCATCAACCGTATCGGCGCTTACGTCATCGGTTCACGCGCTGCCCAGAAGTGCATGCTCCGCGCCCTGCTCGAACCCCGCGCCCTCATCTCCAAGCTGGAGCTGGCTGGCGAAGGCTACAAGGTGCTCGCCCTCATCGAGGAGCAGAAAGCTATGCCCTGGCAGGCAGTCTACGACGAGTTCTGCGTACGCAACAACGTGCCCGTAGGCCAGGAGTTCATCGCCGACATCGACCGCTATGTGGCAGAGGTTACCTCAAAGCGTTAATCCCTCTCCCTGCTACAAGCGATTAATCCCTATTCCACATACCCCCATGAGCATCTCTTCATGGGGGTATACTTTCCTTCATGGCGGGTTCAGCAAGAAGACCCGCCAAAAAGCTTTTCATTCATAACAAGACGAAACAATGGAAATCATCATCGGACTACTCATCATCGCCATCGGCGCCTTCTGCCAGTCGAGCTGCTATGTACCCATCAACAAGATCAAGGACTGGTCATGGGAGAGCTACTGGATTGTGCAGGGTGTATTTGCCTGGCTGCTGCTCCCCCTGCTGGGAGCATTGCTGGCAGTACCTGCCGGCCATACCCTCTTCGAACTGTTCAGCAGTTCCAACAGCTTCAACATCTGGATGACCATCCTCTTCGGAGTACTTTGGGGAGTGGGTGGCCTCACCTTCGGTCTCTCCATGCGCTATCTCGGAGTGGCTCTCGGTCAGTCGATTGCTTTGGGAACCTGTGCCGGACTGGGCACCATCATGGGTCCCGTATTGCTCAACCTGTTCTTCCCTGAGCTCGATGCGCTCGACTCGCTCACCTTCGCCGTCATTACCGGTGTCATCGTTACGCTGGTGGGCATCGCAGTCATTGGTGTAGCCGGATCCATGAAGTCGGCTTCGCTTTCTGAGGAAGAGAAAAAGGCCGCCGTCAAGGATTTCAATTTCCCCAAAGGTCTGACCATCGCCCTGCTGGCCGGTTTCATGAGCGGCTGCTTCAATGTGGGTCTTGAGTTTGGTAAAGAAATCAACTTCGGCGACCTCACTCCCGACATGTACAAGACACTGCCTGCCACCTTGCTGGTGACACTGGGCGGTTTTGTGACCAATGCCATCTACTGCTTCTACCAGAACCAGAAGAACGGCACCTGGAGCGACTATGCCAAAACCAGTGTTTGGGGCAACAACATTCTCTTCTGCGCCCTGGCCGGCGGCCTGTGGTACAGCCAGTTCTTCGGTCTCTCACTGGGCAAGGGCTTCCTCACCTCATCACCCACACTGATGACACTCTCCTTCTGCATCCTGATGGCCCTGAATGTGGTGTTTTCGAATGTATGGGGCATCATCCTGAAAGAGTGGAAGGGCTGCAGCCCCCAAACCATCTGGGTGCTCATGGTGGGCATCGTCATTCTGATTATCTCCAGTTTCCTGCCCCAACTCATCGGCTAAGCGGAAAGCAGGAAAACCATCGCACAGACGGAGCTGATAGAGCATATATCAGCAGAGAAATATGGAACGGGTGTGTCAAAATCGGTTGACATACCCGTTATTTATGACAGAATATCAAAAAAGTCAGACCAAAACGAACATTATATCAAAAAATGATGTATCTTTGCATCCAGATAGAACATCTAAACGAATTGACACTACACTGTAGAGAATATCTATACCCGTATTACACCTTATTTATTAGAGAACATAACATTTTTTAGAGAGAATAGCAAACGATGGAATCAAAGGTGATTATGCCGTCAGAATCGCTACGCCCCTACGTCAACCACTACTGGATTATGCGGGCGAGCGGCAATTCCATGGACATGAATATCATGCCCATGGGCAGCATGAAGTGGATATTCCACCGGGGCACCCCACTGACCATCAATGGCATTATTGACACGTCGAACGTGGCATCCATCTGCGGCCAATATACCTCGGCCGCCCACGTACGCATGCATGGCCAGACCAATCTGATTTTTGTCTTCTTCCGTCCCTACGCCATGCGCATGATTACGGGCATTCCCTGTCAACTGTTCGAGAACGACAATGTGCCTATGGATTCGCTGGAACTGCCAGGATTCAAGATACTGAAAGAGATGGTGCTCGATGCTCCTGATGATGCCAGCGCCATTGCCATTATCGAGACCTTTATTCTGGGCCAACTGGCAAACAACAACGACTTGGGGTATCTGAAACGGATGATGACCGTTTGCAGCGAGATTGACCACCACATAGATTCGCCCATTAATGCACTGGCCGACGTGGCCTGTCTGAGCGAACGCCAGCTGCGACGCGTGTTCCTCGACTATGTGGGACTGGCGCCCAAGCAGTTGGTGCGCACCCGCCGCTGTCTGCTGGCCTCTCGCGCCATCCAGAACATGGAGGGCGAAGACCTCACCCCGCTCATCTACAAGTTGGGGTTCACCGACCATTCCCATCTTAACAAGGAGTTCAAGAGTTTTGCCGGCATGTCGCCCAGCGACTATCTGAACCACGTGAAAGACATCAAACGCAATGACCTCATCCGGGGATACAAGGCATACCACGGATAAGGGCAGAGAAACAGAATGTCCGTTTTTTACACCTTTGTGTCATCTTTTCGCCATACCTTTGCCGAAAATTGTAAGAAAAGAAAGGCAAAGCAGTCTTTATGACAGATGATTGAATCAGATGAAGACAGAATCATCAGGTGACTGAATGATCAAATACCATTATTCTCTCTATATCAAAACATGGATGAAGAGGAGATAATCCTCTTGGGTATCGCCGCCGTAGTGGTTACGCCGGCGATATTTTTTTGGCAGAAAACGCTGGCCCATGCAATCGTTTACGTATAGATTCTGTCGAAAAGAGCAGATTGATCAGCATAAATATGCTACCTTTGCATAAACACTATCAATAACTTGACAAATGAAACAAAAGTACTGCTATTCATGGTTACTCGCCACTGCGCTTTCGGCTGTTGCCGGCCAACCTCTTTCGGCACAAAACACGCCTTTCAGCCAGATGGAGAAACTCGACCGTGGCGCCATCGCCATCAAGAACGGTTCGAACCTTTATGTGAGTTGGCGCCTGCTGGGTACGGACGATGAAGACCGCACGACCTTCGACGTGCTCAAAAACGGCAACCAAACAAAGAAAAACCTCTATGCCACCAACGTCAGTGTAACGGCAACCACCTCCGACAAACTCCAGATTGTGACCAAGGTGGACGGTGTTCCCACCGATACGACCGACGTGACCCGCGTGTGGGACAGCAACAACCAGCAGCTGCAGCTCGACCGCCCTGCCAAGGGAGCAAGCGGCGGCACCTATACACCCAACGACTGCAGCGTGGGAGATGTGGATGGCGACGGCATCTACGAACTGTTTGTGAAGTGGGACCCCAGCAACTCACAGGACAACTCGAAGACGGGCATCACCGACAATGTGATTATCGACTGCTACCGACTGGACGGCACAAAACTCTGGCGCATTGACCTGGGCAAGAATATCCGCGCCGGTGCCCACTACACCCAATATCTGGTATACGATTTTGACGGTGACGGCAAGGCCGAACTGATCTGCAAGACAGCCCCGGGCAGTGTGGACGGCCAGGGAAAGTACGTGAACGAGGCAGCCACTGATGCCACCATCAAAGGCCACGACAATACGAAGGTACACCGTGGCAGTGACGGACTCATCAAGCAGGGTCCGGAATATCTGACCGTCTTCAACGGAGAGACGGGTGCCGCCATCCACACCGTATGGTACAACCCCAACCGTGCGGGAAGCACCAACAAGGAGGCCACCTACCCCTCGGACAAGAGTTTCTGGGGCGACAACTACGCCAACCGCTCTGAGCGATATCTCGCCACCGTAGCCTATTTGGACGGTGCCGACCATCGCCCCTCGGCCGTGATGTGCCGCGGATACTATACGAGAGCCTATCTCTGGGCCGTGGATTTCGACGGCGAGCAACTCTCGACCAAATGGCTGCACCAGTCGACCTCGACCTCACGCTACTCGCTGACAGATGCGGAAGGCAAGACAGAATCAATTGCTGCCCCCGCTGCTACCGGCAGAAGTTCGGGCAGCAAGACGGCCTACGGCAACGGCAACCACAATATCAGCGTGGCTGATGTGGACGGCGACGGAAACGATGAGATTATCTGGGGCTCATGCGCCATCAACAACGACGGACGACTGCTCTATGCCACCGGTTTCGGCCACGGCGATGCCATCCACGTGAGCGACTTTGTACTGGACAATCCCGGACTGGAAGTATTCGAGGTACACGAGGAGAGCCCCTACGGCTGGGACCTGCACGATGCCGCGACGGGCAAGATACTGCTCAGTGCCACCAGCGGTGCTGACAACGGACGCGGCGTTTGTGCCGACGTGGACAGCGAGAGCGAGGGCGGAGAGTTCTGGTCAGCGGCCAAGGACGGTGTGTTCAATGCCTCAACCGGTCAGGTGATTTCGACCAATATCCCCGCAACTAACTTCCGGGTCTACTGGGACGGCGACCTCTACGAAGAACTCTTCGACGGCCGTTACAGTACGAGCAACTCCGGCTGTACGCCCACCATCTACAAATGGAACAGCAGCGACAAGAAGGTCAACGAGCTGAAACGTCTGACCGAGCACGACGCCCGCACCTGCAACTACACGAAGGCTACCCCCTGTCTGCAGGCCGACCTCTTCGGCGACTGGCGCGAAGAGATCATCATGTGGGATGGTGCCGACCCCTCGAAGATTACCATCTTCACCACCACGACGGCCAGTTCATTCCGTGTACCCACACTCATGCACGACCATGTATACCGGCTGGGCGTGGCCTGGCAGAACGTGGCTTACAACCAGCCTCCCCACCTCGGCTATCCGCTCGCCGAAGCCCTGCGTCCCTATCTAGTCAATCCGAAGAAGACGATAACGGTGGCCGTTGGCGACTCTGTACACTACAATAGCTATACGCGCTACACCAAGTCGAACCTCTTCTACTGCTCGATTGCTCCCGACGGCACGCGCTATTCCTACAATATGATGGATGGCTTTGAAAAGGGCACCGTGGCTATACGCAGCATCGGTTTCAAGGGTTGTCCGGCCCAGGAAGGTGACTACAAGTTTGTTTTCCGCATGACGGGCCTCAACGGTGAGCAGAAGTACGACACCATCACCGTGAAAGCCGTTGCCGACCTCACCGCCATCGATGCCGTGAACACGGGCAGCCAGACAGCCAAGATCCGTCTCGTGGGCCAGCAGCTCCAGTTGGGCGAGACGCTGGGCGAGCAGGTAAACGTGACGCTGCATGACCTGTCAGGACGCACTCTCTACAACCAGACCATCGATGCCCGCAAACAGAAGAGCATCACCCTGCCCATCCGAAGCGGCAACGCTTATCTCATCCAGGTGGAGAGCAAGGGAGAAAAAGAAGTACTGAAAGTACAAGGAGAATAAGTATTCCTGAAAAGAGAACCTCTCTGAAAGAAGAACCATTCTGAAAAGAGGATAAAAAGAAAAGTATGGCTTCCACTTCCGGGAGCCATACTTTTCTTTTTATCATAACTACGAGACATTCAACACATGCGCCAGCGCAGATTTCTTAAGAAACGGGATGAGGGTTATAACTGCTCAAGAAAACGCCGGGTCGTGGCAAAGGAAGTATCGGCCACATGAGCCCAGAAATCATGATACTGCGAAGCCTTGGTATCCTTGAGTGGGATGTCACTGATGACACGGAAGGAGACAAAGGGTATGCCAAAGACGTGGCAGGTCTGTGCGATGGCCGCCGACTCCATATCCACCGCCATGGCCTCAGGGAAGAGGCGGATAATAGATCGCATCTTCTCCTGGTCATCCACAAACCAGTCACCTGTGACGATAAGGCCCTCGTGAATCCGTTCGCCGCAAGCCAGCGCCTTCTCTACAATCTCCCGTGGCGTAGTATAGCGGGCGGGCATACCCTGCACCTGTCCGTAGACCGTCTCGCCGAGTGCGCATCCGCAATACACATCATGATAGGCCAGCTGTCTGCTCACCACCACGTCGGTCACTTCGAGCTTGTCGGAAGCCCCTCCTGCGCATCCCGTCGAGACAACGAGGTCGGGATTGAACAGCCGGATGAGTTCCGTCACTCCGATGGCCGCATTCACCTTTCCGATGCCACACTGATGAAGCACCAGTTCGTTGTTCCCCAGCCGTCCCGAGGTATAGCTGCGTCCGCCGATGGCGGTTTCTTCCACCTGTTCCAATAACTCCTTGATGCGGATGAACTCCTTGTCCATCGCTACGATGATTGCAATTCTCATATGGGTCATTTTTTCGTTCTGTCCTTCCTGATAAGAACGAGCGAATCGCCGTTATTTCCGAAGGAAACTATGAATAATCGTTATTTTGGACGGCAAAGGTACAAAAAAATCTGTATCTATGGCTACAATTCGGGAAAAAGATGTAATTTTGCATGACTTATAGGAAACATTAATCACTTTTTAATAACAGAATGTTCGTGAATACCCATTCATTGAAAAAAATGCTGCCCGACCTTCTTGTCGTGGCACTCTTTGCCTTGATTTCGTTTGCCTATTTCTTTCCGGCAGACCTCGAGGGAAGAATCCTCTATCGTCATGACTCTCAGGCCGGGCGGTGTGTAGGACAGGAACAATCCGAGTACAAACAACGAACGGGCGAGCGCACGCGCTGGACGAATGCCCTTTTCTGCGGTATGCCCACCTACCAGTTGGCACCGTCATACCAGAGCACCGACACGCTGAGCTATGCGGTGGATGCCTATCACCTCTGGTTGCCAGAGAACGTGTGGTATATTTTCGCCTATCTGCTGGGATTCTATATCCTTCTCCGCGCGTTCGACTTCCGCTGGCATCTTGCTGCGCTGGGCTCCGTCTTATGGGCTTTCAGCACTTATTTCCTGATTATCATTGCCGCCGGCCACATCTGGAAGGTGATGGCACTGGCCTATCTGCCTCCGATGATTGCCGGTATTGTGCTGTGCTATCGGGGCAGGTATCTACCGGGCTTGGTGGTGACCGCCCTTTTCACCGCCATGGAGATATTTGCCAACCACGTGCAGATGACCTATTACTATCTGTTCATTGTGCTGGCCATGGTGGTGGCCTACCTGGTTGATGCGCTGCGCAAGAAGCAGCTCGCCCAGTTCGGCAAGGCCACCGCAGCCTGTGCTGCGGGTGCGCTCATCGGCTTGCTGATCAATCTGTCGAACCTCTACCACACCTGGCAGTACAGCCAGGAGTCGATGCGCGGCAAGAGCGAACTGGTGAAGCCGAACAGCGAGAACCAGACCAACAGCGGTCTCGACCGCGACTATATCACCCAGTGGAGCTACGGCATCGACGAGACCTGGACGCTGCTCATCCCGAACGCCAAGGGCGGTGCCCACCAGATCAAGCTCGGCAGCCAGAAGGAGGCCATGGAGAAGTGCGACTCGCAACTGTCGGAAATTGTGGGCCAGTGGTACCAGTACTGGGGCGACCAGCCCTTCACGGCGGGCCCCGTCTATGCGGGTGCGCTGGTGATGATGCTCTTCATCCTTTCGCTCTTCATCGTAAAGGGCTCCCTGAAATGGGCTTTGCTGGCCGTGACACTGCTCTCGGTGGTGCTCTCGTGGGGCCGCAACTGCATGTGGTTCACCAATCTCTTCATCGACTATATGCCGATGTACGCGAAGTTCCGCACGGTTTCATCCATCCTCGTGATTGCTGAGTTCACCATCCCCCTGCTGGCCATATTTGCGCTGAAGCGCATCGTGGAGCAGCCGGCCATCCTGACGGAGAAGATCAAGTATGTCTATCTGAGTTTTGCGCTCACCGCCGGTGCCTGTCTGCTTTTTGCGCTGATGCCCACGGCCTTCTTCCAGTTCACCTCGGTGGCCGACAGCGACCAGCTCAAGCAGTATGTGCCCGCCGAATATCTGCAGCCGCTGCTCGACAATATCTCGAAGGTGCGCGTGAGCGTGTTCACCGCTGACTGCTGGCGCTCATTCTGGATTATCACCGTCGGCACGGGTCTGCTGCTGTTCTACAAGGCAGGCAAACTGAAGACCAGCATGCTGGTGGGTTCACTCTTCGTGCTCTGCATCGGCGACCTGTGGCTCATCAACAAGCGCTATCTGAACGACGAGATGTTTGTCGACAAGGTGGTGAGGGAGCAGCCCATGGCCAAGAGTGCCGCCATCGAACATATCCTGGCCGACAAGACTCCCTATTTCAGGGTGTTCAACCTGGCCAGCGACACGTTCAACGAGAATGAGACCTCGTTCTATCTGAAAAGCATCGGCGGCTATCACCCCGCCAAACTGCGCCGCTATCAGGAGATGGTGGATGCCTATATCAACCCCGAGAAGGGCCGGCTCTTCGAGGCCGCGATGAGCGCACAGGGCGACCTGAAGAAGGTGAACGGCGACAGCATCTTCCCCGTCTTGAACATGCTCAACGCCAAATATTTCATCTTCCCCCTTCAGAACCGGGAGACACTGCCCATCGAGAATCCCTACAGCATGGGCAACGGCTGGTTTGTCGACCAGGTGAACTATGTTGACGACGCCAACGCCGAGATTGCCGCCGTGGGCAAGCTGGATTTGCGCCACGAGGCAGTGGCCGACCGGAAGTTCCGCGAGACGCTCGGCGAGAGCAGCGTACAGGACAGCACGAGCACGGTGACCCTCACGGCCTATGAGCCCAACAGCCTCAGCTATGAGGTGAACTCGACCAAGGGCGGCATTGTGGTATTCTCGGACATCTACTATCCCGAATGGACCGCCACCGTCGACGGCAAGGAAGTGGAACTGGGCCGCGTGAACTATATCCTCAGAGCCCTGCGCATCGAGGGTGGCAAGCACGTGGTGAAGATGGAGTTCCGTCCCCGCTCGGTGACCACCACGGAGACCATCGCCTACATCGCCCTCGCACTGCTGCTGATAGCGGTAGTGATGCTGGGCATCAGGCAGTGGAGAAACAGAGGCGTTTCGTAACAACAGAACGCATAACCTCTGTTCGACTTGCAGAAGTGACAATCAAATACTAACTAACTATTATGAAAAAACGCATCCTTAGCAAACCCCTGTTTGCCATGACCGCCGCCACTCTTGCTGTGTCCCCACTATGGGCCCAGCAGGAGCCGCGGCTTTCTGCCAGTATGTATCTTGAAGCACCGGCGAAGGCCGACCTCCACCTCCCGTTCCATCCGCAAACCACCACAGGCAAGCGCCTGCCCGTGAGATGGGGTATGGACGTGGCGTGGCTGAGCGAACAGAACATGCGCAAGGGTATCAACCACATCGGCAAAGCGAACCTCTCGTTGGTGAGAGGCAGTTTCCAGACCACCGAGCCTCTCGTCGACGATGAGACGCTCACCTCCAACCAGACCTCGATGCTGAAGAAGCGCAACGAGGTGGCCAATCTGATAGGCACCGACGTGGACATGGTGCTCAACGAAGACCAGGAGGCGGGCATCGACGCCTACTATGTGCTGAACAACCGGGCCATCGTGGACCATTGGGTGAAACTGATTGTGGCCTCGGTGAAATGGATTCACCAGAACACCCGCCACAAGGTGGTGGCGCTGTCGCCCTTCAACGAGCCCGACTACGGCTGGGGACAAGGCAATATCGATGACCTGAAGGCCATCGCCAAAGCCCTGAAGGAGGAGCCCGCCCTGGCCGGCATCGACATCACGGGCGGCAATACGCTCAACTGCGACCAGGCCTCGCGCTGGTACAACTACATGAAACCCTACGTCGACTGGGGCAATACCCACCAGTTGGCCGGCGAGTTCGACACCTATGCCTCGTTCTTTGCCGAGGTGAAGGCCGACGGCAATCATGCCTATGCCGACGAGCTGCACAATGTGGGCGAAGCGATGGTGGGTGCCGAATACGGGATGGAAACCGCCGTATGGTGGGGCTTCGACAGCCGTGCGCGCGGCGAATTCTGCGACATCAGCAATCACGGCGAGCGCATTGCCTACGGAGAGTTGCGCCCGCAGTGGACCTCGGCCAGCGTCTACCGCCACGACGACGGAAGGGTGAAGATATTCATCGGCTCGTCGGAGCGCCAGGCCCAAACCTCACGCTATCTGTTCATGAATCTCGACCGCCCCGTCTACTTCGACGGCAAGGGTCCCACACGCCTCTTTGCCAAGGAAATCCCCGGTGGCACCAGCTACCAGAAGGGGCAGACCAACGCCGAGTGTGTGGTGGATGTGGAATGGGGAGCCGACGTGCAGCCCCACGCCATCGACGGCACCTACAAGGTCATGAACAAGGCCACGGGCAACCTGCTCTCGCAGTCGGGCGACAATATCGACATGACCAAACCCGCTGCCAACAGCAAGCTGCAGCAGTGGCAGGTGAATCCCGTCGACAGCCGTGTGGGCGGTGACTACAGTTTCCACGACTTTATCTCGGCCAACGACTCGCGCCATATCGACGTGGAGAATTTCTCCTGTCTCGACAACGCAAAGGTGATTGCCTACGGCAACAAGACACCTTCGAGCAACCAGCAGTGGTATCTCGTCTATGCCGGTGAGGGCTACTACTATATCCGCAACCGCGAGAGCGCACTCTACCTCACCTCGAAGACAAAATATGCGGTGAACCATGTCGACGTGGTCCAGTGCTCGCTATTAGAGGGTGAGGCCCGCGACCGCCAGTTGTGGCGCTTCCTTCCCACCGATGCCGCGTGCGAGACGGTGGCTCCCGCCGCTCCCCGCCAGCCTCAGCTGCAGGCCCAGTCGGCCTCTGTCCGGCTGAGTTGGGAAGCCAATACGGAGAGCGACTTGGAGGGCTACATGATTCTGCGTGCCGACGGCGACAGCGAAGAGTGGAACACCATCGCCCGCATCGTCAAGGGCACCCGTTTCACCGACAATACGGTGAGGACGGCCGAGCGCTACCGCTACTGTCTGCGCGCCATCGACCACTCGAACAACCTGTCTGCCCTCTCCGAGTCATCCGAGGTGACGGTGGCCGAGATGAAGGCACAGGTGGGCAGATGGCATTTCGACGGTTCGCTGGAAGATGCAACAGAGAATATGATGGATGCGGCCTGCTGCGGCACTCCCGAGTTCCAGGATCTGCACCGGTCGGGCTCGCAGTCGATTCTGCTCAACGGCACGAGCACTTATCTGCAATTGCCCTACGAGGTGGCCAACGGCGACGAAATCACCATCGCTTTCTGGGCTTTCTGGACCAACAGCACGAAGCAGTGGACCCGCCTGTTCGACTTCGGCAATGGCGTGGACGCTTATCTCTTCCTCACGCCTGCCGCCGACAATGGCCGGATGCGACTGGCCCTGAAGAACGGTGGCGACGAGCAGCAGTTGGAGTGCGACAAGATGTCGGCCGCCAAATGGGTGCATGTGGCCGTGACGATAGGCAGCCATGGGGCCTCCATCTACGTGAACGGCGAGGAGAAGGCCACAACCGCTGCCATCTCCATCAAACCGAGCGACATCCACCCCATCCACAACCTGATTGGCAAGAGCCAGTTTGTGGCCGACCCGTATTTCCGGGGCTATATCGACGATTTGCGCATCTTCAACTATGCCCTGGATGCCAGCGAGGTGAAGGCACTGACCGAAGACCTCACCAACGGAATCCACCAACCGGAAGCCACCGAGAGTGCCGAGGGCATGAACGGGGACAAACCCGCTTATACCCTGGGCGGCAGACGCAGCCACGGAGAGCAGAAGCAGGTGAGGGTGGCTAAAGGGAAAACCTATCTGAAATAGGATTCCGGAATAGACATGAATAAAAAAAGGACGAAGGAAGCCCATAGACCATCGCCGGTCTTGGACTTCCTTCTTCCTTTTTATTATTCACTATTGGAACCTCATCAGAAGGCATGCTTCCTCGGTTCCGGAATCAAAGAGGATACTCCTCAAAGGCATAGAGCACGGTAGAGAGATAGCGCTCGCCGGTGTCGGACAGCAGGGTCACGATACGCTTGCCCTTGTTCTCGGGACGCAGGGCGAGCTGGGTGGCGGCAAATACGGCGGCACCCGACGAGATGCCCACGAGCAGTCCCTCCTGGCTGGCCAGTTCGCGGCCCGTGCGGATGGCATCGTCGTTCTCCACGTCGATGACCTCGTCAATGACGGCGGCATCATAGGTCTGCGGCACAAATCCCGCTCCGATACCCTGAATCTTGTGGGGTCCCGACGGTTTGCCGTTGAGCACAGCCGATGCGGCGGGTTCCACGGCCACGATTTTCACGTTGGGGTTCATTTCCTTGAGCCTTTTACCGATGCCCGAGACGGTACCTCCCGTTCCCACTCCAGCCACGAAGATGTCAATTTGTCCATCAGTCTGCTTCCAGAGTTCCAATCCCGTAGTCTCATAGTGCCGCTGGGGATTTGAAGGATTCTCAAACTGCTGCAGGATGACGGATCCCGGGGTGATATCCCTTAGATGTTTGGCTTCACGGATGGCCCCGGCCATTCCCTCAGCCCCGGGGGTCAGTTTGACTGTTGCGCCGTAAGCCTTCACCAGGTTGCGTCGCTCCACGCTCATCGTCTCAGGCATGGTGAGGATGAGGTGATAGCCCTTGACGGCCGACACCAGTGCCAGTCCCACGCCGGTATTGCCGCTGGTGGGTTCGATGATGGTGGCTCCGGGTTTCAGGATGCCCTTCTGTTCGGCATCCTCAATCATCGCCAGCGCGATACGGTCTTTCACACTGCCTCCGGGGTTGAAAAACTCCACCTTGGCGATGATGGCATTGCCGATGCCTTTGATTTCCGAATACTTATTGAGTTGGAGCAGGGGGGTCTGTCCGATAAGGTCGGTGAGTTGTTGTGCTATTTTTGCCATAGTTTTCAATACTTTTGTTTGATGGAAACGATACTGTAAATTTGAGTAAGAAGAGTGGACACCCACACTCCTGCTTATCTTCAGATGGCAGCGAGGGCCTGGTCGAGGTCGGCGATGATGTCGTCGATGTGCTCCGTACCGATGCTCAGACGGATGGTGGAGGGATAGATGTGCTGTTCCTCAAGTTCCTGTGGCGAGAGCTGCGAGTGGGTGGTGGTGGCGGGATGGATGACGAGACTCTTCACGTCGGCCACGTTGGCCAGGAGCGAGAAGATCTGCAGACGGTCAATCACCTTCCAGGCCTCCTGTTCGCCTCCCTTCACCTCAAAGGTGAAGATGCTGCCTCCGCCCTGGGAGAAGAGTTTCCGGTAGAGTTCATGGTCGGGATGCGAGGGCAGCGAGGGATGGTTGACGCGTGCCACCTTGGGATGGTTGGCGAGAAATTCCACCACCTTGGCCGTGTTGTAGGCGTGGCGCTCCACACGCAGCGAGAGTGTTTCGAGTCCCTGGAGCAGAATCCAGGCATTGAAGGGCGATATGGCGGCACCCGTATCGCGCAGGATGACGGCCCTGATGCGGGTAACGAAGGCGGCTGCTCCGGCCACGTCGGCGAAGACGGCACCGTGATAGCTGGGGTCGGGTTTGGCCAGCGAGGGATATTTGTCGGCATGGGCCTTGTAGTCGAACTTGCCGGCATCCACGATGACACCACCGAGCGAACTGCCATGGCCTCCGATGAACTTCGTGGCCGAGTGGACCACCACGTCGGCTCCGTGCTCGATGGGGCGGATGAGATAGGGGGTGCCGAAGGTATTGTCGACAATGACGATGGTATCATGCCGATGAGCTATTTCGGCAATGCGGTCGATGTCGGTCACGCTGGCATTGGGGTTGCCGAAGGTCTCGATGATGACGGCCTTGGTGTTGGGACGGAAGGCGGCGTCCACGGCGTCGAAATCGGCGGGGTCTACGATGGTTGTCTCCACTCCCTGTGTGCTGAGCGTGTGCTCCAGCAGATTGTAGGTGCCTCCGTAGAGATTGTTGGCTGCCACCACGTGGTCACCGTTGCGTGCCACATTCTGCAGGGCATAGGTGATGGCGGCGGCACCCGAAGCGACGGCCAGTCCGGCCACGCCCCCTTCGAGGGCAGCCACGCGCTCTTCGAGCACGCCCTGGGTGGAGTTGGTGAGTCGTCCGTAGATATTGCCGGCATCGCGCAGTCCGAAACGGTCGGCGGCATGCTGTGAGTTACGGAATACGTACGACGTGGTCTGATAGATAGGTACGGCGCGGCTGTCGGTGGTTGGGTCGGCCTGTTCCTGACCTACATGGAGTTGCAGTGTCTCGAAATGTAATTTTTTGTTGCTCATAACCTCTTTGTTTTTATGTGAATATTATTTGTTTCATGTTTACGTCTGCAAAGGTACGGCGATTATTCGGTATATGAAATCGCACAAAGAGGTTATTTCGCATACCACGATTATGGTATATTGGTCTTT
This sequence comes from Bacteroidaceae bacterium, assembly GCA_016302965.1. GTDB lineage: Bacteria > Bacteroidota > Bacteroidia > Bacteroidales > Bacteroidaceae > Prevotella. The sequence goes on from JAEDMP010000044.1 coordinate 15,034, forward strand.
TTCACCTGTTTGGAGGGTGTTTGGATGAGGTAAACGCCCTTTGTTAGCTGCGGCAAGACCAGTTGGTTGTCGCCCTGGCTGAGCTGGAAACTGGCCTCGAGCTTGCCACCTGTATTATAGATGCGAAGCGTTCCGGGCTGCTGGCAACTGACGGTGAGCACCCCACCGTCAATCCTTATGTCTCCCTCGCCCGATGCGGCGGCGTGGATGCCGGCCGAACCTCCGCTGAGCGCCATCTGGCTGAATGTGTCAAGACTGAAGTTCTGCTGCGTGCCGTCGTTCATCCACACGACAAGCTGCGTGTCGGTGAAGGTCAAACGGCTGATGTCTTCAATCTCAAGAGCGGTTGCCTCGCCGTTGGCAGTAGCTACGGAAAGCAGGGTGAACTCATCGGCCTGTGCCGTGTGGTGGCCGGCCAGAAGCGTGGCGGCCATGAGGGGGAATATTTTTTTCTTCATCATGATGTCATTGGATTTGTTCAGTGATTATTGTCCGGGGATTATACAATCACTTCACCACCTTTCCGTTCTTGTCGAATCTGACGATGGTTCCGTTCTGGTAAGCCCACTCCTCTACCCCGTTCTCGCGGTAGATTTTCTTCATCGGCATGCCCTTGGCCAGGAGCACCTCCTGACGGGTGAATCCCTTGGCGATTCTTCCCTTCTGGATGAGGTCACGATGGGCGGCGGGTACATCCTTTCCCGGGTCGCCCAGCGAGAAGAGCTCAGCCACATACGACTCGTCGTTGCCATCCACGGCTCCGATGACGTCCTGGTTGGCAAAGGTCACCTCCTTGGTGAACACCTCGCCGCTCTTCAGTGATTTCAGGGTGAAGGTGACATAGTTTTCGCGCTCGCTGGCCTGTATCTTCGTCACCTTGAAGCGCGACAGTTTCACCACCCTCACGTCCTCGCCCTTCTGGTTTTTCATCTTCGTGGCATAGAGGGTATATACCTGTTTGTCCAGGTATCGGGCATAGTCCTTGTTAGAGCTTGTGAACTCGTCTCTCAGGTCGAAGGCTCCGCGGAACGTATGGGGCACCTCGTCGGCGGCTCCGAACTCATCGTCGCGCATGCCGCTGTTGGTCCGGCTGATGGCCACGTCCATAAAGAACTGCTCGCCCTTCTCGTCCTCGACAATCAGTTTCACAGGATACTTGCGGCTACCCACACCGACAGCCACCACCTTCACCTCCTGCTCCTTGCGCGTGTTCACCTTCTCCCTTCCGTCTTCCAAGAGGTTGCTGTCGCGGTAGTAGGATTTAAGTTTGGTCACAAGCGTACGGCCCACGAGCTGCACCCTGGCCGTGTCCACATCGCCGAGATAGGCCAGCGTGGGCACACCCATCTTGCCTCCGCAGTAGCTCTCGAAGGAGCCGGTAGTGATTTGGTAGTAGTAGTCCTTCTGGTCTTCCTGGCAGTTGAAGATCACACGGCTGTGGCCGTTCACCACCTGGTGTCCCTTGTAGACCATAATCTTGTGGCGCAACGTGCCGTTGTCCACCTCCCTGCGCGTCTCGGCGTCGCAGAAGGTGCTGACGATGAGGTCATACTTCTCGGGCATGACCATGAACTTCATGCCGGGTTGCCAGTCGCAGAGGCTGTGGAAACGGAAGTGCTGCGAGATGAAGTCGGGCTTCTCCTCGGCTTTCGGGCTCTCAGCGGTCTGCTGGGTCTTGGGGTTGAAGTTTTTGGTATAGACAAAATAACTGTCACTCTCCTGAGCGCCGACGGCGAGGGATGACAGGGTGAGACAGGCGATAAACAGGTTTTTGATGTACATGGCGGATACACATATTTATATATATAGGGGCGTCCGACTGACAGTACTGCGGCATGTCTGCCCCGATGTCAGTAGATTCGGGTGCAAAGATACGTATTTTTTCTCATAGTTGTGCCAAAATGGCGTATTTTTCCCGTCCGAGGGGGCAAATATTTTCTTTTTGGCACACCCTTTGCATTTTTCCTGATGGAGACGGCTGCCCCGGCATTGCTTCTCCGTCAGTATCAACAAGAATAATAACAAAAAAATAAAAAAAATAAAGCATTATGGGAAAGATTATTGGAATCGACTTAGGAACAACTAACTCATGCGTTGCCGTATTCGAAGGCAACGAACCCGTTGTAATCGCCAACAGCGAAGGCAAGCGCACTACGCCTTCTGTCGTTGGATTCGTGGAGGGTGGCGAGCGCAAGGTGGGCGACCCCGCCAAGCGCCAGGCTATCACCAACCCCAAAAACACCGTCTACAGCATCAAGCGCTTCATGGGCGAAAACTGGAGCCAGGTGGAGAAAGAGGTGAACCGCGTGCCCTTCACGGTAGTGAACGAGGGTGGCTATCCCCGTGTCAACATCGACGGCCGCAAGTATACTCCACAGGAAATTTCGGCCATGGTGCTGCAGAAGATGAAGAAGACCGCCGAGGACTATCTCGGCCAGGAGGTGACCGACGCGGTGATTACCGTTCCCGCCTACTTCTCCGACTCTCAGCGCCAGGCCACGAAGGAGGCCGGACAGATTGCCGGTCTGAACGTGCAGCGCATCGTGAACGAGCCCACCGCAGCCGCCCTGGCTTATGGTGTGGACAAGGCCAACAAGGACATGAAGATTGCCGTGTTCGACCTCGGTGGCGGTACGTTTGATATCTCCATCCTCGAGTTCGGTGGCGGTGTGTTTGAAGTGCTCTCCACCAACGGCGACACCCACCTGGGCGGTGACGACTTCGACCAGGTGATTATCGACTGGCTCGTACAGGAGTTCAAGAACGATGAGGGTGCCGACCTCACGGGCGACCCCATGGCCATGCAGCGCCTGAAGGAGGCTGCCGAGAAAGCCAAGATCGAGCTCTCTAGTTCCACCTCTACCGAAATCAACCTGCCCTATATCATGCCCGTTGGCGGTGTGCCCAAGCACCTGGTAAAGACGCTCACCCGCGCCAAGTTCGAGCAGCTGGCCCACAACCTCATCCAGGCCTGTCTCGTGCCCTGCCAGAACGCCATGCGCGATGCCAAGCTGAGCACCTCCGACATCGACGAGGTGATTCTCGTGGGCGGTTCGAGCCGCATCCCCGCCGTGCAGACGCTGGTGAAGAACTACTTCGGCAAGGAGCCTTCGAAGGGTGTGAACCCCGACGAGGTGGTGGCCGTGGGTGCCTGCATCCAAGGTGCCATCCTCAACAAGGAGGGCGGCGTAGGCGACATCGTGCTGCTCGACGTGACTCCGCTGACGCTCGGTATCGAGACCATGGGCGGTGTGATGACCAAGCTCATCGAGGCCAACACCACCATCCCCTGCAAGAAGAGCGAGGTTTTCTCGACAGCTGCCGACAACCAGACCGAGGTGACCATCCACGTGCTGCAGGGCGAGCGCCCCATGGCCGCCCAGAACAAGAGCATCGGACAGTTCAACCTCACCGGCATCGCTCCCGCACGCCGCGGTGTGCCCCAGATTGAGGTGACCTTCGACATCGATGCCAACGGCATCCTCAAGGTGTCGGCCAAGGACAAGGCCACAGGCAAGGAGCAGGCCATCCGCATCGAGGCTTCATCAGGCTTGAGCAAGGAGGAAATCGACCGCATGAAGGCTGAGGCCGAAGCCAACGCCGCCGCCGACAAGGCCGAGCGTGAGCGCATCGACAAGCTGAACCAGGCCGACTCGCTCATCTTCACCACAGAAAACTTCATGAAGGACAACGGCGACAAGCTGCCAGCCGACCAGAAGCCAGCCATCGAGCAGGCACTCCAGCAGCTCAAGGATGCCCACAAGGCCCAGGATATCGCCGCCATCGACACGGCCATGAACAACCTGAACCAGGTGATGCAGGCCGCCAGCGCCCAGATGTACCAGCAGGGCGGCGCCCAGCCCGGAGCCCAACCCGGCGGACAGCAGGGTGGCTACGATGCCAATGCCAAGCAGGGAGACGGTTCCCAGGCCGCCGAAGACGCCGACTTTGAGGAGGTCAAATGAGGCCGATAGGTAAAGACATAACAAAACACTATCAAATAGCGTGTAGCTCTGGTGAGT
>JAEDMP010000113.1 GCA_016302965.1 Bacteroidaceae bacterium
TGGAAAAGCGTATCAAACTGATGAAGGAATTCGGCATGAACCATATCCGCACCTCTCATAATCCATACAGCGAGTCGTTCCTCGACCTCTGCGATGAAAACGGTATCCTCGTCGTGGATGAGCTCTACGACAAATGGAACGACCAGTATGTGGGTGGCGGACGCAACCATTTCTCCAATCTCTGGATGCAACATGTGGAAGAGTTCATCAAGCGTGACCGCTGCCATCCCTCCGTCGTGCTCTGGTCGATGGGCAACGAGCTGCAGTCGTATAATGATACCCCCTTCAACGACTGGGGCGTGACCCAATACAAACTGATGAAGACGCTCATCCAGCGCTATGACACCACACGCAAGGTCACGGTGGCCATGCACCCCCGCTACCGCAACTGGGAGACCGACTCGCTGCCCTGCGACCTGGCCAAGGTGACCGATATCCAGTCCTACAACTACCGCTATATGTATTTCCCCGGCGACGGCAAGCGCTTCCCCTGGATGAACTTCTATCAGAGTGAGGCCTCGGTGGCTGCCATGGGTGAGAACTATTTTGCCATGGATCTCGACAAGGTCATCGGACTGGCCTATTGGGGAGCCATCGACTATCTCGGCGAGAGCCAGGGATGGCCGGCCAAAGGATGGGCTCAGGGCGTGTTCGACCTTTCACTTGAGGCCAAGCCCAAAGCTTACTATATGCGCTCGTTCTTCAAACCCGAAGAGCCTGTGGTGCACATTGCCGTGACAGAATCGAAAGGCAGCATCATGTGGAACGGCGTGCAGACCGGCAATGACGGACAGAGCGACCACTGGAACCGCACTCCCGGCACCAAGCTTTCGCTGACTACCTATACCAATGCCGACGAAGTGGAACTGCTCGTCAACGGCAAGAGCTATGGTACCAAGAAGAACGACAAGGCCAGTGCCAAGATGCGCAACCAGATTCGTTGGGAGGACGTGGTCTATCAGGACGGCTATTGCGAGGCCATCGCACGCACCGACGGCAAGATTGTGGCCCGCCACAAGATTGTGACCACGGGCAAGGCCGTGGCTCTGAAGGCTGTGGCCGACCATGACGGATGGCAGGCCGATGGGATGGATTTGCAGCATATACGCGTGATTGCCGTCGACAGCAAGGGCCGTCGCGTGAGCAATGCCGTAGGCGATGTCACCGTCAAGGTGGAGGGCAATGCCACGCTTGCCGCCATGAGCAATGGCAATATCAACACCGACGAGCTCAGCGTCACAGATCGTCAGAAACTCTTCAACGGTTCGTGTCTTGCCATTCTCCGCGCAGGCACCACTCCTTCGCCGGTTTTCGTCACGGTTTCTGCTCCCGGCTTGAAGAGCACCAAGCTCAAACTCGCTACGAAATAAGGCGGAACATACGCCCCGCATGCCAACAGCCAGGAAGCTCCGCTTAGTCTTCCTGGCTGTTGGCCGTGCGTCGGAGTTTCGTCATCTGCTGTTCAAACTCTTTGGGCGTGACTCCAAACTGGCGGTTGAACATCTTGGCAAAGTAGGAGGGGTTGCCGAAGCCCACCATATAGCAGATTTCACCCACACGGTGGTTGCCCTCCTGGATGAGTTCGGCAGCCTTCTTCAGACGTACCAGACGGATGAACTCGAGGGGCGGCATGTTGAAGAGTTGCTTGATTTTGCGCAGCAGACTTGAACGGCTCATGTACATCAGGTCGGCCAGTCGCTCCACGTTGAACTCCTCGTCGTTGATGTTCTCGTTGATGATGTTCATGACCTTCTGCATCATCTCCTCGTCCTCCTTGCTCATCTGGATATTGTCGATGGGGAAGAAGGGACGTTTCGAGAAGGCTTCGCGCTCCTTTTCTCGGTTCTTGAGCAGTGACTTGATCTGGGTGAGCAGATATTCGTAGGAGAAAGGCTTCTCTACATAAGCCTCGGCTCCCGCCTTCAGTCCTTCAATCTTCGAGTCGGTATCGTTCTTGGCCGTGAGGAACACCACGGGGATATGGCTCAGTTTGATGTTGCTCTTGATCTGATGGCACAGTTCGAGACCGTCCATCTCGGGCATCATCACATCGCTCACCACCAGGTCTACATGCTCCTTCTGCAGAATGTCGAGCGCCTCCACACCGTTGGCGGCCTGCTCCACGATGAATGATTTCTGCAGTCTCTCCACCATATATTCCTTGATTTCCTCCTCGTCTTCCACCACGAGGATGGTGCGTCCGCGCGAGTTCTCGTTGGTCAGAGTGGTCTTCTCCTCCAACGGATGGTCGGGAGCGGCAGCCAGCTCCTTGGCTTTCTCCGCCTTTTCGGCCTGTGTGGGGGTGATGTTGAGCGGCAGGATGAGCACAAAGGCATTGCCCTCGGTGATAGTGGTGTCGAGGTAGAGTTGTCCCTTGTGCAGTTGGGCGAGCGAGCGGGCCAGTGGCAGACCGATGCCGCTGCCCATCTGGCGTTTCTCCTGGGCATTGTTCAGCCGGAAGAAGGGCTCAAAGATATGCTCGGCGTTGTCTTGCGGAATGCGAGTGCCGTCGCTGAGCACGGTGAGGCGCAGCTTGTCGCCCTCTTTCAGCATAGAGATGGAAGTAGCATGGGCACTGTATTTCAGTGCGTTGTTGAACAGATTGCTCAGCACCTTGGTGATGGCTTCGCGGTCGATATTGGCCGTGATGTTCTCGTCGGCATGGCTGATGGTGAGTGTCTTGCCGTTGTGGGTGAAGGTGGGCTCGAAACGTTCGAGGGTGGCGGTGAGCAGCTTGTTGATGTTCACATTCTCGAACACGGGTTTCAGATGGTCGGTACCCACCTTGCGGAAGTCGAGCAGTTGTGAGGCCAACGACAGCAGCCGTCGGGTGTTCTGGCCGATGGTGTCTAGGTTTTTGCGCAGTCGGGGGTCGCTGATTTTCGTCTCGTTGATAATCTCGAGCGGACCGTTGATGAGGGTCAGCGGCGTACGTATCTCATGGGCCACCTCGGTGAAGAAGTCCACCTTCTTCTTGTACAGTTCCTTCTCCTTCTCGATATTGAACAGTTTCTGCTGTTCGGCAAACTTCTCGCGTTGCCGCTGCTGGTAGACGCGGAACGAGAGTACGGCGATGCTGATGAGAATCAGGATATAGATGCAGTAGGCGGCCGTTGATTTCCACCAGACGGGCAGCACCTCGATGGTGAGTTCGCGCTCGGCATACTCCTCTTTGGAGGCGGAACTGAGCACACGGATATGCAGGTGGTAGGTGCCTGGAGCCAGTGAGGCGTAGGAGATTTCCGAGGCCGTTCCGGTAGAGTGCCATTCCTTGTCGATGGGTGCCAGCTTGTATTCGTAGTTGTTCTCCTGCACCGCCGAGTAGAGCAGCGACGAGAGGCTCAGCGTGATATTGGCCTGGTCGTGGGCCAGTGTGATATGGTCGGTGAGCATGATATTCTTCTTCAGCGGCGACGAGGGGGAGGATGGAGTCACCTCATGGCCGTCAATCGCCAGGTTCGTGAAAAAGATGTCCTTCACCTCGCCCATCTCGCTCAGTCGAGGCGAGAAGGCCAGCAGTCCGTTGATGGTGGCCATATAGATGAGACCGTTGGAGGCGAGGATGCCGCCTTTATAGTTGAACTGGTTGCAAGGGATGCCGTCGCGCTTGGTAAATACGCGTATCTCTTCCTTCGCGGGATGCAGGCGCACCAGTCCGCGGTTGGTACCAAACCAGAGGTAGCCGTCATTGTCCTCTACAATCTTGTAGGCGATGTCGTCGGGCAGTCCCTCCTCTTTGGAGTAGCGGGTAAAGTCATTGCTCTTGCGGTTGTAGCGGCAGATGCCACCACGGTCGGTGGAGAACCACGGGTTTCCCGTATGGTCGATGGTGATGCTGCTCACCGAGTTGCTGCTCAGTGAGTGTGGGTTATTGGCTTGGTGCTGGTAGTGGGTCAGCTGGTCGGTCTTGATGTCCAGCAGCCAGACGCCACTGCCCATGGTTGCTATCCACAGGTTTCCCTGATAGTCCGTGCAAAGGTCGTAAATCCAACAGTTGTCCAGCTTCTTGACAAATTCCACCTTTCCGCTCCGGGCATTCTTTCTGACGAGTCCGATATCGGTACCGGCATAGATGTTCCCCTGATAGTCCTTGATGATGCTGTAGGCACTGAAGTGGTCGCCCACGCCCATCTTCTTGAGAATGTCGTTGAAAGCCAACTGTTCGTTGTTGAACAGGGCCAAGCCATTCCTGAACAAAGAGTAGCCCAATCCCTTGCCGGTTTCGAAAAAGGTAAGGGGGATGTAGGGTGAACTGATGTTGCTGATGCGTCCCGTCTTTATGTCGATGAAGGAGAAGCCATAGTCTTCGGTGTCCACCACTATCTGTCCGTCGTGCTCGATGATGTCGCGAATACGGTAGCCGTGCAGCCGGTTGCCATAGTCATCGCTGAGGATATGCTGGA